>CAZROJ010000033.1:6165-14447 GCA_964601665.1 uncultured Pirellulaceae bacterium
TTGCTTTTTCGGACTTTGGTTTCTCCAGTTTGGGGAGATTTTCATTTTCGGAATCAGCGTCATTGCTGGGCTTCGCCTTGTTGGCGGGAGTCTTGGCAGCCAGTTTTTTCATCGGCTCGTCCGTCGCAGGTGTCGAATCATTTTTGGTCGCTTTGAATTCGGTTTCGAGTTCACCGGCGTTCAAGGACATCGTTCCGGACATTGTTTTGCCAGAAACATCCGCTTCGACATCGACGATGAAGTCATCATTCTCGGCTTCGAAAATGATCTTGTTAGTTTTGGCGTTGTAAGTGCCGCTGACGATCTCCGAGTCGCCTTGCTGCGAGGCAATGGAACCGGCCAATTCGTTTTTGTCGTTCATCTTGAATTCGATCGTGAATTCAATGCGTCCGCCGGGTAGGTTTTCATTTTCGATCACTCCTGCCCATTCGCCAGAAATTGGATCGTCAAAGCGAAGCATGCCGATCATGGCTTGGCGGATTGATTGAGCTGAAAACTTAGAAAGGTCCAGTTCGTTGGAAGCTTTTTCTTTCGCGGTTGGCGGCTTGTCGTCCTTGACGGCAGAAAAATCAATGGTTGCGCGTCCTTGGGCGAAAGAAAGCTCGCCCGTGAATTCCTTGCCCTCAATCTTCCCTGAATACTCGGCTTGGCCACGTCGGCCTTGACCAGCCAACGCGAATGAAATTTCACCGGTCGACGCATCGTACCGGCCGTCCGTGATCTCCTGTTTTCCGCGTCGCGATTCAACAAAACCGGAAACGTTTTCTCCGTCCAGCTTCAGCTGAAGTTTGAATTCACCGCGTCCTGCAGGAATGCGATCCGAGATCATGTTGGCGGTCCAACTGCCGGTGACAAGATCAGTCGTAGCGGCTGATTTGGCCGAATCAACTGGTTTGGCATCGTCGGTCTTTGCATTGTCCATTTTCGCATCGCCCGATTTCTCGGCGGCCGCGTTGGCTTTTTCTTTTTTTCCATCGGCTTTGGGAGCGTTGTCCTTTTTCTTGTCAGCGGGTTTGTCGTCCTTCTTTTTGTCGGCAGGTTTGGCTTTGACCGGTTGGTAGGCCAGCGGCGACCAAGTTTTTCCGCCGTCCGGAGTTTTCCAGACGGCTCCATCTGTCGTTCCCACGTAGATCAAACCAGGTTGTACCGCTGATTCGGAAATCGCACTGCCGGCACCACGCGAGGTGTTGGTGATGTCGGGCGAGATAGCTTGTGTGCGATTACCGCGGTCAAAGGATCGGAAGACATAATTGCCGGCGCTGTAATGCATTTTTGAATTGTGCGGCGAAAGCAAGAATGGCGTTTTCCAGTTGAAGCGATAACGGACTCCACGAGGCGGGCGCGGGCGAATAAAACCTCGTTCGCCGGTTTCCAAGTGGATGCGTCCCATGCCGCCGTTTTGACTCTCAAAATAAATTTGATTGGGATCTTTGGGGTCGACCAGAGTGACAAAGCCGTCGCCGCTGCCGACGCGATACCAATCGGAGTTAACGGGGCCGGATCGGTCTTTGCCTCGCGATGGTCCGCCCCAACTGCCGTTGTCTTGCAGGCCGCCGTAAACGTTGTAGTCCATCGTGGAGTCGATGCCAGCGTGATAAAACTGACCGATCGCGACATGGTTCAAATGGTCCCAGTGCTCCATGCGGTCGTAAGTGACGTGAACGCCGCCGTCGTTGCCTAGGATCATGTGGCGAGGGTCGCGTTTGTCGATCCAGAGAGCGTGGTGGTCCACGTGGATGCCATCGGATCCGCCATCGCCGGTGAAGGTTTCGCCCCCGTCCTTGGAACGGTAAAGGCTTGTCCCGCAAACGTAAATGTTGTTTCGGTCGACGGGGTCGATTTGGATGTTGCTGTAATACATCGGACGCGGGTTCAAGGAGTTGATCCGCTTCCAAGACGTTCCGCCGTCCTCAGACAAATAGATGCCACCGTAATCGTTTTCGTTGGGGCCTTGTTGTCCCTGCAGGTTGGCCGCTTGGCCGCCGAGCGTACCGGTGAATTCGTTTCGTGTGCTCGCTCGGCGAGTCTTTGGGCGTTTGCCGAGTTTGACTTCGACTTCGACTTCCTTGCGATCTCGTGAAACGACAACGGCAATGGTTTCGCCAGCCTGATGCTTGCGAACTTCGCCCAGAAAATCTTCGTAAGACATGACGATATTTTCGTCAACCGAAACAACGATGTCGCCGTCTTTCAGGCCTCCTTTTTCGGCGGGACCGCCTTTGGTGACGCTAGTCAGGCGAGCTCCAACGTCTGCGTTTTCGCCGCGAATACCCAGGTAAGGCGAACTCTCCGGGCGTTTGGCGATTTTTTCCGATTCGACGATCGCGACAACCACGTTGGGGTCAGATTCAAAATAGTCCAAACCGATGCGGCCCATTCTGCAACTGGGCAAGCCTTCGGTAATGCGTTCGAAAGATTCGCCGCCGTTGGTTGATTTGTAGATTCCTGAACCATCGCCAAAACGTTGTACCGGATCGTTGCCATCGAAGCCGTCGCGTTTACGCTCGTAGGTCGCGACCAACAAGTTGTCTGGGTTTTTCGGATCGATTTGAACATCGATGACGCCCGTCTTGTCGTCAACGTACAAAACCTTGTTCCAGGTTTTTCCGCCGTCGGTTGTTTTGTACAGGCCGCGTTCTTCGTTGGGCCCCCAAAGTCTTCCCAGGGCTCCGACCCAAACTACGTCAGGGTTCTCTGGGTGAATGGCCAAGGCACCTGTTTGAAAGGATTTTTTCAAACCCATGTTCTTCCAGGTCTTGCCACCGTCGGTTGATTTGTAAACGCCGTCGCCCCATGAGACGCTATTGCGAGGATTCGATTCGCCGGTGCCGACCCAAACGATGTCCGGATTGCTCTGCGCGACTTGCACGTCTCCAATCGAAACCGTGCTCTGGTCGTCGAACTGGTGTTCGAGCGTGCGGCCGTTGTTGGTCGTTTTTAGCAAACCACCCGAAGCCGTCGCAGCCCACCAGATGCTCGGGTCTTTCTCATAAACCGTGACCGCGGTGATGCGTCCGCCCATGTTTGCCGGACCGACGGATCGCCAAGTCGTTTGGTCAGCGATCGATTGAGCCAAAGCCGGTTGGATTTTTGTTTTTTTGGCGGCTTGCTTTTTTGTATCTGGCTCCGATTGTTTCGCCGGTTGCCGATTCGCAGATTCTTGAGCAATCGATTCAGTGACCGGGACGAAGCTTGAGATTAAGATCGCGATCGCAAACAATCGGGCGATCAAAGGGCGTGTATCGGGCATCAATTTCTCCGAAGCTGGCACGTTTAGGACGGGACGGATTAGCGCGGCGATTGGTTTGATCAATCCAAGCCATGCCGCTTCCGCCTGAGCCTGAGCCTTAAGGATAGCTCGGGAATTAGTCCGCGTAAATTCGCCGCTGTAAAACTCCGCAAAAATCTATTGAGAATCCTCTGCGACTTGCGTTGTCGGTACGACAGGTCGCAGAAGAAAGCCGTCGATTGGTTTGCGGTACAGCTATTTGATTTCGAATCGATGCGTTCCGGCTTCGACTGTTTCAGAATCGCGTCCGTCGGGAAACTCGATCGTCGCGGTCGTGTTGGGGGGGACGGTGACTTCTAGCACGACTGTACCGTTGTCACGTTTCCAATGACTGGCGGCCGTTCCGTAAGCCGTTTCCAAGCTGGCCCGCGCCCACTGAAGCTGCTGCGGGAAGATCGGACGAACGAAGAAATGTTTGTAGCCCGGCTTGGCGGGATCCGGAGCCAAGCCGGCGATGCGTTCGTACATCCATTGGCCGATGGCACCGTAAGCGTAGTGGTTCAGCGAGTTCATGTTGTCGCCGCTGAAGCCGTCTTTTTTCGAATAACTGTTCCAGCGTTCCCACATCGTCGTTGCGCCTTGGTTGATCGAATAGAACCACGACGGATAAGTTTCTTTAAACAGCAATGAAAGCGCCACGTCTTGTTGGCCCATTTGATCCATCACGCTAACGATGTAGGGCGTGCCCAGAAAACCGGTGCGAAGATGGCCGTCGGCTGCGTCGATCAGGCGAGCGAGATTTTTGGTGGCCAATTCTTTTTTGGCGTCCGGGATCAAATCAAAGGCGATCGCTAACAGATAGGCCGTTTGAGTCTCGGGAGCGTTCTGAAGTTTTCCGTTGTCGTCAAAGTAATGTTTCGCAAAAGTCGCTCGAATGGAATCAGCTTCTGCGGCAAACTTTGTTGCGTCTTCGGCCTTGCCAAGGATCAGGGCACTGTCGGCAACAATCTGGCAACTGCGACCATAAAACGCCAACGCCAGCAGCGAATGAGGCGTGTCGCCGCGTTGGTCTTTGGCGTAAGGCTGCAGCCAATCGCCGAAACCTCGGATCTTTGGAATCAAGCCGTCGACGGTTTGGCGACGATACCAGCCGACCAATTTGGTCATCATTTGGTAATTGTCTGAAAGCACTTCCTTGTCGCCCGTGCGGACGTAGTACTCCCATGGAATAAACGTGGCCGCGTCGACCCAACCCGGGCTTCCGCCTTGTTTGTTCAGAGCCGGGATGACGTGCGGAATTTTGCCGTTTTTGTTTTGGTCATCACGCATGGAATCCAACCAGCTCTTCCAAAACGCTCGGCAATCGAAATTGAACATCGACGTCGGCCCAAACGCTTGTGCATCACCCGTCCAGCCGGCCCGTTCGTCGCGTTGAGGGCAATCGGTTGGAATGTCCAAAAAGTTGCCACGCTGGCCCCACTCAATGTTGCTCTGCAATTGATTCAGTTTTTCGTGCGACGATTCGAAGTTGCCGATTTTTGGAATATCTGAATGCAGCACCACGCCGGTGACCCACTCTGTTGCCGGTTTGACACCTTCGGGTAAGCCGGAAAGTTCGACATAGCGAAACCCGTGAAACGTAAATTTCGGTTCCCAAACGATGTCTTGCGATTTGCTGGCGGTGTAAGAATTCGTCGACTTGGCCGCTCGGTAGTTTTTAGTATGAACGGTGCCGTCGGGGTTGAGCATTTCGGCAAAACGAATGGTGACGGTTTGGTCTTTAGCGACCGGGATTTTCAGCCGCGGCCAACCGACCATGTTTTGGCCCAGGTCAAATACAAATCGATTGGGTTCCGGTTCAGAGATTTCGCGAGTCGCCAGCGTCTGGATTTCGCGAACGGGCGAAAATGGTTTGGGCACGATTCGGGCGTCACCCAGGTTGGCTTCTGATTTGACCGGTTGAAAGTCGGACCAGTTTTTTCTGGCGTCAAAATGTTCGCCGTCGTAAATGCTGGACGAAAGTATGGGGCCGGCCATGGTTCCCTGCCAATTTTCATCCGAAACAATGGTTTGCCGCGAGCCATCTTCAAGCGTGATTTCCAGCTGCAGCAATAGTTCAGGGTATTTCCCGTAGACCTGCCGTTGGCCTTGCCAGCCAAAACGACCCGCGTACCAGCCATAGCCCAGCAACGCATCAAGTGAATTTTGGCCGGTCTTCAATTGCCGCTTAATATCGTAGGTCACGCAATCAAGGCGATTCGCGTAGGAAGTAAAACCATTGGCGAAATGGTCTCGGCCCACTTTTTCGCCGTTTAGCTTGACTTCAAAAACGCCACGAGCGGTGACGTACAGCCGAGCGTGTTTGATTTTGCCGTCGATGTTGAAAGGGCGTCGAAACAACGCGACTTTTTCGATTTCATCCGGGGCTGGGGCAGCCGGGCGAATCCATTTTGCGGTCCAATCGGCTTTGGACAACAGTCCCAATTCAAAGTTCGCAGTTTCGCTCCACTTCGATTCTTTTCCTGCATCGTCTTTGAATCGAACTTTCCAATCGATTTGTTCTCGCGACGAAATCGGCTGGCCTTGATAGGGAACCAAGACGGATTGGTCGGATTCAACCCAGCCACTGTCCCATTTTTCAGCGCCTTTGTTGATGACGATTTGATAGGCTGACTGGCTTTTGGTTCCGTCGGGTAGCAACCAAGAAAATGTTGGCGTCGCATCGTGAAAACCAAGCGGATTGACGAAACCGTCGCCGACCGTCAACGAATGAGGCGCGGGAATGGATTGAGCGAACATGGCGACGGTACTCGAAAGTACAAAGACCAAGGCAAGCGGGAGAGTCATTAATTGCTTCATTGTCCAAACCATCAAAGGGCTAAAAGTTTTTAGTGATTATCTCACGACTTTATCGAACGACGTTTTTTATTGTCGCAACGAAATGAGACAGCAATCAGTATACCAACGAATTGCTGAAGATAAAAACGAGCAATATCATTTTGGGTTTGGAGCAGTCCGCGTTTCATGCTTGTGATTGTAGGTCATGCCCGGCACTGATTCGCTTTTTTGTTGTTGAGTTTGCCCCGGCGATATAGAACGATGGGGCGCGATCGAGCAAGCTGAGCGTCTGTCCCACAAAGCGTGAGCCGACGGCGTTAGCCGCGAGCATTTTGAGTTTCGGGATAATCATTAATCATCGATGCGAGCGAGTCGTAGTCTTCGAAAGTTGTGTCAATCGCCGACGTTGGCGTCAAGTCCTTCGATTCAGTTTTGGCGTTGATATCGGCAACTTGATCGGTTCCTCGATCGGCTGCCAGATGTTGGCTCGGCTTTGCTGCCGTTACTTTTTCAACCGGGAGTATGCGAGCCGCAGGGAGTCGAGGCTTGTTCACGGGCATTCGCATCGATTCATCTTGAGCAACTGTCCGAGATGCGATCGGAGGCAGCAAAATGGCCCGATCTATCATTTGAGATTCAAAAAGTTCCGCTGACCCGGCTGCCGTTGCCAGTGGCCAAAATAAAGTCGGAAGCCGACAAAGCATCCGCGTTTCCAATATCTTGGATGTCGATGAACAGGCCGTTGATGCCGTTTGTATAGCTGGTGTAGTTGGCAAAGGTCGCCCGTTCGCCAGGCAGCAGCGCTATTTTATCGGGAGCGATGGCGGCGTCATCATTCGCATTGGCGGTTGGGTCGTTGCCATCAAAGCTGCTATCGTTGTAAAAGACGTAGCGTCCTTCCACCGCGGCGCTTTGGCTAAATTCGATCCAGTTCAAATTGAAATTGCCGCCGATCATTTCCACTCGCAACACTCGATCTTCGCCGGCGAATGAAGTGAGGTCGACGTTGTTCAAGGAAACGGTGGTCCAGTTATTCCATCCACCGGTTGGTTCAACGGAAATCGTGCCGAGGTCAACGAAGTTATTTCCATCGCTGATTAAGAATTTTAAACTGCCGAGGTTTGCGTTGTTGGAGGTGACTCTGGCTGAGATATCAAAAGTCCCTGCGGCCACGTCAGTCGTGTACTGCAGCCATTCGCCATTGCGAATCCAGCCGACGTTAAATCCAGGTTCGCCATTGTCGGTGTTCGCGCCAATGTCGACATTTTCAGTCGAGCGGAAATCTGTCCCCGTGTTGCCGATCGTGGTGTCGTGGTAGCCAACGCCTTCGCCGCCGCCATCGTAGTTTTCGGCTTCGATTCTAAATCCAGCGTCCAAAACCGTCGGCCGATCGATCGCGATATTTGCGATGCCGCCATTTGAGTCAACTTCGGCAATGGCCTGATAAGTTTGGCCGTCGACGGTAACGGTCACTTGCTGCCGACCCGCAAAGGCCATCGTTCGATAGGTGCCATCAAAACGAGTCGAACCGGTGGTGTTGGTCTGCCACTCGCGGTGAACTTGATCAACGAAAACCTCGCCATTGGGTTTGGCCTCCCAATCGGACGTGTACCAATGAGCTCCGTCGTCGTGTCGCCAGTGGGCCAGTTGATAAAAACCATAGCCAATGATGAATTCGGTGGCCGGGTTAGCGAACACATTCAGGTAATAATCTTCCGACCAATCGGCTTGCGTTTGTAAATCAGTACCAGTTGAATCGATATCAAATTCGGTCATGCCCAACGGTAGGCCCAAGGCTGCGAATTCGTCCAAGTAAGCGTTGAACTGAGTCGGCGATGGAGCCTCCGCAAGATTGAAGTGGTTCATAAAGCCAACCGCTTCGACCGGTTTGCCGTCGGCCAGCAAGTCAACGATCAGATTGTAGTACTCGGTTCGGCGTGGAATATCGACTCGTTCAATCGTTTGGCCTTCGTTGACCATTTGCAGGGTGTGTCGATACCGCGTGCACGGCTTTGAGTCCAAGGCACCCAGCGGATACCGTTGGCGATGGTGATGGTGTTAAACAAACGCGAAGCGATCGCGGCGTGGCGCTGCGAAGCCGGATCAGAAGCTTGTCCGCCCGCGATGTCACTGATGAATTCAGTTTTTAAAATGTTACCAAAACCGTATGAGTGTTCGATTTGGTCAATGTTTACCGTGGCCCCTGAGATCGGCG
>CAZROJ010000033.1:14547-18338 GCA_964601665.1 uncultured Pirellulaceae bacterium
CGCCCGCCGTTGAGGCTTGTCGAGTCGTGACGGTAAATTCATGCTTTGTCCATTGATTGGTGACCGACAGGTCTTCGCGGAAAACTCTTCGATTAACCGCAGGTGATTGCTCTAATTGCAGTCGCACGTTGAACGGAGCATCGTCGGTTCTCAACCAAGTTTCCACGGTCAGGAATGAATTTTCGGCGACGTCAAAATCTGACAGCCAGCCGGCCCGAATTTGTGACAGAAACGATCCTGTTGTGTTAACGTCAACTACCAGAACATTGTTAAAAGGCACTTGTTCGGCTGCGTTAGTAGTTCGGTCACTAAACGTTGCAAAGGTCCCCTGCCCCGCCCGAATGTCAACGTCAGCCAGCGATCCGGCATCGGCAGGAAGAATGGTCGTCGCATTGCCAATGCTTTCGACGAAGCGTTTAACTTGGAAATTCGCGATCTCAACTTCGGCAACCTTCGTGCCCAAAAACATTTCGACTCGCGACGACGCACCTGCAATCGATTCGTCGATCGCGATCGGAATTTGGGCTCGCTGCCAAAACCCTTTGGCCGTTACTTCGGTCGTGCCGTAGTCGTTAAAGGGCGAGGTCGTACGGATGTTGAACTGAAGCTGGCTCCATGACGTACCAAGACGGCGGTAGTAAAATTCGGCGTACAGCGTTTCGGATTCGGTGACGTCTTGATTGATGTCTCAACGAGCCCAGATGGAATTGGCGTCGATTGGTCAGCTACCAAGGCCACGTCAGCGACCAGTTCATCCGCGCCGGCTCCATCCCAAGCATCAATCACGACTTGGTTGTCCACCCAGACCTTCAATCCGTCATCCGCATTCATGCGAAAAATCAACTGGTGCGTCGCCGAGTGGTCCGAGCGTAAATTTGATTCCCATCGAGCCGAAGATCCATCGCTGTCGTTGACGTTATCCAGAAACGACTTTTCGCCCCAATCGAAATTAATCAACGCTTCGTGTTGGACATGCGCGGGCGTGGCATCAGGTACGCCGTTTTGATAGTAGTTGCCAACCCAGCCACCGTCGGCCGCAAGCAGGCGACGCTCTCCTAATTTGTTCCATTCAAAATTAACCGGCCGGCGATTGCGGCGGTTCGGCGATGAATAACTGGGGACGCATCGGTTGTCAGTCAGCAGGTTAAAAAGTCTTCGAATCATAATTTTTTATCATCGCGAACAAAAAATCTTTAACAAACGCCGCCTGTATTTTACACAACCCCGAAACGCGAAACACGGCCAACTTCCTGCAAAATCCGCGCAGTTTCAAAATCGAATTCGAATGATAACGGTAGCACGTCTTTTTCCTCGAAATGCAAATCGATCATCCACAAAGGTGCAATTGGAGTTTGATTTTCTTGAATCGCTTTTGAACGCGTCGGCAATTCGATCACGCATTTGCGCTGAAACTGCAATGGCTGCTGAGGGGTTTCTGTTGAATCAGGAGCGGCCAAAGTAACTGCTGCAGCTGAACTGCCATTGTCAGTCAAGCCGTCGTCGCCGGATGAAAAACCGCTGTTAAATGCACTACCGCCTCCACCGCTGCCCGCCGACAATTCGACCAACATGTTGAACGGGTTCGTGCGGTTGCGTCTAACGATCAGCACGTCCGCCGAATCGACGGCCCCGGACCTGTTCAGATCAAACCGGTTGTCGATCTGAGCCGGAGCAAAGGGGCTGGTTCGATTGGCCCGCACGCCCAAAACGTCTTGGGAATTAACCGCCGTATCGTCGCCACCCGTTTCAGCAACCGCGTCGCCGATGAATCGAAGCTCCGAAGCCATCACGATTCTGTCAGCGCCGCCGGGCGTGAAGTTGTCGACTTCCATGCGAACGTGGGTGACACCCGGGACCAAGTTGGGCAGCATTTGAATTTCCGGCGCAAAGGTTGCCGCGTTGGAAGGTGGATTCGAACCTTGGTTGGGCGATGCGTCGGCCACGCGGTCGGTCCACGTTAGTAAGTCGTTGCCAGCGAAGGTGTTCCCGCCGTCGGTTGAATAGGAAAGGCGCGTGTTTTCGAAGCCGCGGTTGGTGCGTGGAGTGCCGTCGTTTGCCGCTTCGGTACTATTCCAAAGAACCATTCCTGTTAGATCGAATTTGTTGCCCAGCTCAAACGTTAATGTGTTGATTTCTGTGGCATCTCGGATGCGAGAAACGCGATCGGCACCGTTGCCGGAAATGTGCTCGGGCCAGACCGAGGGGACGGCGTCGTTGGATTCAACAATCGAAGCATCGGACAGCCCCGAGCCGTTGAACCAATTGTCGCCATCGGTGCCGTACTGAAGATAAGAACCTTGGGCGCTGGTCAGGCTGACCGAAACGGGGGCTACGACGATGCTGGCCAAGAGTTTTCGGTCTTCAAGTCGAGCGAAATTAAAATCGGAACGCGAGTGCTTGCGGTTTCATTTACTCATGAGGTAGCGACGGGGCGGCTGAGGTGTGCGGATTTAGCGATGGCCAAAAAAAAATCGCGGCGAGGTAATTGCTCGCCGCGATTTTTGATTTTAATCTTGTTTCGGCTACCCAAAATCTTGGATAGACGAAGCATTCAAACTATCGTTCGATAGTTCAAACAAAGCGGCTTATTTGCGGCGGCGAGTGAAGATCGCCAAGCCAGCCAAGCCAAGAACAGCCATCGAAGACGGCTCTGGAACAGCGGAGGCTGAGAACGCGATATTGTCAAGGTTCAAGTCATTTCCACCACTATTTGGTACTCCACCGGTGAACGAAAGCTCGAAGTTCAGCGTCTGGCCGTCGACGAAAGCATCAATGGCGGATAAGTCAACTGAAATTTCCTCGTGAAGATCGGAGCCGCCTGTTAAGTCTGCGTTCGAGTTAGATCGTGCGGTCACGGTGCCGGAGCCGATCGAAGTACCAGTGGCGATATCACCTAGGAACAATTCGAAGCCTGCAGCACCGTTGCCACGGAACAAAATGGCATCAAAATCAAAGCTCGTGAACAGGAGGTCAGCGCCGGTGTTGTTGGTAATGCCGAACGCGATCGACCCAGAGTTACCATTCACAGCTGCAAGGCTTACGCCCACACCAGTTCCCACCGTGCTCGCTGTTGGAGGACCTGCGATAGCACCGAAGGTTCCATCAGTGCTGGAGCCACGACCGCTGGCGAATCGGGTCATGTTGTGGCGAGTAACTTCTGCTGCAATACCAGTAGCTTGGAATTGAGCAGTTGTTGTAGTGTCCGAGTTCGTTGCCGAGGCTTCTCCTTGATTGAAAAAGTCCCAGCCAGCGACGATATCAGCGCTCGCCGTTTGTGGCAAAACCATTGCTGCGGCGGCAGCAATTAAAAAGAATTTTTTCATCGTTTAGTCTTTCTTCGAAGTGAGTAATGTCGAGGTGTGAAAATGTTCCGAAACGGTGTCTCGCGATTTGCGAGACAAGTATCCCACCGAAGCAGAACTGTCAGTTGTTTCATAAGCGAATGGCTAAGGTGGATTTAAATGTCCGCCAGACACGCTTGGGCAACCTGAACTCCCCTAGTGGTAGTATCGTCTAGGATAATTGAAATTCGAGCCTAACTTGCTCGAAAAAGCTTGCTGTTTAGCGACAGTAGAAAAACAAGCGGAAAATGCCTAAAAGAGCATAGAGCTCAGTTAACAGCGGCCGGATAATGCGATAAATCGCTTTAAATTCACTATTCATCGCGGCCAGTGGGGCAGAACTGAACGCTAAGACCGTGGTAATGTGTTCAAGCCGAAATTTAGAAGATGGTGAATCACGACACTCAAGGATGATGGGTTGGGATAGGAAGAAGGGTTTTTAGCTTTTCG
>CAZROJ010000033.1:18438-23980 GCA_964601665.1 uncultured Pirellulaceae bacterium
TTGTGCGTGGTCTCTGATCGGTTCTGCCGGTAATCATTTCAACTGGATTTGAATGTTCACGCTCCCGGGCACGACCACACATTCAACCTCTTTTGTTTGCCCGTTGGAATCGACGGAGATTTTGTAGTCGCCCAAGAAACCGCGAACGCTCGACCTGCCAGCTGCATCGGTCTTGATCGTTGCATCCGTCCACCACTGCTTGGTCACCAAATCGACAAAGACTTGACCGGCTGGTTTTAAACTCCAGTCCTGACGCCACAGCGCCGCGGCCGGTTTCCAATGAGCACCTTCCCAAAATCCCCACTGAATGATCGAAACAAACTTGGGATGGCTGAACGAAGCGATCATCACGTCGCGTAAATAGTCCGCTTGCAACTGTTCATCATCTCCCGCATCGACGTCAAGCTCGCTCAGCTGCAACCGCGGCGCGACTTCGGCAAAGTCATCGTAGACGTCCAACAGCTCTTCGGGCGGTGTCAACGACGTGAGACCAAAATGAGCCATGAAGCCAACCACGTCGGCGGGTTGGCCTTGTTCGTTTAGATATTCGACAATGCGTTTGTAGGGTTTTCGTTTGTAGCCATCGGGTAAAATCTTGCCTTCGTTGATCGCGTGAGTTGCATCGGGGGCCAGCCGCCGAGCCTCCTGCATGATCTGGGCATAAATTTCGGGGCTGCCGTATTCTTTTTCATACGTGTGCTTACCCCAGCCAATAATGTGGTTGATCGTATCCCACTCGGTCACATAGCTATTGGTTTTGGGCAGCACGTCGGCCATGTGGTTCCAGAGCCATTTGCGGTGACCTGCGGGATCGCCCACAAATTCCTTTTCGATCGCGTTAAAATCCATCGGAGCCCAAGCCAGATAGTGCCCGCGAATATCGATGTCGTTTTTCTGCAGCCATGGAACGGCATGGTCAGCCATCACCTCGCGTAGACGCTTGCCATCGCGGACGCCCTTCATCTGCTTGATCCAAACGTGCGGCCGCAATTCGCTTTCGAACGTGACCGAGCTAAAATGGTTCTTCAGCACTTCGCGGTATTGCTGAGCATCCTGCCATGACGAGGTAAATTTCTTTCCGCTGCGGACTTTGGTGTAAGGGAAATCGCTTTCGGGAGCGCCGACCAGATACGCGTTCACCGCGTTGCCAAACCCGAACGCGTGCTTTTGCATCTGAACACGAACTGCGGCACCCGCGACCGGTTTGCCGTCGGCGTCGACGACTTCGATGTTAATATCGCCCTTGCGAATTTTTTCGATACGAGCCAAAGCGTCCTTGCGCCATTGAGCGTCGGGGGCGCGGCCTTTGTAGTCAACGGTCGATCGAGGCAACGTTTTGATGTCGTAGTCGGGGCCGTAATTGATCAGCCGAAAATCCGCAATTTCGGCGATTTGTCCCGCTTCGCCCAAGAGGATTTGGATGCTCGATTTTTCCGGCGTGGAGTCCGCCGTTGCCACAAACGATCGGACGTGCTGTTTCCAATCGCGGTAGGCCGACAGTTTGTATTCGAAGACTTTTTTGTCCGGGGCACTGCGAAAACGAAACGTGGCATTGTTCGGTTGACCGCCGGCTCGAGGGCGACGCATCCAAAACGAAAACAAAATCGTGTCGCCTTTTTTGAACGACCCCGTAATCGGAACAATCACCTGAGCGTTGGTTTGTTTTGAATAACGCGTGTCCGATTTGACTTGATAGGTGTTCTCAAAAGGCATGTCGGAAATCGAAATCCATGAAGCCTGAGCTTTAACGTTCGATTTTCGAAATTTGATTCCCGCGTCCTTGTCGAACGCCAACAGGTCTTGACCGCCTTGGGGCGGAACGATCGGTTCGTCCGCGTGAGCCAAATTGGAGACCAGGGCGAACAGCAGCCAAGCAATACAAGTGCAGGTAGTTTTTAAATGGGGCATCGTACGTTTTTCGTTTTAGTGGGCGGACAAAACAATTTTACGCCGCGGGTTGATACGGTTGGCGGTTTTATTTTTGGCTTCTGCTGCTATTGGTACTTCTATTTTTGTTATCCAGTTTTTCGAGCCGTTGCCGCGCGTTCAAAAGTTTTGAAAGCCGAGCGACGACTTTTTCGTGTTCTGGTTGTTTGGCAAGGTTTTGGTTGGGGCGCTGAGTTGATTGGTGGTCGTAGAGTTCACGCAGGGCGATCTCTTTGGTTTGGGTGTGGATCCATTCGGTGTATCGCCAGCGGGAATCGCGAAGGCTGTATCCCATTTTTGTGCCACGCGGATATTGGCTGACTGTGTAATCGCGAAACGGTTGTTCCGGGTTTTTCAACAGCGGTTCAAGGCTTTTGCCATCGCAAGTGGCTGGGATGTCGCCGCCGCTTAGCTTCGCCAAAGTCGGGAACAGATCGACCATTTCGACCAGCGACTGAGTCCGAACGTTGCTCTTGAAACCGGGGGCCGAAACGATCAAAGGCACTCGCGCATCGAGCTCAAGGTTCGTATGTTTGCACCACAGACCGTAGTCGCCCAGCTTGTAGCCATGATCGCCCCAGAGAACGATGATGGTGTTTTTACGAAGGTTCTGGCGGTCGAGTTCCGCCAGGACTTTGCCAACTTGGGCGTCCGCGAAACTAACGCTGGCCGCGTAACCGTGTTTCAATTGTCGGGTCAGGTCGTCGCTGAGCGGGCCTTGGTCGGGAATGCCGCGGTAGTTGCGAAGTTCGCCCCACTTGGTGATGGCCAGAGTTGGCGTGCCGTCGGCCAGCTTTCGTTCGGGAACGTCGAATTCGTCGCGTTGGTACTGGTCCCAGTATCGTTTGGGAGCCGCGAAAGGCAGGTGCGGTTTGGTGAAGCCGACGCACATAAAGAACGGTTTTCCATCGCTTTTGATTAGCGCATCAATCGCCTGTTGAGCCGTTTTTCCATCCGGGTAAGCGTTATCGGGTGCGTCCAAACTCTCAAACGCAGGACCTTTGCTTAAGGTTCGCAATTCCGAAACGCCCACGCCTTTGGCTTGGCCTGCTTGGCGACGCTGGGCGATGGCGTCGATCGTCTTTGGGTTGGCGTAGATGACCGGGTGTTTCGGTTGCAGCACCGTCCAGCTGTCTTTGTCATCACGCGTGTGGTGGTACACCTTGCCAAAGGACAGCGTTTGATAGCCGCGTTTTTTAAAGTAGCCAGGCATCGTCACGGCCTTGGGCATGACTTTGGTGATGGGAGTCCAGAGATCGTAAATGCCCGTCGTGTCGGGATACATTCCCGACATCATGCTGATTCGCGATGGAGCGCAGAGAGCTTGTTGGCAGTAGGCACGTTGAAAGAGCACTCCTTGGGCCGCCAACGCGTCAATGTTGGGGCTCTTGATGTAGTCCGCGTCGTAGCAACCGAGTTCCGGCCGCAAGTCGTCCATGTGAAAAATCAAAACGTTTGTTTTGGTTGCTGGCGACTGGCCAAGCGCTTGGCCAAGCGGTTGGCCGATCGGTTGATTTTGAGCTTGATCGTCGGCGGTGGTTGCAGCTGGTGTTGGCTCGTTTGCATCGCCTGTTCGCGGCCCCGTTTTTGGCGTGGTCGTAAGCCGTTTTTTAATGTCGGTCGGCGTGGCATTTCGGTTGCCGTTTTGATTAGCGCCCGTTATCCACCAGTAGAGCAGTCCGGCGTCGGAGCAGTCGAATTTGTTGGTTTGAAATTTGACGACGCCATCTTGTTCGGCGTAACTCAGCTGTTGCCAGATCCACTGCATGTTCGGGTCGGCATGCGTCTTCGCCCAATTCCATGCCGAAATTTTGCTTTGTAAGCCAATGTTTTGATCGCCAATTTGATGTTCTTGGACGCCAAAATCGAGAATCTGCTGCCACTTGAAAAAGTCGCCTGAATTGTCGTTGGCGGGATGATGCGAAATCACATGTACCCATTTGATTTTCTGCGGGTCGGCAATTTTTAATGCAAAACCGATGATGTCCGGCTCGCCGGCTGCCAGAATCCAGAGCGGATCGCTGGCCGTCGACTGATCGATCGCGTCACCCAAATCGTCGATGGCGGCTTGACGTTGAGTGCGACAGTTAAAGTGAGCGGCAAGATTTTTGAAAGGGCCAAAGCGAGCGATGCCCTCGTCGCAAATCTGTTGTAGTTTTTGCTGCCGTCGTTTTTCGTCTTCGGTTGAGATTCGTTTGCTCGGCTTTAAGTCGCACGAGTGCGACAGGTGAACCAGGCGTTCATTTAATTGGTTGGCTTGGAGCAATCCAAGCATCACCGCCGTGGCACCGATGTCATCGGGGTCGGGCGAGTTTCCGTCGGCCACGACCGCGACGCGACCTTGTGGCGGCTTGATGCGATCGGAGCCTTGCTTTTTTGGGGGCTCGGCGAGCGTCTCAAGAGCGCCGCGGTTTTCGGCCGAGTTAGGGTGGACTTTTCGGTGGCGAAAAACGATGCGATCGAGTTTGAAAGCTTGGGAGCGGCCGGAAATGACCAAAGAATACGTTTGCCCGGCCGCAAAGTTGTAAACGGCCACTCGTTTGTTCCGATCGCCGCCGCTGTCCAAGCGATTTCCTGACGCCCACGTGAACGCTCGATCATCACCGCCGAAAAACGGGGTGTCTTTTTTGAGCGTTACCAGCGGTGCATCGTTTCCATGTTTGTTTCCGGCTTTCGGCCCCGGACTGAATTCACCTGCAACTCGGACATCGCAACCGTTCGCGACGTCGGTAAGTGGTTGGCCATCGATCTTTTGATTTTCGCCGGCGCACAAAAGATGCAGGTAATAGAGTCCGGGCTTGTTAATTTTGAAACGATAAGCCAGCGGCGAATTCGCTGGTCCCGGTTGAGGCTGGTTGCCGTTAAACTCCAGATAGGAATCACCCGTGTATCCACGCAGCGATTTACTTTTGGTCCACTGTCCCAACGGCGACCGAGTCTTCTCGGCCTCGATCACAACAAGGCCGTCTTGTTCTTGATACTGTTGAGCCACGACAGCACACGTTGGCTGGGCATCGAAGATCCAAAGGCAACACAGCACGATCAGGAGCGTCTTCAAAATCATATTTTTATCGATGGTGTAAGATTTAAATCCGAAGGCCGCCCAAAGTGTAACCAAAGCGCTTTTGTTGTTGAGCATTGGCAGGCGACTTAATTGAATTTGAACGTGGTGGACAACGGAATCGGTCGTCGAATTGAATTTTAGTCCCCTTCACCGATGACTTCGTCGAGGATTTGTGAGAACTGTTGACTGGTGAATTCCATTTTGCCGGATGCGGCGGCGCAGAGGCTTTTTTCGGTGTCGCTCATTTCTCCGTCGATGGCCATCAGACGGATCATCTCTTTGAGCAAGACGACTCGATCGTGGTGCGATTCGGGAACTGTGACTTCCAAAGTGCCTTCGGATAACCCGGCCAGAGCGGTTTCGAATTCGGACGTCGGGATGTTCCAGCGTTCGGCTCGTTCAACCAAAAATTGAATTTCTTCGTCTGTGAATTTGTTGTCGGCGGCAGCCAAGTTGACTAACGAGTGAAAGATTTCTAACTTTTCCATGCTTCGATTCCTCGGCTTGCAGGTTTGGGGCCATCGCGGCAACAAAAGGCCGTTGACGTCGTCG
>CAZROJ010000033.1:24080-29002 GCA_964601665.1 uncultured Pirellulaceae bacterium
GCTCGACGGTCGATCGGGTGTCCCGGTGAGCTTTATACTCGGCGAATGAAATCGGCGGCGTAGCTGCGAACGTCTTTGCCGTTGAGCACGTGGACCATGCGAAGCTGTTGGACGGTCGAGTCGCTGAAACGGGCGAGCGGCAAATGGACCAGCTTCTTTTTGAACTTTTTGGCAATCTGTCGCCACGCCAGACCGGGAGCGGCGGGGCTGAGCAAGGCGATGTGTGGGCATTGGCTGTGCAAACAGGCGGCACCGATGATTTGTTCTTCCAGCGTCGTGGCAAACTCCAGTCGCGGGTCGTGCCAAATGTCAGGAATCGCAACCGGCGGATATAGAAACATCGCTCCGCCGTAATTAGCAAGGCAAATTCCCGGTCCGACGGGCTGGTCGGCAAAGTTCGTAGCAAAAAAGGCCAGCGTCGATTCGTTTTGATGCTCGGCAAACCAAGTCGTCCGCCAACCGTACTCGCGCGGGTCGGCCGGCGTGTCAAATAGCATCACAGCACAGTCCATACGGCCACGGTTAGGCGGCAAAACTTTGACGTAAATGTCGCCGTCGTACCAATGCCGAACGGTTTCGCGGATATCGATTCCGTCTTTCACGCTGGTGGTGAATTTTTCGGTTTGAGCGAGGTCAGCGCCCAAGATCTCTTGGGCTCGATCAAAAACAGACTGCCGAAAGTTTTCAATCAAATTATCTTCCGGCGGCCAGCTGCACTGCGCATGCGGATTCCATTTTTGCTGCCAGTCTCTCGTTTGATCTTCGTCCGGCTTAGGGATCAATTGAATTTCAGACATCACAACCGGCGGCCCAGGCAAACGACTGGAAGCGTTTAAGACTTCGCCGTCGGGAAAGGCAACTTGATCGATCGACAGACCCACCTCGGGCAATTCCAATTCGTTGGAAAACGGATATTCCTTGGCACATTCCAAAACCGAAAGTGCAAACCCATCGCCGGCGACTTGCTGAGCGGCCGTTACGATCGTGGTCAACTGCGGTGTGAAACGATTGTCGATCAACGTCAAATTGCGAACGTACTTCAGGCATTGGCTGAGTAATTTTGGCGTGATCTTTCGGGCTCGATTTTTGTACTCGATTAAATAGCTGTCGCGGGCTTCGAGTAAAAGTTCTTTGACTCCATCGATCGAAAGGTTCGCATCGTCCTCCAGCTCCGCTCGAGCCGTTTCGTACATGCCGGTGATCAACGGCAGTTCGCCCAGCAAAAAGTAGTAGCTGTCTTGGCGGACTTGGCAGCGAATCGGCTGTTCGACTGAGTTTCCCGTCGGGCAGGTCAACGTTTTTGAATGAAACGCTTGGCGGACCCAAGGCCAATCCAGCACACTGACGACGAACAAAATGTTTTGGAAATCGATCGAAAGTTCGCGAAGCTGCCAAGCCATATGGTCGATTCGGTCTCGCCATTGAGGATCGTCAGGAGCTTGCAAAAAGGGCGTGACTGCCGCCGCGAACTTTTCAAGGCTCAGCTGCTTCAACGCGTAACCGTCGGGCAAAACACGCGAATGGGTTTGAAACGGGCTGGTTTCAAGATCGATGAAACGTCGGGGAATGTGATCGCCCATGGCCGTGCGAATGGCTGCGATCACGGGCTGGCACGGGTCGATCGGAACGTAGCTGCTGGAGCTGAAATCGGGACTGTCGTCGGATTCTTCGCGTTCGCTTTCGGGCGTCCACGTTTTATTTTCGGCGGCAATCGGGTCCTTTTGAAAAACGGCACTGGGCGTTGGCAGTGACAGAATCGATTGTTCGACCGGAGCTTGAAACGAGCCCGGCAGCGGCACGGCAACGCAGTCGAATTGGTGCGTGAGCATCAACCGACGAACTTCCCATGCAAAGTCGCCACTGCCATGGATAATGGGAGCGGCGATCACGCGAGGACCGATTTTTAATACGTCAGGAATCAAAAGTAGTCGCTTTCATCGTCGTCGGGATCGAGATCTGGGTCTTCTTCGTAAAGCCCCTCTAGATCATCGTCGTCCATGGATTCCGGGTGCAGCGGATCTTCAGGAGCAAAAAAGAAATCGCCGAAGCCCATCGGTAGGGCTTGGCCGCCGAGTGTTTGGTTTTTCTGCTCCGACAGGCGGCCCAGATCTTTGGCTTCCGGCCCCAAGCACATTTCCAGAGCTTCGGCCCAAGCGGCATCAGCCGACATCGGATGTTCGGATTCTTGCGTCATCCGTTTCATCGCAAAACGCAACAGGTTGATGCCATCGCGAGTGGAAAAGTCCAGCCGCAGGTCATGCGAGTTTTGCAAAAAATCGACCGTCATCGCCAGCATGTCGTCGGGGCAAAATGGCAGGTGGTATTTAAGAATTGCTTTTTCGTCGTCGCGGTTGGGGAACTTAAGCATCAACGTGGGTTGCAGCCGAGACAAAATATAGTCCGGGATCTCGAACGTCGATTCATCTTGGTTCATCGTCACGGCGCAGCGAAAATTTGGATCAGCCGAAACAGAAACGCCGGCCACAATTGATTCGACGTATCGCCGATGGTCCAGCAGCGGAGCCAACGAGGCCCACGATTTTTCGTTCATCCGGTTGCCTTCGTCCAAAATGCAAACGGCTCCCTCGATCATGGCCGTGACCAGCGGCGAGGCGTGATAGGCGATTTTTCCGCTTTCGGCCAACACCGGCGTCACCAGCAAATCTTCAGGTCGCGTGTCGGCGGTGCATTGGTAGATGTACAGCGGTTGCTTTCGGACTTGGGCGGCCGCCATCGCCAATGCGGTTTTGCCGATGCCCGGCGGGCCGACCAGCCGAGGCGTCAGCGGCATATCGGCTTCGTTGACCGTTAGCCAGCAGGCCAGGACTTGCTTGAGAATTTCGCCCTGCCCGACCCAATCGCCCGAAAGGTCGTGAGGTTGAGACAGGTGGAGCTTGACGCCGCTCGCGTCATGAATTTTTGCCATCGAAGTCGTTGCGGGATTTGGTTTATGAAACAACGTCCTCGATTATAGATCATCCGCGGCTGCTTTGTAGCTGAGGTTGGTATCAAAACCGAACATCCGAAAGGCTCGAACCGCCAAATTGTCCAAGGCAAGTCCAGCTTACGCGGGTTGAATCCAAGCGGGTTGGATCCAAGCGGGCTGAATCTAAGCGGGTTGAATCTAAGCGGGTTGAATCGTCCAAGCTCGAGCCGCAACGTGGTTTGCGTAATGGAGGACGGGAGAATTGCCATCAAGAATTAAATCGAGCCCATTGAACATGGTGTTCTCGTTAATGATGGCCTGAGCGTTTTGGATCTGCCACGGTTCATGGTCAATTTCGCCGCGATAAATTACGCCCCTGTTATTGCAACAATAGAGGCAATATCGGGCGGTTAAAAAATGTTCCAACGAACCTTCGGCGGCTCGAAAAGGCGTTCCGATCGGTCGGTACTCGCAGTCCAGCACCGCCGGTGGCTCGTCGCGATGCTTTCGAATCGATTTGTAACCGATCCACGTTCCATCGCACGAGCAATCTTTACGCCGAAACTCAATTTCGGCGTCCATGTACTTTAGATTGAACGTCCGCCGAGCGAAGCGAACCGCCAGCGGGTTGGTTGCGTCCAGCGAGAAAAACCAAACACCCGGCTTACCGTTTAAAGTGACGTAAGTGCGAACATTTAGCTCGGGGAAATTTGAAAGCCAAGGCATCGGAGGAACTAGCCGGGGGGCGACCCCTGTCATCCGAAAGGGAACGACGCCGATCCAGGCCGAGCCATCGAAGGTGTCAATTTCTAGTTGCTCGGGAATGTGCTTGCGAAGTTGTTCCGCGTCGACGCGGTGATGCATGAACAACAAATCGTGCCAGTGCATCTTCATCACCCAAGGGCGAGTTGGGATCGGCCAGGATCGGTCGGTGTTGGAAAGTGTTAGCATCGATTGTGACTGTTTGGTTTGGACGAACCGCAGCGGATTCGTTTTGCTTGTCGGTCGGCTGCCCGGAAAAGCAGCCAATGGTCGTGTCAGTTGGATCGAAGCCTCGTCGCTTGGCTGAGGACTTGTCAAGGCAATGAACCGAGCGGTCGGAGAGGGTTTAACGGATTGAGCTCAATTGAGAAAACTTGCATTCGGCGAACGTTTTGAACGTTATTAAAGTGGTGGATTGGAACCGAGGGGATGTTCGAAAATTGATCGCTTTGGAGGGCTTTGTCTCAAAATGAGAGTTCGCGAGTTTGGCTTTATGGCAAAAACACGGGTTTTTACGGTGTTTGCGGCAATCGACGGGTTTGGCAATTGATTTGCTTTGATATTGAGGCAGCAATCAAGTTTGGTTGTGCATTTATTTTTTGATCTGAGGTACCTGTGTCATTTCAACTCCCAATCGGCAAGCACAAAATTGAGAACGTTTCTTTAAATGGAAATCCGACGGCCAATAACGACGAAGTTCGAGAATTTAAGATCGGTAAATCGTTTTGGTCGATTTTGCCAGCGAAGCAGCGATTCGAGGTAATTCATCACAATAATCGAGCGGCGGCGTTGCGTTCGGGCAATCAGACTTATTTTGCCGAATTCTCGATGTCACCGGAGAATCGGCTAGTGGTTTTATTGCGTCGCGAAAACTGCAAACAAGTTTATCGGTTTGATTTGCAAGTGGCGGAATCGGTAGACGACACGTATTCGGAGGTGGCCAGCGATTATGTCTGACAGTGTGATGGGGGAGGTGGATGGGGGAGGTGGATAGGAACGGCGGATGGGGGAGGTGAAGGCGAGTGAGCAGAGATCGAGGCGGTTGTTGGCTCAGTGGCAGTTCTAGATCTGAGAAGTCAGATCTGGGATTTTAGAAGTCGGAAGGCAGATTTTTAATTTTGAGATATGAGATATGAGATATGAGATGTGGGATATGAAATATGAAATGTGAAATGTGAAATGTGAGATGTGAGATGTGAGATGTGAGATGTGAGATGTGAGATGTGAGATGTGA
>CAZROJ010000034.1:0-5867 GCA_964601665.1 uncultured Pirellulaceae bacterium
GTGATAGCAAATAGAAATTGCTGAATCGTTGGATCACAAAATAAAATTCTGGCGTCCTTGATTTCGCGAACCTATACTGCTCCCTAGGAGTTCGTCGATCAAACAGGCCAAACCACTTCCACCATGGCCGGTCGGCAACTCATTAACTGCCTCACACTTACTTCTACGATTCAGGAATGATCATGAAGAGTTATGTCTCTACTTCTGCGCGAATTGCTGCGCTAATGCCTGTCGCCCTGATGCTTGGGCTTTTTCCGATCTCTCAAACCAAAGCCGATTTGGCGATTCAATTTTCGATCGACGAGGGAGCCAGTTTTGATACGGAAATTAGGCTGCTCGAAGACGATACGGCAACCATCGGGGTCTACCTAACCGATTCAGAGATTAACGGCCCCGTTACCGCGAATGGGCTGCAATCGTTTGAGTTTCTTTTAGAAGCCGACACGATGTTTTCAAGCATTACCGATGCTGCGTTGGAATTCCCTTTTGAAAATGACCCCAACGGGTCATCAAGTTTTACGAGCGATTCGATTGATTGGGACGCCGAAGCATTTTCATTCACCCCAACGGGGTCACAAATTCTGTTGGGTAATTTTGAGATCGTTGCCAATGCTGAAGGGCCGACAGTATTTACGGCCAGCGACACTGACACTGAAAATAACAATTGGTTTCTCGGTTCTGGTGGCAACTCGGCTCCGATTGACGACGCTCTTTTCGGTACTGATGGCACAAACACATTTAGCTTGACAGTCGTCGCCGTTCCCGAACCCTCCAGCATGCTGGTTGGCTTTGGTTTGGTTGCGTTGGCCGCAAGCCGCCGACGTCGACGGTAGAAGCCCAAGCCGATAGAAGCTTAATTCGATAGCGGTGGTTGCTGAGCGGACTTGGCCTATAATTTGGCATACGAGTTGAGTTATCGAGTCAACGTCCGCTGCTCATGTTGTTTGCCGCACCATGCTTTCAGAGCCACTTCAATTTCTAAAAGGCGTCGGGCCGCATCGGGCTGCGCTGTTGGAAAAACTTGGCCTTCGCACGGCCGCGGATTTGCTGTTCTTTTTTCCACGCGACTACGAAGACTTTACCAAACAAGACCATGTCGCCGACCTAGAACACGATCAGCTGGCTAATGTCATTGGAACGGTCACCGACATTGATCAATCGATTGCCGGAAACGGCAAACATATTTTGTACGTGTTGCTCCGGCAAGATTCGCAGTTTCTGCGAGCCGTCTGGTTCAACCAATCGTTCTTGCTAAAAAAATTCCAACCGGGCCAGCGAGTACTATTACGCGGCAAAGCAAAACTTACTGGCGGCCGGTTTCAGATGACTCATCCAAAAACCGTCTGGCTGGACGCCGACCAAGCCGAAGGAGTCCCGCAAGGTCTGTCGCCTATCTACCCGCTCACCGAAGGTCTAAACCAACGGCAGATGCGAGCCATCGTTGCGGCCGCTGTCGACCACTACACCGACATGGTGGAAGAGGCTTTCCCGGAACAAATCCGCGGACAAGCTGAAGTCTGCGGCATTGGCGAGGCCATCCGAAAGATTCATTCGCCCGCCAGTCAACCCGAAGTCGACATCGCTCGTTCGCGATTGGTATTTCAAGAATTGTTTGTGTTGCAACTGGCGTTGGCCATCCGCCGACATCGTGTTCGCACTCAGAACGTTTCCGTTCCACTAGAAATGACCCCAAAAATTCGCGCTAGAATTTTGGGCCGATTGCCTTTCGAGCTCACCGAATCTCAGCAAACCGTATTAGCTGAAATTGCCGCTGATATGCGACAAGCATTCCCAATGAATCGATTGATACACGGGGAAGTCGGTAGTGGAAAAACAGTAGTCGCCATCTGTGCCATGTTGATCGCCGTTGCCAACGGGCATCAAGCGACCTTGATGGCACCCACCGAAATTCTTGCTCGACAACATTTCGAAACTTTCAACAAGCTACTGAAACAGTCGCGAGTCAACTTGGCCCTGTGGACAGGCAGTTTAAAAAAGTCGCAACGGAAATCAATTTCGGTCGATATTGAATCCGGCAAAATTGACATCGTCATTGGGACCAACGCCGTCGTCGCGTCCAAGCTTAATTTCCATCAACTTGGCTTGGTCGTGATCGACGAACAACACAAGTTCGGCGTCAAACAAAGAGCGGTGCTCAAGCAATCCAACCACGATCCACACTATTTAGTCATGACCGCCACTCCGATTCCTCGGACGGTCTCGATGACGCTTTTTGGCGATTTGGACACTTCGGTTCTCGCGCGAACCAGCGGCATCGGGCAAAACGTCAACACGTATTTGGGCACCAATCAATCGCGTGATCAATGGTGGGATTTTTTTCGCAAGAAAATTACTGAGGGACGACAAGGTTTCGTTGTGGCCCCGTTGGTTGACTCTGATGACGAATCGAATCTGAACAGCGCCGAAAGACTTTTCGAATCTTTGTCCAACGGCCCGCTGGCTGACTTTCGACTGGACCTGCTGCATGGCCGTCAGAGCCCCGAAGAAAAAGAACGAGCGATGGCCGATTTCAACTCGGGCGAAACTCAAGTGATGGTCGCCACAGGGGTCATTGAAGTTGGAATCGATGTGGCCAATGCAACGATTATGACGATCGAATCGGCCGAACGCTTTGGATTGTCTCAGCTGCATCAATTGCGAGGACGAGTAAGCCGAGGGCGACATGCAGGTTATGTTTGTGCGTTTGCCAGTGACGACAATCCAGCCGAAAACCAGAGACTGACTGCATTTGCGGAAACGAGCAGCGGTTTTGAGCTGGCCGAAATCGACCTGCAAATTCGCGGTCCTGGCAACCTTTTCAGCACGCAGCAGAGCGGTTTTCCACCGCTCATGATTGCAGATCTGGTCCGCGACAGTGAAATCTTAACCAAAGCCCAACAGCAGGCACGGCAATTGGTCGAAGACGACCCCCTGCTCGCTGACACCAAACTAAACCGTTTGCGGCAATTGGTTTTTGCCCGTTATGGCCATGCCTTGGACCTAGCAGATGTTGGTTAGCGGGGCAGAGCAAAAAACCTCGGGACATAGTTTCCGATTAGGCTCTACTCGGCAGCAATCGGGCAATTATAATCGAGGCTCTGATACAGTGGTTTATTTTCCATAGACCCTGTTTTACTAAACAATTTCTGGTTTTCCATCGCATTCCAGTCATCCATTTCACTTTTTGATCGTTACCCATTTTCATGTCAAATAATCATCCCTCTACAACCATTTGCTGCATTGGAGCAGGCTACGTCGGCGGACCAACGATGGCCATGATCGCCAAGCAATGTCCGGATATTGAAGTTCGCGTTGTCGACATAAATGAAGCCAGAATTGCCGCGTGGAATAGCGACGACCTTCCCATTTACGAACCTGGCCTGACCGAGATCGTGACCGAGGCCCGAGGTCGCAACCTGCACTTTACGACTGACGTATCCGAATCAATCGCCAAAGCGGATATCGTTTTCATCTCCGTCAACACGCCGACAAAGACCTACGGAATCGGCGCCGGGAAAGCCGCGAACCTAGAGTTCGTTGAAAAATGTGCTCGGCAAATCGCCGAGTCTTCCACCGGTCATAAAATCGTTGTCGAAAAGTCAACTTTGCCCGTTCGCACGGCCGAAGCAGTCAAACGGATCCTGAGCACTTCGGGTAACAGCCAAGCAACCTTTGATGTTCTGTCCAACCCAGAATTTCTGGCCGAAGGAACCGCTGTCGAAGACCTGTTGGATCCCGATCGCGTTTTAATTGGCGGCGAGTCACCAGCGGCGATTGATCGTTTGGCAGACATTTACGGCCGCTGGGTCGCTCCCGATGCCATCATCAAAACGAATCTCTGGAGCAGCGAATTATCGAAGCTGACTGCCAACGCTTTCTTGGCTCAACGCGTCTCTTCGATCAACGCGATCAGTGCGCTCTGCGAGGCGACCGGCGCCGACGTGGATGAAGTGGCCAACGCGATCGGTACGGACTCGCGAATCGGCCCCAAGTTTCTGAAGTCGTCGGTGGGCTTTGGCGGTAGCTGCTTTCAAAAAGACATTTTGAATTTGGTTTACCTGTGCAGCCATTTTGGACTCGATGAAGTGGCTGGCTACTGGGAACAAGTCGTGATCATGAACGACTACCAAAAACGACGTTTCTCGACTCGGATTGTCAAAACCATGTTCAACACGGTTTCCGACAAAGAGATTGCCGTGTGGGGATTCGCGTTCAAAAAAGACACCAACGACACTCGAGAATCGCCCGCGATCTACGTTTGCCGCGACCTTTTGGAAGAACGAGCCAAGCTGACGATCTACGACCCCAAGGTAGATCTTGCCAAAATCAAAATGGAGCTGGGTTACTTAATGGCGTCGAATGATGGCTCGTTATCCGAGTGCAATCGCAAGCTGATCGACGAAAATGTCAAAGTGGCCACCAGCTGCGAAGACGCGGCCCAAGGCGCCCATGCGATCGCGGTGTTGACCGAATGGGATGAATTCAAGGACGCCAGCTTCGATTCGATTTTTGAGTCGATGCGGAAACCCGCATTCCTGTTTGATGGCCGGAATTTGCTCGACCGACAAGCACTCGAGGCGATCGGATTCGAAGTTCACGCGATTGGCAAATCCTAAAATTTTTGCCGCATCGTTTGCTTCCAGCCTGACTGCCTATCGATCAAAACGTTCCGCGTATTCCTTATATTTCCACTGCAAATATGCCTCATTTGTTGATATTTCAAGGGTCTAGTCATACTGCTAAAGTAGACTTTCGCTCTCCCGAAGGTGGTACAATTTGCCTAAATAGGCGCCACCCACAGGGACGGAGTACGCGCTGAATTAAAGGAACTAATATAACTAAATTAGGCTGATTTAAAATTGCTTTGAAAACTGCTTTGAACTTCCAAAAAATATACATCGCTGGCCACCGAGGCATGGTGGGAGGCGCTTTAGTAAGAGCCCTCGCTCACACCGACACCGAAATCGTCGTTCGAACTCGTCTCGAGATCGACCTGTGCGATCAAGCGGCCACCTTTGATTTTTTGGCGACTGAAAAGCCCGACGTTGTTATTTTTGCTGCGGCCAAGGTTGGTGGAATTCACGCCAACCATACTTATCCCGCTGAATTCATGTACGACAATTTGGCGATGGCAAGCAACGTTATCCACGGTGCCTATCAAGCCAAAGTGCCGCGGCTTCTTTTCTTGGGCAGCACTTGCATCTACCCCAAGTTGGCTCCGCAGCCGATGCAAGAGTCCAGCTTGTTAACCGGCCCGCTCGAACCGACCAACGAAGCCTACGCACTGGCAAAAATAACCGGGCTGAAAATGTGTGACCACTACCGCAGCCAGTACGGCGTGACCTACCACAGCGCGATGCCTACAAATTTGTATGGCCCCGGTGACAATTATCACCCGGAAAATTCTCACGTGCTGCCTGCGTTGATTCGCAGATTTCACGAAGCCAAACAAAACAACCTTTCCGAAGTCGTGATCTGGGGTACCGGCACACCTCGCCGAGAATTCCTTCACGTGGATGATTTGGCCGATGGACTCTTGCACCTGTTAAAGATGCAAGATCCGCCAAAGCTGGTGAACGTCGGGACCGGGCAAGATTTACAAATTATCGAATTGGCCAAGCTAGTCGCCGATGTGATTGGTTTCGAAGGTGAAATCAAAACGGACCCCAGTAAGCCAGACGGCACGCCGGTCAAGCGAACGGACATGACGTTGATGCACGAAACGGGCTGGTCGGCTCAAACTGACTTGCGAGACGGCCTTGAGCAAACCTATCAAGCATTCCTACGTGAGTGCGATGCGGGCCTGCTCCGCGAAGCCTAAAGCGATCGGCAGTTGAATTTCCTACGCTGATGTTCCCAACGATGAT
>CAZROJ010000034.1:5967-28999 GCA_964601665.1 uncultured Pirellulaceae bacterium
CGCTTTTCGCCTGATAACTGTTTGATACGACTGCCTGAATTCGGCGTTTAAAATTCGAGAGTCTTGGGGTGATTCCACTTTCGATTCGGAGAATCGAGCGACATTGTCGCTCTGCTATTCGACCTGATAGCGGACCCACGAAGAACGCAAACCGTTTCGAACCATCCAGTTTTTAGATAACAGACGATCCCGTTCACCTCCCATTTTTTGTCCAGCGACCAACAAGTTTTAACCCAGGCCGCTTGAGCAACGCGGCACCCAACAATTTATTGAACACGAGCTCCAACAAACCGATTTTCTTTACTCCGGAATACATGGCCGCTCGGCGTCTGGCACTGGCTAAGATGCCGGGGCCAGGTGCCGCCGACTCGAGCGACCCGACCGCGCCAGTTGGACATGCCCGCGGCGTCCGAGCTAGCGCTGGACTGACGCAGTTGTTTCGGCAGCAAAAAGGAATATTGATGGACGTGACTCCTCAACAAGTTACCAAATGCCTCAGTGACGCCTTGGTCCAGCCTTGGGCCTTAATGGGATTGCACGGATACGTGGGTTACCTTCCGCGCCCCCGAGCGACCCAAGATGTTGACGTGCTGGTCACTTACGACGACCGAGAATTGGCAACGGCAGCAATCCACATGCGCTGGCCAGAACTGCAGATTTTGGAATATGAACAAGTCGTTCGCTTCTTGGATCCAAGCGAACCCGACGATGACGGGAAACCTACGCCGGTGGTTGACCTGATGATGCCTTGGTCCAAATTTCAAGAGACCATTTTAGAAAAGTACATTTACCTTGATGAAGAAACAGGCCATTGGCTACCCACACTCGAAGCCGCCATCGTTTCCAAGTACGCTCCGCTAGTATCACCGCATCGTAAATTCAATCGTAAGAATCAAGATGCAGTTGATTTCCATAGCATTGTCAAAGCCAACATCAAAAAAATCAACGAATCCGTTGTTCGAGAATTAGGAAACCAAGTGTGGGATGGCGGTGGCGAAGAAGTGGTTGAATTCATTGCCCTTGCAATGCAGGACAGACCGTTTCCGACCTAAACCCATTTTTCGACAAACGATTATTTTCAAATCAATCGTAAACCCAATTTTAAAAGTTTAAATTCAGTAAAAGCAGACACATGACCAAAAAAGCATTGATCACCGGAATCACTGGCCAAGACGGATCCTACCTCTCCGAGTTATTACTCGAAAAAGGTTACGAGGTGCACGGCATCGTGCGGCGAAGCAGTTCGTTTAACACCGACCGCATCGATCACATCTACAAAGATCCCCATGAGAGCGACGCCAAGCTATTTTTACACTACGGCGATTTAACCGATGGCCAAGGTATCACAAATTTGGTTTTGGATTTAGAACCGGACGAGATCTACAACCTTGGTGCCCAGTCTCATGTTCGCGTTTCCTTCGACAGTCCAGCCTACACGGTTGGTGTGGTCGGCATCGGTGCCTTGAATGTTTTAGAAGCCGCTCGGCAACTGAACAAGAAAAAGGAAACTCGAGTCTATCAAGCGTCATCCTCGGAAATGTACGGCGACGTGTTCGAAACTCCGCAAACGGAAACAACACCTTTCTGTCCGCAGAGCCCCTACGCTTGTGCCAAGGTTTACGCGTTCCACCAAACCGTCAACTACCGCAACGCCTATGACATGTTTGCGGTCAACGGCATCTTGTTTAATCACGAATCGCCTCGCCGAGGCGAAACGTTTGTGACCCGTAAAATCACCCGAGCCGCAACCCGAATCAAACTTGGCTTGCAAGATAAGCTGTACCTTGGAAACTTGGATGCCAAACGCGATTGGGGCTACGCCAAAGACTACGTCGAAGGCATGTGGATGATGTTGCAGCAAGACACGCCAGACGATTACGTTTTGGCGACCGGCGAAACCCAAACCATCCGACAATTCTTGGATTACTCTTTCGGTCACTTGGGCATTGACTGGGAAAAGCATGTCGAGATTGATCCAAGGTATTTCCGACCCACCGAAGTCAACTTGTTGCTCGGTGATTGCACCAAAGCAAAAGAAAAGCTCGGCTGGGTTGCAAAGACCAGTTGTAAGGAACTCGCCGAACTGATGGTCGACCACGATATGGAATTGGCCAAAGACGAAGCGACTCGCAAGAGCTTGGCGTAGTATGGATTTGCTATCGACAACCGGATCTAGAGAAAGTTCTAAATCCGCATTATCGCTGCATTCCAAAACCTGTCTGGAACGAGTACATGCAAGCTATCATAGAAGCCTTTAAGAAAGACGTTGACCGAACGTTGTTGCGAGAGAACTTGAAGCTCACACCTCAAAAACGATTCGATAAATTTACGGCCGTCATGAAGAATCTAATGGCGATTCAAGCGGCTGGGGAATTGGCCCGGACCAATGCTAATGATCGACCCCAATCGGCATCCGAACAATGATTGCCGCCAACTTTGAACAGTTTTTACCTCGACTCGCCCAGTTTGAAGTTTTGTTTATTTTGATTGACGGCGGTGCTGCGGTTGCCCAAGGTCTCGCTCGAGCCACCTACGATGTCGATGTTATTTATTCTCGCGACACGGAAAATCTGCAACGGCTATCGGCTGCCTTAAAAGACTTGAATCCCTATTACCGGGGAGCCCCGCCAGGCCTGCCTTTCATCTTGGATCCACCGACCTTACTGGCGGGTTTGAATTTTACACTTACTTCCGATTGGGGCGATATCGATTTGTTAGGCGAAGTCGCTGGAAACGGAACTTACGAAACCCTGTGCAGGCATACCGATCAAATTGAGCTTTACGGACACCAAATCCACGTCGTCACGCTACCAAAATTGATCGAATTAAAACGTGCCGCTGGAAGGCCCAAGGATTTTGAAACGATCGCCGAACTCGAAGCCCTGCAAGAAGAACGGCGACTGGGTTGCAAAGACCAGCTGTAAGGAACTCGCCGAACTGATGATCGACCACGATATGGAATTGGCCAAAGACGAAGCGACTCGCAAGAGCTTGGCGTAACAAACATGCCTACTGAAAACGAAAAAAAATGGATCGCCGCTTGGAAATTTGCTGGCCCGGAACTCGAGCGAATTCGCAACGAGGAACTACGGCAGATGACCGACGAAGAGGGCCTACAGTCACTCGGGGCATTCGAAACAGAGAATTTGACAGAGGATAACCAACGCAATGGCTTGATCACTTTTCAATCGTGGATGATGCGGATGCGGATCCTAGAGATGCTCGGACGCATTCCCAAAACTAAAACGAAGGGATCATCGGATTAGTACACACGACAAAAATATGCTTCCCAAGGCACTTTGGAAAACTGCCAAAGAACTTCAACAGTTCTTGGATGATTTCGAATATCCATTTTGCTTCATCGGTGGAATTGCTGTACAGCGTTGGGGCGAACCAAGAGTTACCCGTGACGTCGATGCGACCTTGGTCGTAGATTTTGGCGACGAGCGACCAATCATTGAAGATGTTTTCCAACGATACCAAGCCCGAGTCGATGACGCCGTCAATTTCGCGCTTCAAGCCCGAGTCATGTTAGCGGCCGATAACGGAGGTAACGGTATTGATATCTCCCTTGGCTCCATGCCTTATGAACGACGCATGGTTGAACGTTCCTCTAAATGGGGAGCTCCCGAAATTGGCAAAATCCGCACCTGTTCCGCTGAAGACCTTGTCGTCCTAAAAACATTCGCCAGCCGACCGCAAGACTGGATCGATGTTGAAAAAGTGATCATTCGTCAAGGCAACAAACTGGACCACGATTTAATCAAAACCGAACTTCAACCCTTGCTCGATCTCAAAGAAGAGCCCGAATCGATGGACGACCTAGAAAGCCTATTCACCAAACACGCCCAATGAGCCGTGACGCGTAAGCGGCCGGGCCTCCCGCAACCAAACAACCAATGAGCCGTGACGCGTAAGCGGCCGGGCCTCCCGCAACCAAACAAACCCAATCAACCGTGACGCGTAAGCGGCCGGGCCTCCCCACCAAATCAATCCCATCACTAAACCAAAACCACTAGAAATCCTGATCACAGGCGCCGCTGGCTTTATCGGCAGCAACCTTGTCCGCTACCTGATCAACGATTGCGGTCACGAGGTGATTGCGGTCGACAAACTAACCTATGCGGGCAATCTCGCATCGCTGGACGACGTCAAAGACGATCCCAAATTTTGTTTCATCCAAGCCGACATTGGCGACTCGGCCGCGATGGCCTCGGCCTTTAAAACGCATCAGCCCGACGCCGTCATGCACTTGGCCGCCGAATCCCACGTCGACCGGTCAATCGACGGGCCGGACGCTTTTATTCAAACGAACATCGTCGGCACCTACCAGCTACTTCAAGCCTCACGTCAGTACTACGAAACATTGACCGGCGATCGCCAAGCGAAATTCAGATTCCTGCACGTTTCGACGGACGAAGTATTTGGATCACTGGGCCCTAACGATCCAGCTTTTTCGGAAACCACATCCTACGATCCACATTCGCCCTATTCAGCCAGCAAAGCCGCTTCGGACCATTTGGTACGAGCGTGGCACGACACGTACGGCCTGCCGATTTTGTTGACCAATTGTTCCAACAACTACGGCCCCTATCAGTTTCCTGAAAAATTGATTCCCGTCGTCATCTTGAAAGCCCTACGTGGCGAAAAGATTCCGGTATACGGAACGGGGGAAAACGTTCGCGACTGGTTGTACGTCGAAGATCACGCAAGGGCTTTAGAGCTGGTCCTCCTCAGCGGCCAGGTAGGCCAGACCTACAACATCGGCGGCGACAACGAGCAGACGAACATTGATTTAGTCCAGACCATTTGCGGCCTACTGGACGAACTTCGCCCCGCTCGAGCCAACCGTTTACCGATAGAATCCTACAAAGAACTAATCACCTTCGTCACCGATCGCCCCGGCCACGACCTACGCTACGCCATCGACGCCTCGAAGATCAAGTCAGAGCTCGGCTGGAAGCCCGAAGAGAATTTTTCCAGCGGTTTTGAAAAGACGATCCAGTGGTATTTAAACAACATTCAATGGTGGGAACCAATACTCCGCAGCGCCAACCAATTGCAACGACTGGGCACGGCAACTGAGCCCAATCCCCGCAATCCAACTGCCGCTATGGGTCGACCTAGTTAATTTAGCCCTCCGAAGTTACATCCGATTTTTTTTATCTTTAAATAGACGCAACTAGAAATACCAAATGTCCTCAATAAAGAATTTTGCCGTTATCGGTGCTGGCGGTTTCATCGCACCAAAACATTTAAAAGCAATCAAAGATACTGGAAACCAGGTGCTTGTTGCTGTCGACCGACATGACTCTGTTGGGGTAATTGACAGCTTCTTTCCTGAGGCCAGTTTCTTTACGGAATTCGAACGTTTCGATCGATTTTTGGAGAAAAAACGACATGAGGATCAGGGCGAAGCAATCGACTACGTTTCAATTTGTTCGCCGAACTATCTACACGACGCTCATTGCCGATTAGCTTTGCGAGTCGGAGCTCACGCTATATGCGAAAAGCCGCTAGTGATTAATCCTTGGAACATCGATCAACTTAGCGATTTAGAACAATTGCATGGCCGGAAAGTAAATGCCGTCTTGCAGCTTCGTCTGCATGAAGCGGTGATGGATCTCAAGGCGAAAGCTGACGCAAGCTCTAGCGGTGAAAAACCCGAAATCTTGCTGACGTATATTACGCGTCGAGGCAAGTGGTACCACCACTCCTGGAAAGGCGACCCGGCTCGTTCTGGCGGACTTCCGTTGAACATCGGTGTCCACTTTTTTGATTTTCTTACTTGGATTTTTGGTGCCGCTGAAAACTGCAAAGTTCACTTGGCTCAGCCTTCACGATACTCAGGCACCTTGGAACTGGAAAAGGCCAAAGTGAAGTGGTTCTTGTCAGTCGATGCTTCAGACTTGCCCGAACAGGTGGTTGCCGATGGTGGTTACGCTCATCGAAGTATCACCTGCGATGGCGATGAAATGGATCTCTCCAAAGGTTTCACTGACCTTCACACCCGTGTGTACGAAGAAATTCTAGCTGGCCGAGGACACGGTTTGGAAGATACGCGTGCGGCGATCGATTTGGTTTACAAAATCCGTAAATGTGAAACCAGCGCGATTGATGCTGGTGCCCACCCGTTTCTTCTAACCAAATAGTTTTAGCTGACCAAAACACATACATGAATCGAGAAAAAATACCACATGAGTGAATTTTTCGCCCACCCGACTGCCGTCATTGATGAAGGTGCTCAAATTGGTGACGGTACGAAGATCTGGCATTTTGCCCATGTTTTCAGTGGTGCAGTAATTGGCCCACTTTGCTCGTTTGGTCAGAACACGATGGTTTCGGACGGCGTGACGATTGGACAGAATGTGAAAGTCCAAAACAATGTCGCCATCTACGCCGGCACGACCATTGAGGACGATGTGTTCTTGGGTCCATCCTGTGTCTTAACCAATGTCAGCAATCCGCGAAGTCAAGTCGTCCGTCGAGGGATCTATGAAACGACTTTGATTCGGCGCGGTGCGACGATTGGTGCCAACGCAACGATCGTTTGCGGTATCACTTTGGGTCGATACAGCTTCATTGCAGCCGGTGCGGTCGTGACGCGCGACGTCGCCGACTATGCTTTGATCGCAGGCGTGCCAGGAAAGCAAATCGGTTGGATGAGCCGACACGGTCACAAATTAAAATTTGATCCTGACGGTATTGCCATTTGTAGTGAATCTGGTTTCCGGTACCAGCAAAATGAAAGTGGAGAAAACTCCATTTCTTGTTTGGACTTAGACGAAAATTCTCCTTTGCCAACTAACCTGTCTATCGGCAGTAAATCTTATCGAGAGTTTCGTCCATGATTCCATTTATCGACTTAGCCGCTCAACAGGCTCGTATCAAACCGCAGATTGATTCTGCAATCGCAAGAGTGCTCGACCATGGCAAGTACATCATGGGGCCAGAAGTCGCTCAGCTAGAGAGCGATCTTTGTGATTTCGTAAACGCCAAGCACTGCATCAGCGTCTCCAACGGTACCGACGCCTTAATTGCGGTTTTGCAAACGTATGGTGTCGGCCCCGGCGATGCAATTATTACCACGCCGTTTACGTTTTTTGCCACGGTTGAAGCGATCATGTTTGTTGGCGCAACGCCCGTGTTCGCTGACATTGATCCGAGTACGTTTAACATGTGCCCGGACGCGTTTGAACAAGCGATCAAGCAAACTCAGACCGAAAACAAACTGCGTTTACGAGGCGTGATCCCTGTTTGTTTATTTGGCCAGTGTGCCGACTATTCCTCGATCAACCAAATCGCTCAAGCTCACGGTTTGTTCGTATTGCAAGATGCCGCGCAGGCTTTTGGTGCTTCGACCCCAGACGGAGTTCGAGCCCCCATGCAGGGCGATGTTGGGACCACCAGTTTTTTCCCAGCCAAGCCGCTGGGTTGTTACGGCGACGGCGGGGCGATTTTCACCGACAATGACGAGCTCGCTGACAAACTTCGTTCAATTCGAGTCCACGGCAAAGGCAGCGACAAATACGACAACGTTCGGGTGGGCCAAAATTGCCGCTTGGACACGATTCAAGCGGCGATCTTGATTGAGAAACTAAAGATCTATCAGAATGAATTGGACGCAAGGCAACGCGTCGCCGACGCTTACATGGCAGAGATTGAAAAACTCAACCAAACGCTGGGGGAAGAACTGATCGTCTCCCCCAAAGTACTTGAAGGATACAAATCAGCTTGGGCTCAGTACACGATTCGAGTGGACGAACGTTCGTCACTCATGGCATCATTGAAAGAGAAGGGGATTCCGAGCGTGGTTTATTACCGCACGCCATCCCACCTACTGGGCGCGTGTGCTCATCTTGGTTTGGGCGAAAGCAGCTTTCCAAACGCTGAAGAAGCATCCAAGAAAGTGATGTCGCTGCCGTTCCATCCCTATTTGGAAATCCGCTACGTTCATGGAATCGTCTCGAAGGCCAAAGAAATACTACAAGATCGGACCGCCTCGCGATCGTGAACGCTGACGACGCGTTTCTTAGATGAGTTCCAGATCCGTAAAAACAGCTACTCTAGCATTTGGGCGGGGCAGCCAAGCGATTGTTCAAATTCTGATCATCGCTTGTTTGAGCAGATGGCTATCAAAGCCAGACTATGCCACTTTCCGGCAAACGCTGCTTGTTTACACCATGGTCGCGCCAATCTTGGCCCTCGGTTTGCCGGCGGGCGTGCTCTATTTCTTTCCAAAACAGCCTACTCGAACTCGTAATCTTTTGACCGAGAGTTTCTCGCTATTAACTGGCATTGGCTTGTTATTCAGTGTATTCCTCCTTGTTGGTGGAGCAGACCTAATTGCTGGATTGTTCAACAATCCGGATCTCTCCAACACGTTGAGATGGTTTGCGTTTTATCCGCTTTTCACGATTCCAATCGCCCTTTTTCAGCCAGTGATGGTGGCGAGTGATCGCGTTTTGTGGGTCGCAATTCACACGATAGCTTCGCAACTGATACGAGCATTGGTTGTTCTTATGCCAATCCTGTTGATTGCACAGACACCGCTGCTGGCGATCCAAATGTACATGATTTTTTCGGCGATGCTTTGGCTACCGTCCATTGCACTGATGTTCTTTTGTGCCGACCAAGGTGATTTCCAACCAACAAAAGTGAGCATCCTTGAACAATGTAGATACTCTTTCCCGCTGGGGCTGAGTAGTTTCATCGGAACCATCAATATGGGAATGGACAAGACGGTTGTTGCGTCAATGTTCGAAAAAGATATTTTTGCTGAATTCGTCAATGGCGCAATGGAAGTCCCCTTCATTCGATTTGTGACTGGCTCAGCAGCCGCTGTTTTGGTGCCCGAAGTATCTCGGCTTCATGGCACTGGCGAGTACGAGAAAGCGATGGCGCTATTTCGTAGAAGTGCCGTCAAATGTGGCTCAATTTTGATCCCGCTTGCAGGATTGTTGTTTTTGACTGCGCCGCAAATAATGACAACAATTTACGGACCAGAGTATGAAAGAAGTGCTTTGGTGTTTCGAATCTACCTAGCTATCTTACCATTGCGTTCAATCAATTATGGAGTATTGTTTCAAAGCGCTGGGCGAAGCGATCTAGTGCTTACACGAGCGATACTCAACTTATTATTCAACACTTGTCTGACCATTTGGCTTGCAAGTATTTTGGGAACGGTTGGTGCGGCAGTTGGGACGCTATTGTCGCTTTACCTCTTTGTATTCCCATATTGCATTTTCACTTGCGGTTCACTCTTCAAGACACATTTTTGGAATGTTCTGCCAGTAAGCGACTTTCTAACGCTACTCGGAATTTCGTTAGGTTCGCTAGCTGCTGCAATGTTAGCGCAAGTTTTTTTCGAGCCTAGACTCGGAAGCAACTTTGTCACATGCATTTCTTCGTCAGCCGTATACATGTTGATTTGTGGGGTGTTTCTGACCAGAACTCATTATATTCATAACCTAATTTCTCCCTTACTGACCATAATCGGAAAGTAAATTTAGGGAGACATGGTGACCATGGCTTCAAATTCGATTAACGACACTTCTAATTACTAAATGCGAATTTTTAAAGGTATCAATTGGCGACTTCGAAAGGCGGCCAACAGAATGCTGGGGTTTGCTGAATCTCGCCCGGTTAAAGAACTAACCGATGGGACGGGGTTGTTCTTCATTATTGGACCACCCCGAAGTGGAAGCACATTAGTGTTCCAAGTTCTGACGAGTGTTTTTGACGTAGGCTACACTTCAAATGCACACGCCAATTACTTTGGCGGCATCTCGTTTTACGAACGTTGGAATCGGAAATGGGTTGATCGCTCCGAAGTTGCCTTTGAATCGAAGTTCGGGGCTACGGCAGGGCGGTCTTCACCTAACGAATGCGGAAGCTACTGGTATCAGTTTTTTCGCAGAAGCCCCCAGTACGTGCCAAATGGGGAAGCTGACGTTGAGAAAATGAAGAAACTTGGAAACTCATTAACTCGCATACAAGACGCATTCAAGAAGCCATTTGTTTTTAAAAACATGAATTGTGCATTGCGGCTTGGCCCACTGACTGCACTGCTTCCAAGAGCTAGTTTTATCGTGATAAACCGAGATCTCGTTCAAAACTCTCATTCATTATTGGAGGCGAGACTTCGCCTTCGAGATAGTTTTGACGTTTGGTGGTCGATGGAACCGCCAGCCATTGAAGAGATCAAGACGCTCGACCCACCTGCACAGGTTGTGGAACAAGTAAAACAAATCCATGCGGAGATCGATCGTTACCGGGGAAACTCAAACAATTTCTTCGATCTGAACTATGAGGAGTTTTGCAACGCTCCGGCAAATATGGTTTCAAAATTGGAGCGATTTATTCTCGAGAATTCCGGCGATCGATTGAAAGTGCCTTTAAGGACGGGAGTCGAATCTCCAGCCACATTCACCGTCCGCCAAGATGTTCGAATTCCCGAGGAACTATTTCGGAAAATCGTGAGTTATGCTGAGCCAAATTAACGACTCAGTCGTCGAATTCTGGAATAAGAAAGATCTTTTGGTTGCCAAATCTAGAGCTTCCGAAACAAGCGCGGACAACTTTATTCGGGAGTTTGCGAAATGCATGGGGAGTACCAGTGATGCGATCCGGCTGTTCCAGAGTGCCCGTCGCGCGTTGCGCGTTCTACTTGAAACTCTGCAGTTGCATTACAACTTATCATCGCCAAGTATTCTTCTTCCGAAATTAACTTGCCCTGTTGTCATGCAAGCCGCATTGACAGCTGGTTGGCAGATCGAACTTTTTGACAACGGTCCAGCTGCGATGACATGGCGAGAAGTCTCAGGCTTAGCTCGGCAAAAACAGTGTGACGCAATTCTGGTGACCCATCTTTACGGATGCGTAGCGGCGTCACGCAATGATGTGGAATTACTTCGGCAGGCGAATCTTATCGTCATTGAAGACTGCGCGCATTGTTTGGTTGCGGAAAACGGCGCAGATGTCCCTGGAAACATGGGTGACTACGCGATTTTTTCATTTAACTATGACAAGCCAATTTCACTAGGAGGCGGAGGGGCTGTAAAAGCAAATACGCCAAGTATCAATATTGGAAGTGCTAAGGCTATCGAAACAGCCAAAGAAATGTCTGAGCTAAATAGATTCATAGCGCACATGAAATGGCGCCGGCACCTCGAAATGCAAAGCGGGCTCTATTTGAAAGTAGTGTCAAAGTGCCGAAGGCTATGGAAGAAATTTCAAAACATAGCCGATAGTGGAAGCGGTTTTGAGGTTTCAGGAGTCGGTCCTGTTCGCAGCGAACTCGGCATCGAGCTAATCAATCGGTATCCCGAGGTGCGAGACCAACGTATTCGCAATGCTAAACACATACTTAACACTTGCAACGGTGTTTTTTGGACTGGACTGATTGGGTCAAATGAGAACGCTTGGATCAAGTTACGAATGCTCGGAAAAGACACTAAATCTATCAGTCAGCTTCGAGATTTAGCGCGTGCAAATGGTATTAGAGTCGGAAACTTTAATTGGCCTCGTACGTTGCAGCACGACGACAGGTTATTCCCTATAGCCGAAAAGTGGAGTGCCAGGGGAATCGATGTACCCATTCATCAAAACTTGACTGAACAGTCGTTGAATCTAATTGTTAAATGGCTCAATACGCATATTGCCGAAGTATGATTGGGACTACAAATATTGGAAGCATCCTCGTTCGGTTGGTACCGAGACATAAATCCGACTCGGATAGAAACCACAAACAAATATGAAGTAGGGGGCCTAGGTCTTCCTGAACTATGAATGATTCGCGAAACACATCGCTCCCGGGCACAGTTTTTAGCCAACCTTGGTGGCTCGACACGGTTGCCCCTGGCTGCTGGGACGAAGTTCAAATCGAAAAAGACGGTAAGCTTGTCGCTCGAATGCCATTCGTGTGGACTAAAGGAAAATTCGGGCTTCGAATTTGTATGCCAAAACTCACACAAACTCTTGGACCTTGGTGTGACCTTGGCAATGGCAAATTGGGCTCGCAACTTTCGAAGTATTACAAGTTATCAGAAGAACTAGTTGCTGGTTTGCCACAATTTGCCTCATTTCACCAAAACTTCAGTCCACAAATTTACAGCTGGCTGCCATGGCAATGGGCGGGTTTCTCCCAATCTACGCGATACACTTATGTCATCGAAGGCCTTACAGACCACGAAACAATTTTCAAAAACTTGGATAGTAAAACCCGCAACACTATACGTAAAGCGAAAAAGGTATTGTCTGTTCATTCAGATTCATCGCTGGACAATTTCTGGTTACTCAACAGCCAAGTGTTTACGCGTCAGGGTTTGCCGACTCCCTATTCTTACGATTTGGTTCAGGCGATTGATGAAGCCTGTCAAAAACGCAATCAACGAAAATTGTTTTTCGCCGCTGATTCTAGTGGAGTATTGCACGCGGCCGTTTATTTAATCTGGGATGAGAACTCTGCCTATTACTTGATGGGCGGATCTAACCCTGACTTAAGAAGTAGTGGCGCCATGAGTTTAACGATGTGGCATGCGATTAAATTTGCTGGCACCGTGACGAAACGGTTCGACTTTGAAGGATCAATGATCAAGCCAATCGAACGCTTTGTTCGAGGATTTGGGGCAGAGCCGATGGCTTTTCATTCCATCTCGCGAACAGATTCGCGTTTGCTGAAAACGTATCAACATGCCCGTGGATTGATTGGACGATAACTAGCAAATGATCGAGGTGCGGTATAACTCAGAGTGTGAAAGCGAAAAACAATATGTTGTTGATTTCGTTCTAGGCGAGTTTCTTGGATTGTCCATTTCGACGTCAGTGACGGCGGACACCGAAGGGATCGTTATACGCCGAAGTAATGACGTGCGCGAGTTGAGATTGCGAGCAACATTTTTCGATTACGCCTCCAAACATTGGTTGTCAAAGCGATCACTGCCGGATCCAGCGGTCAATTACATTAAGACAACAGATTTCTTTGCACCACATTCAAGCTTGCCAGAACAAATTCCTACGTGGGACCGGAGTAAAGAGACACCTTTTTATCGGCGTGGCGATCAGACTAACGACCTGAACGTCGACTTATTCGGCACCATCTTCCTATTCCTCTCCCGATACGAAGAAGCAGTGACTGAGTCGCGTGATAAACATGACCGCTTGCCTGCCAATGCATCACTAAGCGGGCAAGCGAATCTACTGGATCGTCCAATAGTCAATGAATACATCGAGCTTCTTTGGGCGGCTATGACCGACATCTGGCCTGATTTGAAACGAAAGCTACACATCTTTTCTTGCCGTCCCAGCCACGATATTGACCATCCAGCGAAACGCTGGCGTCGCTGGCCACACGTCATCAAAAGTACGTTCACCCAACTGGTTCAAGGACGAATCTTGGCAGCGACACGCCCCGTCCGGAACCAACTAATCTACGCAAAACAATCCGCCAATCAGACATGGAAAAATGATCCGTTCGACACCATTTGTTGGATCATGGATCGAGCCGAACAGGCCGGGACCAAAAGCGCGTTTTATTACATCCCTTTGGCAACCGACGCCCGTTATGATCGAGGCATGCCGTTGTCTCATCCGCATGTAGTTGATCAATGGAAACGTATTCATCGGCGTGGCCACGAGATTGGCCTTCACCCCAGCTACAATACGTACAAGCACCCTGATGCGTTTGCCGATTCCGTTCGGACGTTGCGCGAGCAATTTGCTGCTGCTGAAATCGTACAACCGGTTGTTGGTGGACGGCAACACTATCTACGCTGGGATCCGATTACGACGCCTCAACTTTGGGAACAAAACGGGCTCGACTACGACAGCACGTTGGGCTTTGCTGACCGAGCTGGCTTTCGATGCGGCATTTGTAATGAGTTTCCGATGTACGACCTTGGTGATCGCAAACCGATGCTGCTACGTCAAAAACCATTAATTGCCATGGAAGCCAGTATAATTTCTGATGCTTACATGGGGCTTGGCATGTCCGATCAAGGATTTGATCAGTTTGTTAAGCTTAAAAATCAGTGCCGCTTGTACGGCGGTTCCTTTACGTTGCTTTGGCACAATAATCTATTGGTCACAGACGAGCAAAAATCGTTCTACTCAGCAATTTTAGAGGATTGAATTATCGCTATGAATCATAAATTAGGCAAACGTTTTTCATGAAATCAATTGACATAATTACGGTAGTCGGTGCCCGTCCACAGTTTATCAAAGCGGCGGCGGTATCATTGGCTTTGTTAAAACACAACGCCTCAACAAACGATGCTCGTATCGTTGAACGGATTATCCATACTGGGCAGCACTACGACGAGAATATGTCAGGTGTGTTTTTCGACCAATTGGGTATCCCTCGGCCTTGGAAGAACCTTAAAGTCGGCAGCGGCAGTCACGGTGCGCAGACTGCGAAGATGATGATTGGGCTGGAGGAACTGTTGCTTTCGGACCGGCCAGACTATGTCATGACGTACGGCGATACTAATTCGACGCTTGCGTCCGCGCTGGTGGCATCCAAACTTCACATTCCGGTGATTCACATCGAGTCTGGGTTACGGAGCTTCAACCGAAAAATGCCGGAGGAAATCAATCGAATTTTGACGGACCATGTCTCAGAATGGCTGTTTTGTCCAACCCAATTGGCAATAGAAAATTTGAACAAGGAAGGTATTGTCAAAAACGTCGTGTGGTCGGGAGACGTGATGTACGACGCTGCGCTGACGTTTTCTACTCACGCTAAAAACTCAGATGTCCTTAGCAAATACAACTTGACTTCCAAGCAATTCAAGTTGGCGACCGTGCACCGGGCAGAGAACACCGACAGTCCAGAAGCTTTGCGAGCGATTTTCGAAGCACTTATCGCCGTCTCTTCCGATACACCTGTCGTACTGCCTTTGCATCCAAGAACTCAAAATAAACTGGAACAATACGAGCTAATGCCTCTCGTGTTGGAATCCGCTTTGGTGATCACCGAGCCCGTAAATTTTCTGGATATGATTTGCTTGGAAAAGAACGCTCAACTCATTTTGACAGATTCTGGCGGAATTCAAAAAGAGGCTTTTTTCCATCATGTACCCTGTGTTACCCTCCGAGAAGAAACGGAATGGGTGGAACTCGTTAACAGTGGCTGGAACTCGCTTGTGGGATCGGACAAGCAGCTGATTATTGAGAATACGAACGAAACCATTAGTCGATTTGTGGCCGATAGTCCCGATCGATCCAAGGTCGACTATGGTAACGGTCAGGCTTCACAGATGATCATTGACTGCCTAGTCGGAAAACTCTAAACCGCTCAAATCTCGAACACTCATCAAGCATTGACCAAAATTAACATTACCGTTCTGATCGCAGCCTACAACGCCGAAGCATTTATCTTGGATGCGATAGAATCGGCCGTTGTGGACGATACCGTTACTGAAGTCGTTGTTGTGGACGACGGATCGAAAGACAACACTCGCAGTATCTGCGAGGCCGCCGCGTCCCGGATTAATAAAGTTAAATTCTTTTGCCATCCCGATCATGGCAATCATGGCGCCGGCGCCACTTGGAATTTTGCGGCTTCGCAAGCCACTAATCTTTGGTTAGCCATCCTTGGGGCTGACGACATATTTCTGAACAATCGATTCGAATCTGAACGTATTCGATTGTCGGAACCTGACGTGGATGCAGTACACGGTTTCATGACGTCTCATTTTGTAGATTCGGCAACGAAAGAACACTACAACACAAAAGGCTTTTCCGGAATGTGGAACACTGGGTTGGATCAGAATTGTCCATCGAACGAGGTTAAGCATGCGTTGTTAGGTATTAGTCGTTCCTACCGGGGCTATTTCTCGCTGAACGCTTTGACGTTCAGGAAATCACTTTTCGACAAAGTTGGAGGATTCAATACTCTGCTGCGATTGCATCAAGACACTGATATTATTTTGAAACTGGCAATTGCCGGAAACGTCGTTCCTGGAAAGTTAGCAGATCCTATTTGCTCGCGAGGTGTTCACGAAGACAACCGAATATTGAACAACGCCGATGTTGGTGCAAGTCGAGAACTCTTCTGGAATGAACTTGACCGCTGGTTAAACGAAAATCGGCTCGAATACAGTATCAAACCAAACGTAATTGAGGTCGCCCGTACTAATAAGCTACTCTACTCTTTCGCAAAATTATCGCCATTTAAGAGCTTGACGGCCATCGCCTCGGCGATCATGTGCAGACTACCAAGTAGCCTTTCACCAGCTTACCATCGACCGATATTTGACATTTTAGATATTCATCTTCGTGGCAACTTGCTGTGTCGATGTGCCAAGTTTGGTTGGCGTTTTCTATCCAAACTAGCTAGGATCGCTAAGATTGTCTGAGGGAAATTAAAATGACTTGGATGTCAACACTGTGCTGCAATGATCTAGTTTCGATCATTGTACCGACACACGATCGCCCGGAATCCCTACGACTCACTCTCGAGTCAATTTGGGCTCAAACTTATCGGCGAATCCAAGTCATCGTAGTTCAAGATGGCGCACACGCTCCAACCACCCAAATGCTGAACGGTCTTTCCTGGCCATCTAATATCGACAAAATACTCTGTTTGTCAAAAGGGACTGGCGCACCAGCAGCACGGAACGAAGGCGCTCGACGAGCTACGGGTCGTTACATCGTGTTTATGGACGACGACGATTTATTTGCAAACGACTTCGTGTCCTCTCGAATGCTTGGCTTTCAAGAAGATCGGGATTGTGACGTTTGCTATGGTCCTTACCTTGTATTTCAGCAAAGAAACAAAATGCTTTATGCCAAGGCTGCAGCTTGGAGGCAGCGCCAAGGTGAAATCTCGGCTTGGTGTCAATTTCTAAACGGGTGGGATTTACTTATTCAAGGCTGCATGTTTGACCGTGAGTTTTTGATTCAATTAGGGCCGTGGGACGAAGAACTTTCAAAAGCTCAGGACCTAGACTACAAAATCCGACTATTGGCCAACTCAACAAAGATTTGCGTTGTTTCCGACGGTTACGTATTTTATCGCCGCCACCAAAATTCAATTACTGGTAAAATTTCAAGACATAAACTTGAAAGCGTTGCAAAAGTTATTCGGCTAGCAATTCAGATTGAAAACCAACGTTCAAGTTACCTAGATGAGATAGATGAGATTGTCGGTTTCCTATCGCACTGGGCTTCTTTTTTTTTCACAAACGGAGCCCGAGACTTGGGCCAATACTTTCAATCTGTCGGCCAAGAATATTCATTAAAATCTAAAGAAAATGTTAAGCAACTCCGTATTCGTTTAGACTCAAAATGCTGGTGGGCCGAACGAACTTCATGTATGCGGCGTATATGGGCAAAACGACCTTTTCTCGGCATAGGCTGGCTTGGTCCGACTTCCATCAAAGAAGATTTAGAAAAGCTCGTCGAAGCGAAAATTGCAATGACAAAACAGTGATGGAATGAACGAACCACCTTACCCTCAAATGATTTATCCTGCCGATCCTAAATACATTGGTGAGTATCAGCGACTCTTGCTGGGTCAGAAAAAATCGTACCGGTTGTTTGTTCGACTGCTTGGAATGATCGGCCTGTTTATGCCATTCATTTTTCAAATGAACTATCTCGGTATGGGTGGCAAGGGCATTTTCAATCCGATGCAATTGTCGCAGGGAGTCATCATAGTCTTGGTTTTACCATTACTACTGACCCGGGGCATCAAAAGGTCTCGTTTGACTTCAATTGCACTACTTCCGATTATTGCCTTTACCCTGATGAATCTATTTTTAATAATACGTGGTCAGGTCTTGGGCGTAACACACGCTCGCTACGACATGATCGCTTCAATTAAAATTGGTTACTGGTGTCTATTATGGCTTTTAACAATTGAGCATTTAAACGACATCAAAAGTATCAACTTTGTGCAGCGAATGTTTGCCTATGGCGCAGCCATTAATTCAGCCATTGTGATTTTCTTTTTTTTTACTGGTCGGTCTCGCGTAAACAACTACTTACATGAGGGAGTGCAGGCTTCCTTCGGAGCGGAAGGCAGTTCTGGCAAAGCGATGATTGGCTTTATGCTGTGTGCCGTAATTGTTGCTCCATCGCTAAAGTTTTTTAAGTCGAAATTTTTGGGAAGTGTTTTTACTGCTACTATCTTGCTAGGAATTGCTATTACGAATGATCGATCTGGACAGCTAGCTTTTGTAACTGCTGTCGGTTGGATTACTTTTTGGTTGTTCAGTTATTCTTCTCGGCACACGACTCGAAGCGTTTACATCCGAATGATCTTCGCAGTGGCGATTATGGGCGTCGTTTATTTTTCTCAGGTTGGATTAGACAACTTGATTTCGCGATGGGATGATTTAGCGACCGAAAATGCTGGTTCTAGTCGCCTTCGAATGTGGCAGGGCGCATGGCTTCACTTCAAAAATAGTGACCTGACAACGATACTATTCGGTGGTTGCCAAGACAACGTGCGGAACGCGATGATCGCTTACCTTGGAGCAGATATACACACCCATAGTGATTTATTTGATCAAATGCTCTCCAACGGTCTTGTTGGAATTTCCGTGCTTGCGTTGTTTTTCTTCGCACTTTTTAAAATTTCATTGTCAATCAATCATCGATCCTTTCATTTTGCTATTGCTTTCGCTTTATTCGGGATGCTGCTGATTTGCTCGATTTTGACCAGTCAAATCCTTTACACCCACTCTATGTTGGCTTATGTCGTGTTAATTACCTGCCAATACAAATTGGGCCAACAGGATCGAATGCTTCGAAAATGAGTGGATCCAATTCAAAAATCCGCGCTATAGTCGCCGTGCCATCGGAAGGCGTTATCGGCGGCGTATCTGTGTTGTTTGCAGTACTTAAATCCGAGATGGAATCAAGAGAGCATCGCTATCAAACGATTGGAAAAAGAGCCGACGAACGTTCCAGCTTGAACGTCTTTTGGCGTTTATTCTCAGATTGGTGGAGCTGGTTTGTTACTATCAGAAAGTACAAACCGGAAATTGCTCATGTGAATCCGTCGCTCAAATCTAAATCACTGATCCGCGATGGGGCAATGGTGTTAATTGCTAAATGTTGTGGTGTTAAATCTGTCAGTTTTTTTCATGGCTGGTCCGAAGAATTTGAACGTAGCCGTATCGGAAGATGGTTGTTCCGAATTGGAATCGGACAAAGTGATACCATTATCGTCTTGGGTAAATGTTACCGCCAAAAACTGCTGGAACTTAATTACAAAAAACAAATTACGGTAATTCAAAATCCCGTCAGTCAAGAAGTGATCGATCGCTTCGAAGATAAGCAGAAAGACTTCCTACAACCGTCCAAGATTTTGTTTCTATCTCGAGTGATCAAAGCCAAGGGTGTCCACGAATTATTATCCGCGTTTAAACGATTGTCTGAAGAACGACCAGATATCGAGTTAAGAATCGCTGGCGATGGGGACGAGAGAACTCGACTCGAAGCCCGAACAGAATCCGAATCTATTCGCAACGTCACCTACCTGGGATTTGTGAATGGTGATGATAAGAATACCGAATTAGAGAACGCTACTCTTTTGGTTTTGCCGAGCTACACCGAAGGTATTCCACTGTCGATTTTGGAAGGAATGGCTGTCGGGCTTCCGGTTGTAACAACACCAGTTGGTGGTATTCCTGACTTCTTCGAAGACAATCGCATGGGAAAGCTGGTAAAAGTTCGGGATATAAATTCGCTTTACCATGCAATCGTCGAGTTAGTCGATAATCCAAAGCTCTCAAATGAAATTGCGAATTACAATCGTCGTTTCGCCCGCGAAAATTTTTCTCCAGCATGTTTTGTTAGCAAGCTCCAAACTATTTACTCGACGACTGCTCAAAGTTGAATCAAATCGCCGAAACCTCTTATTTCCCTACCATGCAAGAATCTTCAAGTAATTCGTACCCAATTTTGAGGATCCTCGGCTGTCCCTGTATGCCCATTGTCAATGACCAGCATGCGAGCGACGTACTGGCTGAACTTATTAACGAGGGTCAAGGCGGCTACTCAGTTGCAATCAATGCCGAGAAAATCAGCCGTTTCAAAATTGATAGTGATCTTCGACAAACTATCAATAACGCTAAATTCGTTTACCCAGATGGGGCAGGTGCCGTGCTGGGACTTCGCTGGCTATACGGAAAAAAAACCAGTAAAGTGAATTTCCCTGTTGTTTCCCTGACGGCAGCCAACACTCATGGTTGGCGACTCTTTTTATTGGGAGCAAGTGAGAAAACCAATACCAAAGTCGCTAAAATCGTCGCCGAACGATTTCCAAATATTAATTTAGTTGGGCGTCAAAATGGCTATGAACCAATGGGTGATTTTAAGTTCATCGGCGAAGCAAAACCACAATTAACATTGATCGCCATGGGATCACCGAAGCAAGAAAGAATTGCGAGAGATATTATTCAATTACATCCTACCACTTTTTGTGTAGGTTGCGGTGGAGCTTTTGACATTTTGGCTGGTAACTTAAAACGTGCGCCCGAACTCTTAGTTAACAACTATTTGGAATGGCTTTACCGTCTAATCTTGCAGCCCTTTCGTTGGAAGCGTCAATTGGTTCTTCCCGTTTTTTTAGTCAAGCTGATCGCTGCCGTCTTTCGAAAAAACATCCTGAGGATTGGTAGCGAAAGCGAACAAAAAACCGGTCGATAGTTCTCCGTGGGTACTCTCCTTTTCAATAGTTAGTTAAGTGGATCAATGCTTTATAACACTAATTTCCACAACAGTGACATTTCATCGACTCGATTTTTAATCACTGGTGGTGCTGGTTTTATTGGATCGAACATTGTCGAATATCTGCTCCATCATAACGCTGGTCATGTTCGAATTTTGGACAATCTGAGCGAAGGCAAAATCGAAAATATCGAGCCGTTCTTAAAGTTGGACAATGTTGAGTTTTTAGAAGCTGATATTGATGATCCTGCTTCCTGCAAAACCGCTTGTGAGAACGTACACTACACTGGCCATCAAGCGGCCCTTGGTTCGGTCCCACGTTCTATCGCGACGCCAACCATAACGAATAACGCCAACGTTACTGGTTTTTTAAATATGCTGACCGCGGCCAAGGACGCTGGTGTCAAACGTTTTGTCTATGCCAGTAGTAGCAGTGTCTACGGCGACCACCCGGACTTGCCAAAACTAGAACAAAATGTTGGCAATCAATTGTCTCCTTACGCTGTTACGAAATATGTAAACGAACTTTACAGCAGCGTGTTTGGTTCGTGTTATGGTTTTGAAACAGTCGGCCTTCGCTATTTCAATGTTTTTGGTCCTCGGCAAAAACCTGATGGCCCCTATGCCGCTGTCATCCCACTTTTCATCGATGCTCTCCTAAAAAATGAGCCACCCATGATTAATGGTGACGGCGAACAATCGCGAGATTTCACATTTGTTGTCAACGCTGTCGAAGCAAACATTCGTGCGATGTTTAGCACCAATCCGAAAGCTGCTGGCAAAGTTTACAACGTCGCCTTCGGACAGCGTCGTACGATAAACCAACTGTTTGACACTTTAAAAGAATTGTCAAATTCTAAAATCGAAGCGCACTATCGCGACCCGCGACCTGGTGATGTTCGACATTCTTTAGCCGATATTTCCTTGGCTAATTCTTTGCTTGGGTATGATCCCCAGTGGGATATCGATCGCGGTTTAAAAATCACGTTCGACTGGTTTCTTAAAAACTTCTCTTAAACAATTATGACAGTTCGACGACGCCTGCGTACGAACATTCCAACCGTGATGATTGCCAATACGCTAACGGCACTTGGTTCGGGTACCGCATTTACTTGAATGAAATTTTGAATGGTCGAGCTCGTATTACCAATGTAGCTGGGTCCACTTGCATTTCCATAAAACGTTTCCCCTGTATCTCTCGTTCCGTTCATGTTTTCATCTTCGAAAAAACTGAATCGTACGCTGTTAACTCCCAATAACAGTAATTCGCCGTCTTCATCGAGTGTAAAAAATGGAGCTCCAGAATCTCCTCCTTGCACTAATGACTCATAAAGTACCGAGCTATCATCATAAGTTGATACAAACGGGCTGCCGGTTGATGTTGTATCCGCTACTGGATTGTTAGCCAGAATAAAAAAGTCGTTGTCGGCCCCATTGAACGTCACGTTTTCAGAATATCCATCGATTCGATTTTGGCCGAAAGCTTGTCGGTGATCGCCCGAGCTAAAAACGGTCGTCGCGCTGCGTCCCACCATTAAGGTTGTGTCACCATCGTAGATATTTGGAAGCGCTGCCGTTCCGTCGATCTGCTGGGTGGCAAATGAGTAGTAGGAAATACTCTCTGGTACATGTTCATCTAACAGTATCAAACGAAAATCTGTACCCGGTATTCGGAAAGTGCTCTCGATGTTTCGCTCGACTGGCGACACTGTCGCATCGTTACCTGAATAGAAATTAAGTGAACCGGTGGGAGTAAAGTGATGAGCGGTAATCGCTACATTGGAACTTATCAAAGTCGCCCAGCGCGAATTTGACGCTTGTCCCACACCGCTAAAGTCCTGACCGGCATAAGTTGTTCCAGTCAAAAATTTGGCATCGTTGGCGAATCGGTGATTCGTAGCTGCTGTCGAACCGCTGATCGTTATGTCAGCCTGCACTCGGCTAATAAACATGAGGAACAGACAAATCAGCAAAACCAGTCTTGACATTGATTTTCGATTTTCCATATCTACCGACTCCCGCACTGAATTTACAATAGTTACCCAAGTATAGTCTAGAGATATCGACTATAAGGAAGAAAAGTATCTAGGTTTGCTGTCAATAGTCATCGGCTTAAGCATTCCAATCGGCATCCTGCTCCATGATTTTTTTTCAAAATTGTACTCCAAAATATTTGTAAGATTTTGGTTATAGGTACCAAACAAGTGTCGTTTATTGTGAGTACTGAATCAAACTCACCTAACTCATAATTTTCCTGCTGGATTTTTATGTTTTCATCCCTTGATCCGGTCTTAAAAAATGAAGCAAGTTGCGATTTTCATGGGCACTCGGCCCGAGGGCATTAAGATGG
>CAZROJ010000035.1:0-28900 GCA_964601665.1 uncultured Pirellulaceae bacterium
ATCGTGTGAACGTGGCGTTGTTGCCGGTTTGATTAAACCGCATGAAACGGTCTTCATCATCGTAGCCGTCATCGCCACCGCTTTGGGTCGTGAAGCCTTTACTGCCATCACGCCGTCGAGGGTTTCGGTTAGCTTGTTGCCATTGGCATCGTGATCGTGTCCAGTGAACTGCGATCGTCGAACGTGTACTCGGTTTTCTTGCCCGACGGATAAACCACCTCATCCATTCGCCCTCGGTCATCGTAGTTGTAGTCAACTGTGTAAGTTTGTCCCCCGAAGGTCGTGGACTGAGTATCGGTTTGCCCGCGATCGGTGTAGGTCATGGTGTAAAAAATGACGGCTTGCGATCTTGCTGACACATGGTGCCAGAACCAAAATGCGATCGATCTGTGAGTTACCGCCGATGTTTGATGGCCATCGAGCATCGTCGCCTGCTGGCATCGTAAACGATCAAAATTTTCTCCGCTCATGATGTTGATACAATGAAACTTTCTAAATTCAACCATTACAGCATGGCCGGCTAGTTACAATCCGCGACGTACACCCGACTTCCAGTGAAGCCGCGCTAAGTGCCACCAACCAACCACTTGGCAGAGCGAACGCGGAGGCCATCGGTGGTCATGCGGACGGTTTGCTTTGGCAATCGCAAGCCTTGTCAGCCAGGAAACCATTTTTGCATCTTGGTCCCGGCGCTTTCGAGGTCTTAGGGCTTTTGGGCTGGCTGGTACGATCGGACTCTAGTCAGACATTCCGTAGCGGCCGATGCAGTAGATCGCGTTGATCAAGTCCTTGATGCCGATCTTTTTGCCCTCGTCGTAGCCGCGGCTGTCGTAGGAAATCGGTACTTCGACAAAACGATAACCACGACGCGCCAGTTTGGCGGTGATTTCGGGTTCGACCCCAAACCGGTCCTGTTTGATTGTAATGTCTTTCAGGACTTCTCGATTGAAGGCCTTGTAGCAGGTTTCCATATCGGTCAGATTGAGTCCCGAAAGTAGATTCGAAGCACCCGTCAAAACGGCATTGCCGGCGCGATGGATCCAGCTTTCATCCTGTTGTTCTTCGCCGATAAAACGAGAACCGTAAACAACATCGGCTTCGTCTTTGAGCAGCGGTTGGATCAAGATGGGAATGTCTGACGGGTTGTATTCTAGGTCAGCGTCCTGAACGACGACGTAGTCGCCCGAGGCGTGTTCGAAGCCGGTTCGAAGGGCCGCGCCTTTGCCTTCGTTCTTCTCTTTCAAAACGACCGTCACCCGAGGCAAATCTTTGATCTGATTCAAAATGTCGCGTGTGCCGTCGGTGCTGAAGTCATCGACAATGATCAATTCCAAATTCAATTGTAGGCTGGCTACGCGACTTAGAATTCGCCCGATCGTGTTGATCTCGTTAAAAACTGGAATCACGACGGACAGCAAATAGTCCGTCCGCGTGCTGGGTTCGTTGCCAAAGCTGGCGTTGCGATAGAGTTCGAGTTCTTCGTTGACCAGTTCCGTGCAAGCTTCCAGTCGCTGAAGCATTTCGTCGAAGTTCGGCTGGCTTGGTGGTTGCGAAGAGTTTTCGGCTGGTTGGTCGCTGTCGCTCATTGATCGGGGATTGAACAGCGGAACGTCGGTGCTCTTACCAAAAATGTGAGATTGAGAATTATTGACCGGGTTGGAGTCGTTCACAGCTTTTCCCTTGTTTTAGCATAGAGTAGCACATTTTCTCTATCGGGAATTTAGTGCGCAAACTGGCGTCGGGTTGCCAAAAAATAAGTCGCTCTGAGAACGCCGGTTATTCAAGCGAAGCTAAATTCGATGGCTGTTGCGGTTGATTCGGCTTCTTTGGCGAAAGGCGATTGAGAAACTACCTGGCAATATGCCCAAGATTAGCACTCGTTGCAAACATCAGCGGTAGAAATTCAACTGTCGATCGCCTTATTCGTGCCGCAAAGCTTCAATTGGGTCCATTTGGGCGGCTCGATAGGCGGGGTAAAGCCCAAACGATACGCCGACCGCGACCGAGATGAAAAATGCCAAGGGGATCGAAAAAGGCACGATTACCGGTTTCATCGATTTGAAGTTGTCGGGTATCCCGGCGTAAAGTTCCGGAGCGGTGCTAGAAATTAGCTCCTTGAGCCCCTCGATGCCCAGCGGTCCAAGCAAACCAAATCCTAGGCCGATCAGCCCGCCGATTATCGAAAGTGAAATTGTTTCCACCAAAAACTGCAGCACGATGTCCATCCGCTTGGCACCTAACGCCCTGCGGATGCCAATTTCTCGTGTCCGTTCGGTCACGGTCGCCAGCATGATATTCATAATCCCGATGCCACCGACCAGCAGCGTAACGGCAGCGATCAAGCCCATGAAAATCATAAACATCAGCCGAGTGATCTCGGCTTGTTCAAGCAGTTCAAATGGGACCACGATCGCGATGTCCTGACGTTCTGGGTCGCTCATCAAAGTCGCTTCGACCAGTTTTGCGGTCCGTTTTACGTCCGTAATATTTTCAACCTGGATGGTAATTTGAGTCAGTTCAAAACTCTTGGCAATGAATGAACCGTTGGACCTCTGGATTTCCAAATCGCCCATGCGCAATTGCATCGTTGTGATTGGGATGTAGACGTCCAGCGAAAAGTCTTGTGAGGCCAAAGATCCACCGATCGCCGCGGTGGCGTTTCGCGGTTTTAGCACACCGACGATTTCGTAGAACTCTTTCTTTTCCGGGATGTAGATTTGTTTGCCCAGCGGGTCTTCGGAGGGGAAGAGCTTTCTGGCGAGGTCGGCCGCGATCACGCAAACCGATTTGGATTGGGCCACTTCGACGGGTGAAATAAACCGTCCGCGAGCGGCAAAAAGCCGCGTGACTTCGGCGTAACCGTGCGTGCAACCGACGAGTCTTCCATCGATTGGTTTGACGTTGGGGTTGCCGTTGTAAGCGAATCGTTGGGGTAGTTCGCGAATGGGAAGCACGCGTTTGATGGTCGGGATCGTCTCTTCGATCAGTCGCTTTTCCGCTCGTTTGACCCCAAAGGAATCAACTCGGCCGAACGACCCGCCGCTGGCGCCGTCGGGTGGTTTGACACTGCGGACGATGATGTTTTCGGCGCCCAAGTCTTCAATTCGAGCTTGAGCTTCTTGGCTGATGCCTTCGCCGATCGCCAGCAACCAAATCACACTGGCAACGCCAAAGAGGATGCCCAGGACAGTCAGCCCGGAGCGCAATGGATGCAGGACCAAGCTTTTCAGGCCCAGCTTCCAGGTGCGGGGGCGAAAAAACGCCATTGCAGAAGATAGGTTCATGCTTGGTAGCTCGCGATCTGTTCGGGCGTGAAAATTTCTCGCCCGGAGACTTGTTCGTCAATTTGGATTTCGCCATCTCGCAGTCGGATGACGCGCTTCGCATGAGCGGCCACTTCGTCTTCGTGGGTCACCATGATGATCGTACGGCCTTCGTCGTTGAGCTTTTGAAAGAGAGCCAAGATTTCAGTCGTGGTGACCGAGTCCAAGTTTCCTGTCGCTTCATCCGCTAACATAAAGTAGGGATCGTTAACTAGCGATCGAGCGATGGCGACGCGTTGTTGTTGACCACCGGACAGTTGAGTCGGGCGGTGGTCCAAGCGTTCGCCCAGTCCGACCATCGTGGCGAGTTCGACACTGCGTTTTCGCGAATCGGCATTCAGTCGACCGGTGTAATACAGCGGCACTTCAATGTTTTCGACAACGCTTAATTGGGCAATCAAGTTGTACGATTGAAACACAAAACCCAGTCGCGAGGCCCGAATGAATGACAGTTCGTCATCGTTCATGTTGGCCACGTCATCGTCGCCCAGGAAGAACGATCCGCTGGTCGGTCGGTCGAGGCAACCTAGCAGATTCAACAACGTGCTTTTGCCCGAACCAGACGGCCCCATGATCGCGATGTAATCGCCTTCGGGAACGTCAAACGAGACCCCGCGCAGGGCACGGACTGTTTCGCTTTTAAGGACGTAGTGCTTTTTTAGATCGCGGATCGACGCGGCAAGTTTTACTTTGGAGGCTTGGGGGGCGTTCATTTTTGTTGTGACCTGTTACCGCCACCGAATCCGGCACCACCGCCGCCGCCTGGTCGTCCGCCGCCGGCACTCTTCATGCGCTTTTGGACTGATTTGATTGCCTTGTCAGCTTCGTCTTTTGTCCATGCACCGTCTTTATCGTTATCGTAACGATCAAAGAAAAATGAGTAGGGCGAGCCGACTTCATCCTTGGTAATTTTGCCATCACCATCGGAGTCTTTCTGAGCCATCAGCGCGGCGCCATCGGCGGGCATGCCACCGGGCCCGGCGGCAGCCGCTGGTTTTTTGCCAGCTTGTTTGGCTTTTTTCTTAGCGGCTTCGGCTTCTTCGACGGCGCCTTCGGGTAATTCGATTTTCGAATCTCGAGACAATTCGGGCAGGTCCATCTTGTCTTTGTAAGCACCTGGGTTCATCACCAAAACATCGCCTTCTTCGAGCCCTGATTTGATCAGGACCTTGGCTGAGTTATCGCCATCAATTTCGATTTCTCGCGTTTCCCAGTTTTCACCGTTTTGGACCAAACAGAATTTTTTGTCTTGGACGGCGTAGACGGTTTGAATCGGTGCCATCAATACGTCCGACTCTTCGCGAACTTGAACTGTCACGGCGGCGTTCATACCGGGTTTCAGCGCAGCCGGTGGGTCGAAAATTTTCACGAACACAGCGTACTTGCGTACCGAAGAACTCATCCATCGCGACGATTCGACATACTGGTTGACTCGAGTCACGACGCCCGTCAGCGTCTGGTCATTTAAAGCATCGACTTTGATCTCGCAGGGAAGACCTGGAGTGATTTGTGTAATCGATTGTTCATTGATCAGCGTTTTGACTTCCATTTTTTCGAGGTTAGGAAGTCGAATCAAAATTTGGTTTTGGCGGACCGTCGCACCTTCTTCGAGTTCCCAGTCGTTGCCACCGCGTGAAGATTCACGGGCATAAACGACTTGTCCGGAAACTCCATCAGGAACCACGATTCGGCAGTTGGAAACGAGTTCCTCGATCTCGGCAAGTTTTTCTTGCTCGACCACGCGCGCCTTTTTTTCACTGTTGAGCTTGACCTTGGCGGCTTCGATGTCCGCTTCTAGTTGAATCGAGTTTTTTTCCTTGGTGATGTTTTCAAGGACTTGCATTCTCTTTTTAGCCAAGGCCAAATCGTTGTCAGCTTGGCGGAGTTCGATTTTTGCTTTTGCCAAATCAAATTCGGATGCCTGCAAGTCCTGCGGCGTAATGAAGCCTTTGGCTTGCAGTTTGCGGTTAAAGTCGAGCGTTTCTTGGGTCTGTTGCAGACGTTGTTTCGCCGTTTCGATACTGCCATTGGCGGCTTCGATTTGGTTTTTGATTGTTAGTTTTTCTTCTTCGTAGGTACCTTCGATGTACTCGCGAAGGGTTGCGATGGCGGATTTGAGATTCGAGTCCGCTTGAATTACTGCTGTTTCCGCATTGGCCATTGCGATTCGTTGTTGTTCGAGTTCTTTCTCAAACGAGGTCGAGTCCAGTTGGACCAAGAATTCGCCGGGGCCAACGACGGAGGCTTCGGGAACAACGCTTAGAACCGACGTCGATCCGTTTCGTGCTCGAACTTCGCAGCGGATTTCAACGTTTTCGCTACTTTGGATTTCGCCTTGGTCGAGGACCTGGGAGACGAAATCTCCACGCTCGACCGTGGCCAAGATCGGATCGAATATTTCTTGCGAATCGCCGTCGTTAACGTACTTTACGGCAAAAACGCCGCCCAAAACCAAAACCGCGATGACGACCCCACCTAAAATGAGTGGCAATGTCGCGCCGTGTCGGTTGTGGTTGTGTTTACGAAGTGGTTTATTTGGCATCTGCGATTGTCGGAGGGGAATATTCATTGTTTTGATCAGCGGATGGGCGTCGGTGCAAAGAAAGAGGCACGCAGGGTATTTGAAACACGTCGTCTTACAATTCGTTTCGCTAAATTAAGACGTTTTGACATCGTTATCTATCGTTTGGTCTCCGCAGTGGTTAAGCCGAGCGGATCGTCAATTAGTTAACACAAGTTAACACAATGACGAAGTAAATCTCCGTGTTATATGAGGAACACGGGTGCGTGAGAGCTAGTGGCCGAGCCGAAACCGTTGAAGCTGAGCTATTTACCGGTAGCAAAACGGTCCAAAAGGCCGCCGAAAGCGGGCTCGATCGGCGTGGCGATTGGTGCTGAGGGCGTGTCGTTTAGGGCATTTCCAGCTGTCGTATCGGCACTTTTAGTCGTTCGCAGGGAGCGTGAAGAAACTTTCGTCGATGGCAGGGCGTGAAAGACCATTTCTGATTTTGACGGCAAGTTTGTGCTGGCTAAGCGGATGGTTTGGTCTTTGAGAATCGCTTGATTTGGGACCCTTGGTTTCGAAGCGGCGGCTTTCATTCGCGAACCCGCTGATTCCATACTGACCATGGGAGCATTGTCTATGACGGTTGACGCTGTCGGTTTCGACGCTGCTGGGGCAATCGAGGCAATCGTCAGTGGGTTTCGAGCGAACTCGGATCGGCTGACTCGTGGAACTAAAGCAGCGGGAGCCAAGACAACCGGAGCTAAAGCAACCGTCTTCCCCGCCGCAGTTCGTTTTTCCAAAATCCCCTCGTTCGACTGGTAGAAAGCTCCATCGATTGAACCGGGTGTCGGTTGACTTGGAACGGGAACGATGGACTCTCCCGCTGGTAGTGATTCTCCGGGGATCGAAGGCTGAGCGGGTTCGAGTTTCGGTCTTGTGAGACTAGGGCGACCGCTGTCTTTGGGGCGAGCCAGTTCTGGCTTAGCAGATCGGGCATTGGATTCAGAGGCCTGTTTTTGATCTGAGTTAGAAGCAGACGGTTCATCTTCGTCAGCAGAATCCTCATAGTAATCAGATTGAGCGTCGCCGGCATCGGAGTTGGGTGTCTCGTAAGAAGCTCCGATGTTTTCACAGAACTGACAATCGGGTTCGACGCCCATTGCCTCACAGGCACGCAGGCCAATCGAGTCATCGATGATACCCGGATCCAGCCACTGGCCGGTCGGGTCGACCTGCATGGTTCCCATATCAAAATCAAGATTTCGGCGGAGCACTTCATACTGTAGCCAAGTTCTTAAGTACGAATTCTGCGAGAAGTTCAATCGGTCAATCGCATCGGTTACGTTTTGGGCCGTCTGAGGATTGACTCGAGCGTCACCAATCTTTGGCCGTTCGAGTTCTAGGCGAGCGGATTCAACGAATTCGATGTTAATTTGAACACTCGCTCGGTCCAGTTCAAACTGCACTCGGTTCTGGCTGATGTTTCGAATGAGGTTTCGCAAGTTAAATTTAATGGCGTCTTCGAATTGATAAAAACTTCGTTTGGCTTGCTGGTACTGGATTAACGCAGTTCGGTATTGATTACGTTCGGCCAATCGAACAATCGGCGCGTCAAAGCGAAGGCCCGCTTGCAACTGTCCGGTTTCAGTTCGGATCCTAAAGGGGTTGTCGCCAAAGTTCCCAACGCTGCCTTCGAAAACCAAATCGACGCCAGCTTCCAGTTGATCGGCGACAAATTCAATGTTTCGATATTGGTCAACCAAAGACGCTCGAGCGTTCATCCAGTCACGGCGTAGGCAGCGAGCAATTCGAATGGCCTGTTCATCGCTGATGCTCGAGTTGATGATCTGAATTGAATTTGATCGAGCGAGCGCTTGAAGCAAAGACAGGTCCAGAACAATGTTGTTTAGTTCGGCCAGTTGGGCCGGAATGGCTTTCTCAAACCCGTCGTAAAGATAGTTGTAAAGCGCTTTGACGCCTAGCTTTTCACGAGCTTCTGCAAAGTTATCGATTCTTTGTTCGGTTGCTTGGATTTGTGATTTAAGCCGAGAAAGACGAGCGGCAATCGACGGCGTGCGATCTTGTTTGAGAGCGTTTTCGACTGTTGTTTTGTCGCTGAGTGCGAGGGAAAGTGGAGTCGCGTCCGGAATGGTGTCCGGCGCGAAAAGATCGGAACTAATGTTCGAGATGATTTTACCCGAGGTGACGTCGTCGGTCAGGCTTTTCAGATACTCTAGGCGCGATTCTCGATTGCCGGCTAGGCGTTGGATGTCGCCTTCTACCTGAACGATATCTTTTGTCTGAACCAAGTCAACTAATTCCAACGCAGCGGCGAGGGAAGGGCGGAGTCCCTCCAGTTGGTCGGCCAAGTCCTCGGGCCATTCGAAATTCTCCTCGGCGTATCCGCTGATCGATTCATCCAAAACGCTCAGCCCTTTTCCCGCCAAGTTACGCAGGTCGCCAGCGCTATTTAAACGCCTATTGACTTCATCGCTAATGAGTTCGAACTGATTTAAGAGTTCATCCTCGATCACGACGGGTAGTTCTGGCGGGAGACCGAGCTGCAGTTTGAAGTTGTCCAGCGAAGTCTGATAAACGACTTTGGCTGCTAACAGTGATCGCTGTTGCTCATAAAAAGTCGATTCCACACGCTTGAAGTCAACTGCTTCCAACCGACCCGCGTTGTAAAATTCGCTGAATTGTCGCAAGACCGTTTCCAACTGTCGAATGTTAAATTCAAGGTTGCGGATTTGTTGTTGAGTTTCTAATAGGCCGAAGAAACCGCCAGGTACTTGGTTGGCGTTTCCTGGCGCGGCCAAAAAGTTTCCGCCTAGTTGAACGCCTGCACCCGGGTTTCGTCCCGTCGCAACCTGCAAGTAAAAGCCGCGTTTGAATCGTTCGAGCTGTCGAACGTTGGCCAGCAGTGTTCGTTCGGATTGAGTTAACGATTCCAAGATTCGTTCACGACCGGCACCTTGCAGCAACGGTTGAATGATCGAGAAGTCCAAAAGTGAGTTGGCGGTTTGCGTATTGTTGCCAGCGAAGTTAAACAAAATCGTGTTGGCCAGCCCGACGGCAAGATTGGTGCCGGTGATGCCCAAGCGGCGGAGGCTGTTGCCTTGTCCGTTGGAGCCTAGGCTATTGGTGAAGTTGGATTGAGAACCGCCCGGTGCCAAGCGACCTTGGGTGGTGAAAATTGAATTGAAGCCTGCAAACAATTGCGAATCAAAACCGAAGCGTTCGACGCTCACGTTCAACGCCGACTGATAGAGCGTTTCTTGCTGAGCTTGAAGATCTGGTGAGTGGAGTAGGGCGAGTTGATAGGCTCGGTCGAGCGACAGGACCACTTCTCCTTTTTCGTTCATCGGCAGATAGGACATCCAAAGCGGATTTTCGACCGCGTCGGTGTCACCGTTGGCGTGCCAATGAGGGTATCCAGGCTTGCCGTCGACGTTGTGCATCAACTGGTGCGAAGCCGCATCGTCGGGAGGAATTGGTGGATGGTCCTGGCTGAAGGGATCGTGCATCCGCGACTTGGCATCGATCTCGATACTGCCATCCACGTTTGACCAGCGAGGGTCGAGCGTTTTTTCGGAAATGAGCCGTTTGACTTCCGCGTCGGCTTGGCGGCGATAATAGCCACGATGGCAGCCTGCAATCGTGACCGAACTGACGACAATTGCCATCAACAGCGTGATCTGAAGCGTTTTTTGAAATTGGCTGGGGCGCACCGAAATCTCCAAAGCGCTGCCCAATAGACCCGGGGGCCTGAGCAACTGCGGAACAAAGCGATCTGGGGCACAGTGAAGCGGGAATTCACTCGAGCCGCCGAGAAAGAATCGCATTCGGGAAATTCCGGTTTTTACGGTATTTCCAGAACAGCGGACTTGTGGGGGTATCGGGCTTGTGCGGATTGTATCTTGAAAGTTTGTTTGTTAGGCGAATGTGCTTACCAAACGAGCGATCTGTCGAAGGAACGGCCGCGGATCCGACGATATCGATAGAAAGGCCATTTTTGCCAGTTTATGCTTTAAATATCGGGTCTTTGGACCATAATCGTAGCTTTGGCAGGCAGGACGCCGCTGATGAATAGGTAGACTTTTCGGGGTGGTTGGACTTTGCCGCCGTATCCGAAGGTTGAGTGCATGCGAATTCTCAAGCTACCGCAAGAATTACCAAAGCCGGTTTTGGGAGACGTCCCGAAGTGCCGATAAGACCATTGTTAACTCCATTTGATGCAACCAAGGCTGCACCTAGATGATCAACATCGACTCCTTATTATTCGCCGCAGATATCGACATGGTCTCTGCAGGTATCGTTGGTTTGATTGCTTTGGCGGTTGTGGTTTTCGCGATCATGTCGGCCAAAGATTGGCACTGGGTCAACGTGGTGTTTTTGATCTTAACCTTGCTATCGGCAATCGCGGCGATTGTGGGGATGACCAAGGTTTTTGATCACCGCCGCAGCGCGATGATCGAGGCCGACAAAGCGACCAAGCAAGCGGTCCAGCGCGAGTTGGAATTGCAACAGATCAAAGTTGGCGATCCACTGTCGCCGCAATACGACGACGGTTCGCTTCGCGCGCTCAGCAGCGAGTACACACGCGTGATGACCGGACGGGGACGCGTTTACCGCGGCGGTCAAATTTCTGCTCAGGATCAGATGCGTAAATTCAAACTGGCAGACGGCAAAAAACGCCAGTTGGACAACGACGTTGAACTCAAGGGAGCGATTCTTTACGCGTTCGCTGAAACGTCAGGAATCCCGGTACGTTTTATTGGTGCCGTCCAAGTCGTAGCCGAAACAGAAGACGATTTCACGCTGCAACCGGTGGCTTTGGCCGACGTCAGAGCTTACGCGGAACCTTCGACGACTTGGGCGTTGTTTGAAAAGATGCCGCAGGATGAGCGTGGTATTTTTCGCGACGCTTTGATTGCCGAGGTCGACGCCAACGAAAACGCGCCCGAAGGCTATAAGAACCTTGTCAAAAATATCCAAGATCCAAACGAAGAATTTGACATCACTTCGTTTCGCATCGCCTTACGCGAGTTGTACTTGAAGCCGGCCACTTTGGGAGTCGACCAAAACTCAGCTGTGTTCGAATCGCTGTTGGATCGTTTTTCGTTCGATGGCCAGTCTTTGGGCACGATCGAAAAATGGATCGCCAGTGCACCCAACCGAAAATCGGACCGATTCGAACCGAGCCCGGAAGAAGTGTTCGTCAAATACGTTTTCACCACCGATGCCGAAAGGCCGATCACGGTGGATGGGGTGGGCGTTTTGGAAAACGACGGAATGTTCGACAACAACGGCTTGGCGATTTACAGCCGCTTACGTCAGGAAGGCGAAGAGGGCGTGAAGTTCAAGAAAGGCGATACCGTTTTTGTTGACCTGCAGTCGGCGCTGGGCTACCAACGCGAGGGCGGGCGGGTTGCTGGATTTAGCGAGACCTTCGCCGGTGCCGTTGAAGAGAAGGACAGGATTTACCGTCGCCAGCTGAATGATTTCCCGTTAATGTTCAAAAATCTGAGACTGCTGGCCGCTCAAACGGCTGAAGATGCTCAGAAAGCAGCAGCGGCCAATGACACGGTTCGAGTTTCCTACAAAGATGCCCAAGCTCAGATCCGCGTTCGAGCCGACTTGATTGCCAAGAGCAGCGAAGATACCGAGCGTTTGGAAGCGGACCTTGCGACAATCAATGCCTCCAATCAAGCCAAGCAGGCTGAAATTGAGCAGTTGGGTCAGCGGCTGGAAGGTCTTCGCACTAACATCGACGGCATCTACCAGCGACTGAAGTCGACAACGGTTCCCAAGGCCAACGGTTCGGCCGTTTCGACACGGTAACTTAGAACCTGTCCCACTTGGCGAATCCGCCAACAATCGTCGCATGAGACGAGTGGCTTTGGTGGCGGTTTCCATCGTGGCTTTCTTGGTGGCATCCTAGCAAATAGAGCATTTCTAGCCGTTGACTGCCGATGGTGGCGGTGAATTCAACTTTGAAGAACAGCCGAGCACCGCTAGAATCGAGCTTCCGGGCCGGGTGAACATCGAGCTGCCGATTGGCTGTCGTCCAGGCGTACCGAGCAAGAAATTAGAAGGCTAGCTGGAATGGGTTACGAGGACCGAGATTACTATCGCGAAGAAGAAAGCCGCCGCTATGGTGGCGGTGGACGTCTTGGTGGGATGGGGCTGAACTTTAATAAGCAGTCCATTCTTATCAAGTTGATTATGATCAACGTTGCCGTGTTTGCCGTCGACTTGTTTTCGCCGCGACTGACGGCTTACGACCAACTGGTCGATCCGCCGGCGGATTTGAGTACGCCCATTGATATGGGTGATGGGGTGACGGTAACTGGCCAGCAGTTAAAAGAAGTGAAAACGGATACGAACTGGTTGGGGAATTTCTTGTCCTTGAAAACGGATCGGCCTTGGGAAGTGTGGGCCTATCTGACTCACGGCTTTACCCATGCCTCGTATAGCAGCGACATTGGTGTGTGGCATTTGATCTTCAATATGATCACGCTGTTTTTCTTAGGGATCATGGTCGAGCAAAAATTGGGCTCGCAGGAATTCTTGAAGTTCTACCTGGTCTCCATTCTTGTCGGTGGGATTGCTTGGATGTTGATCCAGTTGGCCACGGGAAGCGAAGGGTCGATCGTCGGGGCATCCGGGGCCGTGTCGGCCGTGATTATTTACTTTGTGATGTTAGCGCCGCAGTCCACGCTATTGCTGATGGGAATCATCCCCGTGAAGGCGTGGGTGGTCGGTATTCTATTTTTGGTGACCAACGTTTTTTATGCACTTGGGGCCAGCCAGATCGCTTGGGAGGCTCACTTGGCAGGCGCGGCCTTCGGGGCTCTGTATTACAAATTGGGCTGGAACTTCGAGCGATTCCAGTGGCCGTCGTTTGTAAAACGAAGCGCTTTAAAGATTCACGACCCCGATGCAATCGATGCAAAATTGCAACAAGAAGCCGATCGTGTGCTGGACAAAATCAGCAGGGAAGGCGAAGCAAGTTTGACGCGTCGTGAACGTAAGACGCTTAATAAGTACAGCAAATTGATCCGTCGGCAACGCGGTTAAAACGGGTTGTCAAAAACCAAGTTTCTGCCGGCCACGAGCCAAAGCTGGCAAGCGGTGAATTTTAAAAATGGCTGCCTCATTATTCATAATCGCCGCAATTTGTAATTGCATCTGCTGGCGTTTGCTGGCGACGAGCGAAGTTTACTGGGAAAACTGATTTTGTTCATTTGACCCGAGCTACAAAACGCTGTATCACTTTCTTAGCGATATTCTTTCTTTCCTCCCGTTCACCTGTCGACCGTTTTTTGCGGCGGAGTAACCATGTCGATTCCAGCACTAAATTTTGCGAAGTGGTTTTCAAATCAAGCGTCCGGCTCTGGTCGTTCATTACGAACAAAGAAGCGACAGTCAGCGGGTTATGAATCGCTGGAGCAGCGACGAGTTCTAGCCAGTATTTTTTTCGATGCGCCGGCGGGTGACTTGTATATCTCGGGCGGCGATGGCAACGATACCGGATCGATTGTAAATGTGGGCGGCGGCCAAGTCAGGGCGAGCGTGACTGGCGTGGCGGATCAGACTTTTGCTGCCAATCAAATCTCGCAAGTGTTTTTTATCGCCGGGGCTGGCGATGATACGTTTACCAACGGGACCAACATTGTTTCAGCGATGTTCGGTGGTGATGGCAACGACAATTTCACCGGAGGTTCCAGTGCCGATACGCTCAACGGCGGTCGCGGCAACGATACGCTCAATGGCGGTGGTGGTAACGACACGATCATTGGTTTCTTTGGCAACGATACGCTCAACGGCGGCGACGGCGACGACTCGATTTTTGGGTCGGCGGATGTCAACACAATCCGCGGCGATGCGGGGAATGATATTCTGTTTGGTGGTGACCAAGTTGACACGATCTTTGGTGGTGACGGGATCGATAGTATTTTTGGTTTGGGCGGTAACGATATTCTTTCGGCAGGCGACGGCGGCGTTGCCTTTTCGGTCGGTGTTTCACAGGCCGACTTGGTGTTGGGGCTCGATGGCGATGACACGATCTCTGGCGGTACCGGTTTGAACGTGATGTGGGGCGGCAACGGGAACGATGTTTTTATCGGCGGCAATTCGGCTGAAAATCGAATGCATGGTCAAGCAGGCAACGATGAATTAACCGGTGGCGACCAAGCGGATTTTCTGGCCGCTTACGAAGGAGAAGATGTGATTAATGCCGGTGGCGGAAACGACTTTATCATTGCCGGCTTTGATGACGACGTGGTCGACGGTGGCCAAGGAACGGACTTCATGCGGTTCACGGGCGAGTATGACAGCTATCGTATCAATGGTTCCTCGCCGCTGGTCGTTCGCGATTTGCGGTCAGTTCAGCCGCAAGGCAACGATACGATCAGTCAAGTAGAAACGTTTGAATTCTCCGACCAAACCAGGGCTGCCGCGCCTTCTTCGGTCGAGCAGATTATCGTTCGGCCGATCATCGTCTCCAATAATAACGGCAGCAACACGGCCACGTTCTTTGGCGACGCCACGACGGAAGCCGAAATCAAAAACTTGGTCGACGATATTCTTGCTCAAGCCAAAGTGGATGTGGAGTGGCAGTCAACCGTTTCCTATCGCAATACCTTTGCTAATGTTGGCAGCCCGGCAACTGGGACGCGGCCTACTTCCGACTTGGAGACAATCGTCGACACCGGAGACGCAACGTCGGGAATTGGCAGTAGCGATCCGAACGTGGTCGATGCTTATTTTGTGCAGCGTTCGCCCGGTTTTGACACGGTGGGGGACAACAGTACAAATGGTTTGGCCTTTGTCGGTGCCAGTGGCACGACGATTCATGTAGGCGATAACCTACTTGATTTCCAAGCCGGCTTAGAGGTAATCGCGGGGGTGGTGGCCCACGAGTTGGCGCATAATTTGGGATTGGAACATGTTTTCAGTTCCCCAGCCAACTTGATGTACGTTCGTGTAAATGGCAACGCTCCTGAATCGACGGGCGACAACTTTTTGACCACCAGCCAAGTTTCGACAATACTGGAGAGCCCAATCACGCGACCGATCTAGTCGTGTTTTTTGGTTGATCGAAATTCTCTGACAAGCTGAACGGCTGAACGTTTTGTTGCGATTGGGTGTCTGTCGAACGATTCACAGTGTTTTGCGCGAAGTCGTTTTGCCTTGGGCTGAACGACTTCTTTCTGTTTTTGAACCTGCCTGACTGCAGGCGGCGCTGAATGTTTTGTTCTGTTGCGTGCGGTGTAAACTTGCGCTTTGATTATCCCAGGAGATAGATAATTTTGATTCAATCGTTGCGTTTTCAAATCGTCAACGGTATGACATTGGTTCGTAAAAACGAGGCTTTGGGGCTTATCCAAGGGACCTTAGGGCCTATCCAAGAGACAACGAAAAGAAAAGTTGATTGACCGTGCAAATGAGTGATACCTCTTCTAAAAACAAAACAGTTGATTCCGCCGGCCGACTGGCCAGTCTTGTGACACAAATGCCGCTGCTGACCGGCGACGATGTCGAAGCCAAGCGGCAGGAGATTCTGGATTACTTTCACGATTCATTCACGCTGTATGAAAGTTTGTTCGATTGCCTGTCGTCGGATGGGGCGTTTTACTACCGAGCAAATCGGCTGCGGCAACCGCTGATTTTTTACTACGGCCATACCGCTGTCTTTTACTTGAACAAGCTGAACGTCGCCAACCTGATCCAGCGACGGCTCGACCCAAAAATCGAATCCATGTTGGCGGTGGGTGTCGACGAAATGTCTTGGGACGACTTGGACGACAACCACTACGACTGGCCGACGCCGGCGAGGGTGAAAGAGCATCGAGACGCGACTCGAGAGATCGTGGATCAGTTCATTCGCGAGTGCGATTTCCAACTGCCGATCGATTGGAACAGTCCGATGTGGATCGTGTTGATGGGAATCGAGCACGAGCGAATTCACTTGGAAACCTCGTCGATTTTGATTCGCGAATTGCCGCTGGAGCACGTGAAGCCGCATCCGGTTTGGAGTCAAGTTTGCCAAGAGTCGGGCGTGGCGCCAGTTAACGAACTTTTGCCGGTCGAAGGTGGCCAAATTGAACTGGGGAAAAGTAAGACAAACCCGATCTATGGCTGGGACAACGAATATGGTTATAGCAGTCAATCTGTCGAAGGCTTTCGGGCTTCGAAGTACTTGGTTTCCAATGCCGAATTTGAAGAATTCGTTGAAGCCGGCGGCTACGGCGAGAAGAAGTTCTGGAATGAAGAAGGCTGGAAGTGGATCGAATTCAGCAAAGCGGAGCACCCCGTTTACTGGCGTAAGTCGGGTGAGGGTTATCAACTTCGGTTGATGACGGGCGAGATTGATTTGCCGGCGAATTGGCCTGCTGAGATCAATTATTTGGAAGCCAAGGCGTTCTGCAATTGGAAGTCGGAGCAGGTCGGAAAGCACATTCGCATGCCAACTGAGGCCGAGTGGCATCAGATGCGGATGGTGTTTGATTCGGATCAGCCTTACTGGGAATCGGCTCCGGGTAACATCAATTTGGAAGGCGAGATGTCGCCGTGTCCGGTTGATCGCCACGAGTTCGACGGCGGAATGTTTGACCTGATCGGCAACGTTTGGCAGTGGACCGAAACGCCGATTGACGGGTTTGATGGTTTCGAAGTGCATCCGAGTTACGACGATTTTTCGACACCGACTTTTGATGGCAAACACAATTTGTTCAAAGGCGGTTGTTGGATCTCGACTGGCAATTACGCGATCAAAGACGCGCGGTATGCCTTCCGGCGTCACTTCTTTCAATACTCAGGATTGCGATACGTTGAAGCGAATCCTCTGCCCGAGCCAGAAGTCAACGTTTACGAAACCGATCAAATGGTTTCGCGCTATCTCGAATTCCACTACGGCGACACAGACAGTTCGTCGGTTATTAAACAGAGTTTTCCGGTTGCCTGTGTCGATGCGGTCCTGCCATTTCTAGATGGCAAACAAACTGGCAAGGCTCTGGATATCGGTTGTGGTGCGGCTCGATCGGCGTTTGAGTTGGCAAAAGTGTTTGATGCGGTTGAGGCCGTCGATCTTTCGGTGCGTGTGATCGAAGCCCCGGCCAATTTGCAAAAGTCGGGACGTCAACGATACGTTTGCGAAGATGAAGGCGAGCTGATGCTGTTCCGAGAACTGCTACTTTCGCGGTTTGACGGGTACGAAGAGGTAAAAGACAAGATTGCCTTTATGCAAGGTGACGCTTGTAACCTGCCAGTGAAGTACGACGGTTACGATTTGGTTTTTGCAGGGAACTTGCTGGACCGGCTGTACGATCCGCAGCGGTTTCTAGAACTGATCCAAGAAAGAATCAATCCGGGCGGGTTGTTGGCTTTGGTTTCGCCGTACACTTGGTCGGAAGACCATACGCCGCGTGACAAATGGCTGGGCGGTTTCAAAGCGGGAACCGGTGAAAGCTTCACAACGCTGGAAGGAATCGCCAAGGTGCTGAGCCCGAAGTTTGAATTGATCAACACGCCGCACGATATTCCTTTTTTAATGCGGGAAAATTCGCGGAAGTCGCAGTACGGCGTTTCTGAGATTTCGATCTGGCAAAATCGAGCCTAATCGATGCCGTTCAAACTGATCCAGAAACCCGAGCTTGTGTTTTTGTCCGAGCTGTACTCCGTCGATGCGCCAAATTCGGCGTTGCTGACAGAGTACCCGTCGTCCAATAGTTTGGAGACACGATTTCGAAATGACCCGCGTTACATCATCCACGACCCGTTTCCGCCGCCACCCAAAGAACTGCTGAAAACACTAGGCCCGCATCATTTGATGTGTGGTTGGGGTGCCAAGGTGCCGGTGGCGTCCGAGGTTGCACCGCCGGTGGCGTTGTTTGATCACTGGCGTTCGGTTTTTAGCGATGCGGGTGTGCCGGTTTGGGAATCGACCGACAAGCTGCTGGGACCGGTTAACGCCGTTGGCGAAGTCTTGGATGTGGTCAATGACGCTGCCACTGGCGACTCTGTTGATGGCAAATCGAAGGGTTTGATTACTCTTTTCCCGCATCAATCTTTGCCCGCACAAAGGCAGCTAGTTGATCCTGATGTTTATTACCACCTGCATTCGAAACAAGCGATTGCGGAGATTGACTGCGACCAAGCGGAGGTTTTTGATGGGCCGCAGTTTCCCTGCATCGCGAAACTGAGTCATGGTTACGCCGGGCTGGGAAATTTTCGGCTCGATAATGCTGCTGATTTAGCCAAAATGAAAAAGGAGCTCGATCGCGATTGGCCAGGCGCGGAATTGGTTTACAACTCGGTCGTGGAAAATATCGTCGGTGACTACGGCGTCCAGTTTTATTTGCACCGCGATGGTTCGGTGGTTTGGCTGGGGGTAACGCAACAGCATTTTAGTGAATCCAGTCGCTGGTGCGGCGGTAGTTTTTCGGCCGAACTTCAACGCGAGCTGGTTGAACCGATGGAACCGTTTGTTATCGCGACGGCAGCGTTCTTGCAGCGACACGGTTATTTTGGTGTCGTGGGGATCGATGTTTTGGTGACGGAGGCCGACGAGCGATTTTTGGTGGACCTGAATCCAAGGCTGACGGGAATCTCTCCTTTTTTGATGGCCTCGAGATTCTTTCAAAACCGCCACGGTCATCGGTCGGGAGTGTACCGTGCGAGTTGTCGCTTCGCGGGAACTTTGGAGCAGTTGATTGCAGTGGCTGAGTCGCAAATCGATGTGACGGTTTTAGTTTTGAGTGCGGTTGAACAGGACGCTGCCGGTGGCGTCGAAACGATCTGTCACCTGTCGGCTTCGGCTGATTCTGAATCGCAGAGTGACGAAGTTTTGGACAAAGTTTTGGCTGGGCCAGCGTAGGCGGCGATTTGCAGCGGCGGTGACAGATTGAAAACTCGGTCCGATGGGAATCGTGGGCGGGTGAGTGTTGCCGGTTGGTGAAATTGAGTTTGCCTGTTACGGTACTGCCAAATCCGCGATCGGTTCGAAGTGTCCGACGCGATGACGAGCCATTTTGTAGCCATGGTTAGATTTTGAAATCACAAGACCTTACGACCGGACCCATTTCTCGACACGTGAGAGATCTGGCGTTGCCGTCGAGTATCGGGTTGTTTTTTCAAACGATGTACAACGTGGTGGACTCGTTCTACGCAGGGCAAATTTCCACTCTGGCACTAGCGGCGTTGGGGCTAAGCTTTCCCGTATTCTTATTGATTATCGCTTTCAGTGGCGGTTTGTCTCGCGGCGCATCGGCGTTGATTTCGAACGCGATCGGAGCGGGCGATCGTGAAAAGCAATTTCGATTCGTGTCGCAGTGTCTTTCGATTGGCCTCTTGATTTCCATTTTTTTGACGTTCGCTGGAATCGCAGTCGCGGAGCCTTTGTTCCGGTTGATGGGGGCCGATGGAGACTATTTGGCGGTCGCGATGAGCTACATGTTGCCTGTGTTTTTTGGCGCGATTTTCTTTGTGCTGATAAATTTGTGCAACGCGATTTTGGTTGCCAGCGGGGATAGCAAGACCTTTGGGATCATTTTGGTTTGTGGGTTTTTCTTGAATTTGATTTTAGACCCATGGTTCCTGTACGGAGGATTTGGGCTGCCCGCAATGGGGATCGCGGGGATTGCTTGGGCGACGGTGGTGATTCAAGGAATCGGTTCGTTGATTATGTTGCGGGCGGTCGTTTCGCGTGGCTTGGTCGAAATCAATTCACTGGCGGACTTGATTCCCGACTTCCGAATTTATTTGGAAGTTGCCCGGCAAGCGGTGCCGGCGAGTTTCAATATCATGCAGGTGGCGTTGAGCTTTTTCGTGATCACGTTTTTTCTGAAAACTTACGGCGAAGCGAACGTGGCTGCATTTGGCGTAACGACTCGGATTGAGCAGATCGGTTTGTTGCCGACGATGGGTTTGTCGGCGGCGATCATGGCGCTGGTAGGCCAAAATAATGGGGCTGCCAAGTATGATCGGATTCGATCGACGATGAAGATCGCGATCGTCGCGGGGCAAGCTTTGAATTTGACGACTTCGATCGTGATGTTCGTTTTTGCTCGGCAGCTGATGAGCATTTTTACGACGGATGAAGAAGTGATTCAATTGGGCGTCAATTGCCTGTACGTCATCGCGCCAATTCAATGGTCTTATGTTTTGACTTCGGCTCATCTAAATATGCTGCAAGCGATGAAGCGACCGATGTACGGATTCTTTGAAGCGATGCTGCGCAAGGTGCTGCTGCCGGCGCCGTTGTTTTTTCTGTTCGTGTCTTATTGGGCGATGCCAGTGGATTGGGTCTGGTATAGCGTGGCTGTCACCAACGTGTTGATGACCGTTGTTACGGTGGTGGTCGGTCAAAGAGCGTTGTGGGCGCTGCCGGTCCAACAGAAGAATGAGCAGGCGGTGGTGTAGCGAGGGGCGCCGCGTGGAAGAAGGTTGTTATTTGCCTTCGATGATGTCCAGGATCGATCCCAAAACCTGTTGCGTCTGGGCGGACAATTTTTCGCTGGCGTTGTAGCGGTCATACTGCAAAAGAATTTCGTCTTTTGTTAGCAGCACGCCCGTTCGTTTGACGGCCTGCTTAAAAGCCTTGATCGCATGTTCGCGCTGATCGACCGGCAGCGAAATTTCGCTGGCGTAGTTCACCAATTGACGCTGAGAATCAGGAGTCGCTAGGCTCGCCAAGATATCGCTAACGTGATTGCTGAATCCGGGTTGGTAGATCAAATTTTGAATGGCTTGTTCGTGCGAGGTAAGTTCGAAAAAAGCGTAGTCTTTTCGGTTGTTGGAGATTTTGGCCAGCCATCTGATCGCGACTTTCGCTTCTCGCGTTCGTTCGGAACGATCTTGGCGGAAGGGCGTAACTTGGTCGACCATTCGATCGACGGTTGAGGTAATCAATTCCGGGACAGCGGTAAACGGAATGACCGTAACGCCGCTTTTCTGTAGTCGGATACGAGCGCGGTTGCCGCGAAAATCGTCCGAGAACAACAAGGCGACAGGAATTTTTCGTGTTCGCCAATCGGCTTTCAATTGTTGGATCAGGTTGGCGAAGGAGGGCGAGGTGATCGTGTCGCTGATCAAAATGATTTCGATGTCCGAATTGTTGGTCGCGATTTTGAAAAGCTCTTTTCCCGTCATCGCGGATTCGCCTTCTAGGCCCGACGATGCGACCGTGGCGGCGTAGGTTCGTGCGACGCCCAAACGGTGGTGCCCGACCAATGCCGTGGGTTGCCCCGTGCCGCTGGCGAGGTAAACGGCCAGCGTGATCGCGTGGCTGGCGCCAGCAAAGGCTTGTTTTGGGTCCAGGCTGATGATCGCGTTTAACGCGGCGAATTGGACGGTTCGTTCGCCAGATAGAATCGCGAGCGTGAGTGCGGGATAGTTACCCGATAGGTGTTTGAGAACGGATGGGTCACCGGCGAACTTGATGATTTCGCAGCAGGCCGTGGCTGCTGGGAAAAGTTCCATTTTTAGTGCCTTGGCCAACAACTCATTGGCCTCGAAGGCAGTGAGTTTTAGTTTGCGAATTAAATTTTCGGAATCAACTGGAAAGTTGGGCCCGACTTGGCGTTTGGCTAATTCGAGCTGAGTCAAAACATAGAGTTGGCGGTTGCGTATTGATTGCGGATTCGCCTCGAACAAGCCAAGTGCGTAGCGAGCGGCCGTTTGGGCTTGGTTGGTCGCGGCGTTGGAATCTTGAGCGACGACTTTTTGCTGTTTGTCGTCCCAAACCCAGATTGCTTCCGTACGGCGGTGTAAAAGCCGAGTGGGTTTGGTGGCCAGCATGTCCGAGGTGTGCTGATAGAACCAGGCTTCAACTTGGTTGTTGTCAGCCGTGGCCATGTTTTGACGGTTGAACAGGATTTCATTCGCCGTCGATCGAACGAGCTCGTTTTGTTTTGGTTCCAAAACGGCAAGGTATAGCGAGGCCAAAGCTTCCTTGGAGCGGACGTTCTTCAAAGCGCGAATTGCTTCAAGTCGTACTTGTGGGTCGTTGGCAAAGGTGGCCGCAAGAACGGGCTTGGGCACTTCCGGGGCCAGCGTTTGTAAAGCTGTCCGCATCCCGGGAAACTCGTTAATGCGACTTTCTTCGGTAAACCCGTTAAGCAGCCCGGCGATGGCTGGTTCGCCGGCCATGCGAAGGCGACGAACTGCCTGGCTGCGAGCCGAGATGTCGTTGGAGCTTAACGACTTGATCAGTCGATCGAGTCGCGGGGCGGAGACCAGTCCGTTGCGGGCGCCTTTCAACGCCAGTCCGCCTACGCGGCGTCCTTCAGGTTGCAGGGCAGGGTGCAAGTAAACTGACGAAAAGAAGGACGATCCGACTTTGTCCGTTAGTTGAATTAACTGCTGATCTGTCAGCTGAAGTGCTTCCAGTTGCGACAGCATTTTTTTAACATCACCGAACAGTTCGACGTCCAAGAGTAATTTGGCCGCTTCGACAATTTGTTCGGGCTGTGTGGTCTCGCGCGATTCAACGCTACTGCGGATCAACCGTTGAACTTCGGACAGCGGTTGAGGCTGTTCATCGGTCGCAATCGCTTCGGTGACTTGGGCAACCGCCGAAGAGAAGGTTCCGGCGAGCGAGATAATCAGCAGGCAGGCCGTCCAGTTAACGATGTTGAAAACTCCGGTGCGCGTAACCGAAACAGTGGTGCGACTAATTCGGGGTCGGGTGCGCGTAATCCAAGCCCTGGCCGTTGGAAGGCCGGAGGGAAGACGATGTTGTGGCGGACGGCGAAATCGAGACATGACGTTAATGGATCGTCGTTTCTTTTGCGGTTTCAACAGGCTTAAATCGACTGTAACGATTGTAGTTGCCGTATCGATAAAAACAGCTATCAAATCGATATTCGGGTATCGCTGGGGGTCGGGCAGCGAAACCGCTAGGCTACTCGGAGCAGCTTGGGCGGTCACGATTTAAGTCGGACTTTCCATGCCGAAATCTGTTCCTTAACCCGTTCGGGATTCGTCGAGCCTTCACTTTGGAAAGCTTTAACGGCATTTTGGACGCCCAGCACATCATAGACTGCTTCGTCCAAGCTCTCGTCGACTGATTGGAAATCTTCCAAGGAAAGTTGGGTAAGGGTTGACGATTTTGCGGTCGCCAGCCGTACCAGTTCACCGATCAAATGATGGGCTTTTCGCTGCGGCATGCCGCGTTTAATCAGATACTCCATCAAAGTCGTCGCGTCCAAGAACCCTTTTTCGATACGAGCGTTGATTGAAGCGGTATTCAATTTGGCTCCGGCGACTAGGGGAGCTGCCAGTTCCAAACACGCTTTGACGGTGTCGACGGCGTCGAACAGCGGCGGCTTGTCTTCTTGGAGGTCTCGGTTGTAGGCCAGCGGCAGGCCTTTGGTCAGCACCAGCAGGGTCTGCAGGCTACCGATCAGCCGAGCCGATTTGCCTCGGGTTAGCTCCAAAACGTCCGGATTGATTTTCTGCGGCATGATCGACGACCCCGTGCAGAATTCGTGCGGCAGGCTGATAAAGTCGTATTCTGACGTCGCCCACAGAATCCATTCCTCCGCCCAGGTGCTCAAGTGAATCCCAATCGTAGCCAAACAAAAAAGTGTCTCTAGGACGAAATCACGGTCGCTGGAGGAGTCAATGCTGTTGGCAACGATGCCTTCAAAACCAAGCCGTTGGGCGGAGTTTTGCCGGTCGATGTTCAGCGTCGTGCCGGCCAACGCTGCCGTGCCGAGACTGCAGAGGTTGACTCGTTTTCGACAGTCGGCCAAACGTTCACGATCGCGAGCGAATTTTTCGATGTAGGCCAGCCAGACGTGATTGGCCAGGACCGGTTGAGCCCGCTGCAGGTGAGTGTAGGCCGGAATGATTGTGCCTTCGTCCTGTTGGTGGCGGCCGAGGAAGGCGCGTTGCAGGCCTGCCAGCAGGGTATCGATTTCGTCAATTGATTGGCGAACCCACAGACGCAGGTCCGTCGCGACTTGATCATTGCGACTGCGGCCGGTGTGAAGTTTTCGGCCAACGTCTCCGATGCGATCGATTAAAGCTTGTTCGATATTCATGTGAATATCTTCCAGCTCAGTGCGCATCGGAAAGTCGCCGGCTTCGATTTCGTTTTGGATATCGGTTAGGTTAGATTCGATCTGGTCGCGTTCTTGGGCCGTCAAAATTCCTTGATCGGCCAACATGCTTGCGTGAGCGATGCTGCCGGCGATATCGTGTCGAAACAAGCGTGCGTCAAAACTTATGCTTTCGGAAAATCGTTCGACACGTTTGTCGACGGCGGCGTCAAAAGCACCGCTGCGGCTTGGGCTGGACAAAAAACACCTCGGGAAATTGAATGGAAGGAAGAAGTGTCGCTTCCTCGGGGCGTCCATCTTAACGCGAGCAAGCAACATTTTTTAGTCGATCGCCGAAGATAGTTTTAGACGCGATTGGGGCATGTGATTCAGGCATGTGGATTCAGGCTCGTGTTTTGGCCTTTGAGAGCCAAGAAACAACCCGCAGTGAAGAAATTGCCCAAATCGGGGCCCTCGTCAGCGAGATTTATCGCTAGAATTACCAACCGTACCCGATTAAAAGCTAGACGATTGTCGGTCGAAAAAAACTAGTGCTTTGTCACACCTTAACGTCCGGGTTGTCATTCGGGTTGTCAACTTGCGGAAACTGTGGCGATCGAGTGACTTTCGTCGTGGGCCAACCCGAATTTTTAGAAGTCACAAAGCACTAGGATCGAGATGCTAGATGTTGAACGAAAACGAAAACTCAATGATTTGCCAACGATACAATTTTGGTTTTACTCGACTTCAGCGATCGACCATCTGCGGCGGGTTTATTTTGGTCGCGTTGCTGGTCATGTTGTCGGCACCTTCGCCGGCGATTGCATGGCAAGAGACTGGCGATCGCCCGGCCGCCGAAGAGGAAGACTTACTGCAACTGCGGTGGGCCAAGATGAATCCGACCGGGGCACGCGCGGTATTCGAAATGCCGATGATGCCGCGATTTGTCGAACGAACTTTCACGCCGGTCCGCGGTAAACCGCCGATCAAAGTTCGCATGCATATCGGTACGACCAAGAACGGTGCGTACTCATTCGTTTTTAATTACAGCGATCTTCACGAGCGTCCACGCGGACGCGGTGGCGTCGACAAAACGTTGGAAGGTGCGGTCCAGGCGAGCATCGTTAACGTCAACGGCCAAATCGTGAACGAGGTGGAAGTCATTAAGCTGCCCAAACAAAACGTGCCGGGCCGCCAGTTTGTTTTTGTTTTCAGTGACAAAAATGGGAATGAGTACATCGTGATCTCTCGAGTCTTTTTGAAGGGCCGCCGGCAGTACCAACTTTCGGCGATCGGTCCGCGAAAAGATTTCGATGAACAAGTTGCGAGTCGATTTCTGAATTCTTTTAATGCAGTGCGGCCAAAGCCGGATATGCCGCCCGTGCCAAAAATCCGCTAGAGTTTCGTGAGTAGGCAAAGCCCAGTTTTAGCGGTTCTGCTCGATTTGGTCGTGAGTTGGCGATTGGAACGCGAGGCAGATTCTTGGAAAACCGATTCGCCTTGAGCGGAACTTCGTTCGCTTTGAGCATTCCGGTGTTGGTATCGCTTGGTGAAAACGATTCGTCGGGCCAGCCCGACGGTTGTCGGCTGCAATCGCTGCAATCTTTTGGGCGAAACAGGCTAGAAAGCGGTTCCGCACCTTGAACGATTACCCAAGTCGTTGGTACGCTTGGGAAATTTTGCAAACGTCGCAAATTTGGCTTTGGATCCGCAAAACCGGCCGCACTTCGCGACGAACGTTCCCAAAAAAATAACCAAGGCAAAAGCACTGTGCCACGTCGCGACGATATCAAAAAAATCATGTTGATTGGTTCCGGTCCTATCGTGATCGGACAAGCCTGCGAATTCGATTATTCCGGGACTCAGGCCTGCAAAGCACTCCGCGAGGAAGGCTACGAGGTCGTCTTGGTGAACTCGAACCCGGCCACCATCATGACCGACCCGGGAACGGCCGAACGCACTTATATTGAACCGCTCGATTGGCGAATCGTCGAAAAAATTATCGCCGCAGAACGTCCCGATGCGCTCTTGCCAACCTTAGGCGGCCAGACGGCATTGAATTTGGCGATGGATTTATCAGCTCATGGCGTTTTTGAAAAATACGACGTCGAAATGATCGGCGCCGATGCCGACGTGATCGATAAAGCAGAAAACCGCGATCGCTTTCAGCAAGCGATGCACAATATCGGTTTGGATATTTGCCGTGGCGAAACCGTGAACACGGTCGATCAGGCTCGCGAGGTCATGGAAAAGGTCGGTTTGCCTTGCTTGATCCGTCCCAGCTTTACGATGGGCGGCAGTGGATCGGCGATTGCCTATAATAGAGACGAATTCAATGACCTCGTCCGCCGAGGGCTCGACCAATCGCCTACCACCGAAGTGCTGATCGAAGAATCGATTATCGGTTGGAAGGAATACGAAATGGAAGTCGTCCGCGATCTGGACGATAACGTGGTCATTATTTGTGCGATCGAAAACTTCGATCCGATGGGCGTTCACACGGGCGATTCAATCACCGTCGCGCCGGCGCAGACTCTGTCGGATAAAGAATATCAGCGAATGCGAGACGCCAGTCTGGCGGTGATTCGCGAGATCGGAGTTGAAACGGGCGGGTCAAATATTCAGTTCGCGACCAACCCCGAGACCGGTCGCATGATTGTGATCGAGATGAACCCGCGGGTGAGTCGGTCGAGTGCGTTGGCGTCCAAGGCCACGGGTTTTCCAATCGCCAAAATCGCAGCCAAGCTGGCGGTCGGTTACAAGCTTTGGGAATTGAACAACGACATTACTCAAAAAACAAAAGCCTGCTTCGAGCCGACGATCGATTATGTCGTGACGAAGATTCCGCGGTTCACGTTTGAGAAGTTTCCCGAAGCCGATTCTACGTTGATGACGCAGATGAAGTCCGTCGGTGAAACGATGGCCATTGGGCGAACTTTCAAAGAGTCGTTTCAAAAAGCGTTGCGAGGTTTGGAAGTCGGGAGTTTTGGTTTTGGCTGCGACAGCAAAGACCTGTGGGGAACGGATCAACAGCCCGATCGCGATACGATTCGTTCGAAGTTGTCGATTCCAAACTCGGATCGGCCGTGGTACCTGCGGTATGCTCTGAAAAGTGGCATGACCGTGAAAGAGATCTACGAACTGACTCACATTGACAACTGGTTTTTGGAGCATCTGTCTGGCATTGTCGAGATGGAAAATTTCTTAAGGACCAAAACGCCGGAAACGGTTTCTGCTGACGAAATGTTGCAGGCCAAGCAGTTCGGTTTTTCCGACCGTCAAATGGCTACGATTTGGGACACCAACGAAATTGCCGTTCGCGATTTGCGAAAATCTCAAGGTGTGGTTGCCACGTTCAAATCCGTGGATACTTGCGCTGCTGAATTCGAAGCTTACACGCCGTACTACTATTCGACCTACGAATCTGAGTGCGAGGCGCCGGCAAAGTCAGACAAAAAGCGAATCATGATTTTGGGCGGTGGTCCGAATCGGATCGGGCAGGGGATCGAGTTCGATTATTGCTGTTGTCACGCCAGTTTTGCGTTGCGAGAGCTTGGAATCGAGTCGGTGATGGTGAACTCAAATCCGGAAACGGTTTCGACGGATTACGACACGAGCGATCTGCTGTTTTTCGAACCACTAACGGTCGAAGACGTGCTGAACATCTGTGATCGCATCGAGCCCGATGGCGTGATTGTCCAGTTCGGTGGCCAGACGCCGTTGAACTTAGCCCGCGCCCTTTCCAATGCGGGCGTGAATATTATTGGGACGAGCGTCGATACGATCGATGCGGCCGAGGATCGTGAACAATTCCAGCAGCTTTTGCATACGCTCAATTTGAAGCAACCGCCCAATGGTATTGCTCGAACCATGAATGAGGCTCGTCAAGAGGTGGTCAAAGTTGGCTATCCCGTGTTGGTGCGGCCCAGCTTTGTTTTGGGCGGTCGCGCGATGGAGATTTGCTACGACAAAACCCAGTTCGAACGTTTTGTAGCCGAGGCGTTCATCGTGGCCGCTGGGCAACCGGTGTTGATCGATAAATTTTTAGAAGAGGCGATCGAGGTAGACGTGGACTGCATTGCCGATGGGCAAAACGCGATCGTGGCTGGCATCATGGAGCACATTGAAGAGGCCGGTGTTCACTCGGGCGACTCGGCATGCTCGATTCCGCCGTACTCTTTGCCCCAAGCGACGTTGGACGAGATTCGCGAGGCGACGATTGCGATGGCCAAGCACTTGAACGTGGTGGGTTTGATGAATGTTCAGTTCGCGGTCAAAAAAGAAGACGACGTCATGAACGTGTACGTGCTGGAGGTGAATCCTCGGGCCAGTCGGACGGTGCCGTTTGTGGCCAAAGCAACCGGCGTTCCCGTTGCCAAGATCGCTGCCAAAGTCATGGCGGGCGTGTCCTTGGCGCAGCAAGGCATTGCCGAGCAACCGCTGCCGACCAAATACAGCGTCAAAGAAAGCGTGTTTCCGTTCCGGAAGTTTGTCGGTGTCGACATCGTGCTGGGGCCCGAAATGCGGTCCACCGGCGAAGTGATGGGGATTTCGGACAGTTTCCCGATTGCGTTTGCCAAGAGCCAATTGGCCGCAGGCGTGACGCTTCCTTCGGAGGGACGAGTCTTCGTGAGCGTGAGCCAGCGTCACAAAGATCGGGCCGTCAAGATTGCCGAAGAACTGCACAAACTGGGCTATACCATTTTGGCGACCACCGGAACTGGCAAACGAATTGAAGAGGCTGGAATTCCGGTCCAGTTTGTCAAAAAAATTATCGAAGGCCAGCCGAACTTGATCGACGAGATGAAAAATGACGGCGTCGATTTGATTTTGAATACGCCCAGCGGCAAGGGCGCCCGGACGGATGAGGGCACCATTCGCGCGACTTCCGTTCAGCACGGCATTCCCTGCATCACAACCATTCAAGCGGCTGAAGCCGTGGTCGAAGCGTTGAAAGCGTTGCAGAACCAAGAGATGGAAGTCGAAGCGCTGCAAGAACGTTTTGCAGCTGAGTAGGTTTT
>CAZROJ010000036.1:0-21383 GCA_964601665.1 uncultured Pirellulaceae bacterium
ATCGATGCGACCAAGAGGCAGGCCCAAAAAAACAAAGTAGCTTGACCCCATTTATAACTTACGAATCGAAACAAGCCTACACGGGAAACAACCCAAGACGACCGGCCCAGAAAATCAAGAACTAATCCTCATTCCACAAACGCCAGGACAATCGACTTCCGAGCGTCTCAATTTGCGACTCGGGGATCAATTGTTGGTCACTTTTTGCAAATATGGCATGTAAAAAATGCCAACCTGACAATACACACTCGATGTCTGCTAGCAATGCAAACCGAAACCTAGGCAGCCTAGGGGCGACTAGGCAAAGGTTTTCAACGCAATCTGGGCGTTCTTCCCGTTTGGACTCAAGTTTGGCCTACGACTTGCGAAGTACTTGTTGTTCCCAAGCATTCTTTTCGGTTCACATCGAACATGAAGAAGACTGCATTGGGTTTAGCTTATGGAAAGGCGAGCCATCGTTTTTAAACTTGGCTGCCACCACATCAAAGGAATGACAAAATGTTAGTACTATCTCGCCGCAAAGACGAATCAATTGTTCTGCCAGATTTGGGTATCACGATTGAAGTGATTCGCATTAAAGGGAACAAAGTCCGCCTGGGAATCAAGGCTCCCGACTCAGTTCGCATTCTCAGAAGTGAACTCGAATCCATCGCTACCGATTTCGAAATAACCAATCCAGCTTTGGATTGTGCGAGCTGTTCAGAGAGCGTCAGCGCTTCGGCCAAGTAACGACTACGAATCGCTGTCGCTGGATTTTCCTTGCTTGAACAATTCGTGCTTCACGTGCCCGTGAACGTCGGTCAAGCGAAATCGTCGGCCCTGATATCGGTACGTAAGTTTTTCGTGATCAATGCCCATGGCATGCATGACGGAAGCTTGCCAATCGTGAACATGGACGCCATTTTCGGCGACGTTCCAGCCAAAATCACAGCTTGAACCGTATTCGAAACCTGGTTTGACGCCTCCGCCAGCCATCCACAAACTGAAAACACGTCCGTGATGATCGCGGCCATGCTTTTTCTTGTTGTCGATGTTGCCTTGGCCGAAAACAGTTCGCCCGAACTCGCCGCCAAAAATCACCAGCGTGTCATCCAACAAGCCTCGTTGCTTCAAGTCTTTCACCAAGGCCGCGGCTGGCTGATCGGTATCACGAGTTTGCACTTCGAGCTGCGTTGGCAAGTTATTGTGCTGATCCCATCCGATGTGCATCAGCTGAGTAAATCGCACGTCCTGTTCGGCCAACCTTCTGGCCAGCAAACAGTTTCTCGCAAACGAACCATTGCGATGCACGTCCGGCCCGTAGGCTTCCAAAACATGTGCCGGTTCGTCTGAAATGTCGGTCAGCTCAGGCACACTGGTTTGCATCCGGTAAGCCATTTCGTACTGAGCAATCCGCGTCTCGATTTCGGGGTCGCCATAGTCGGCCAGTTTTTCTTGATTCAGTGCACCCAAATGATCAAGCATCTTTCGCTGCAAGGGCCGCGAGATACCTTTGGCGTTGGAGAGATAGAGCACTGGGTCGCCGTTGGACCGGAAGCGAACGCCTTGATGCTTGGACGGAATAAATCCGCTGCCCCAATAGTAATCGTACAGCAGCTGGCCGCATGTATTCTCTTGATCGCGTGAGTTCATCACGACAAACGATGGCAAGTTGTCGTTCAAACTACCTAGCCCGTACGAGAGCCAAGCGCCCATACTTGGCCGGCCTGGAATTTGCGAACCGGTCAAGAAAAACGTCGCTGCCGGCGCGTGATTGATCGCTTCGGTATTCATCGATTTTACAAGGCAGATATCATCTGCGATCGAACCAGTGTGCGGAATGATTGACGAAAGCATTATGCCGTTCTTGCCGTACTTTTCAAACGGCTTCAGCGGCGGCAGCACCGAAAACTTCTTTTGCCCGCTCGTCATCGTGGTCAGCCGTTGGCCTTGGCGGACAGAATCGGGAAGGTTTTTACCTCGCATCGCTTCCAAGCCAGGCTTGTAGTCGTACAAATCGACGTGCGACGGCCCACCGCTCATCATCAAGTAGATCACTCGTTTTGCGGTTGGCTTAAAATGACAACCCTTCGGAATGTCGTGGCTGGATGATGCTTCATCAGGCGCCTGCGCACTCGCCAGCTCTCGTGACAAAATCGAACCCAGCGCGGCCGCGCCGATACCCGTGGCCGTACGACCGAAAAATTATCGTCGGGTGCTATGCTGGTGGTTGTGTTCGATTGGATTCATCATCGGTTCCAAATAAAGTTATCGCGTCATTTCGTTTCGAGCAGGCAGCCTCGGCAGTTAAAACCGCTCGTCACTCGCGTGTCAAAAACTCATCCGTATTCATCACAATTTGAGCCACGCTTGTGAAAGCAGCCAATTCGACTTGCTCAGCGATGCTCTCCGGCAACTTCAATTTCCCAGACGCAATCAAATCAACCGCTTCATTTTGGTACTCATTGAAGTGCGTTCGGCTGGTTGCCAACGCCGCCCTCAACGCTCGCCGCTCGCGATCACTCGGCATGCGTCCCACGACCGTGACAAAGGTCTTGGTAAGCCGTTCACCATCGGCATTCAACGAAGCGTCAGCCAAAATCGTCTTGGCCAAATTTGCGAACGCTTCCACTTATGTCGGGTCGTTCATCAAGATTAAAGCTTGCAAGGGCGTATTGGTCCGCGAAGGTTTCACGCTACAAGTTTGACGATTGGCAGTATCAAACAAGTTCGGCGGGGCGACTGTCCGACGCCAAAACGTGTACAGACTCCGGCGATGCAAGTCGCTTCCGGCGGACGGCTTGTACTGGAAACGCTCGAGGCTGAATTCCCACCAAAGCCCGTCGGGTTGGTAAGGATAAACGGGGGCACCGCCGACTTTTAGATTCAATAAACCAGACACGCGAAGCGCCGCGTCGCGAATCAAGGTCGAAGGCAAACGAAACCTTGCCCCCCGAGCCAACAAACGATTCTCCGGATCAATTTCTGTCAGTTCGTCGCGAAAACGTGAACTTTGCAGGTAAGTTTCGCTGGTGACAATCAGTCGATAAATTCGCTTTACGTCCCAACCATTTTCAACAAAATTGACGGCCAACCAGTCGAGCAATTTTGGGTGCGAAGGCAACTCGCCTTGCATCCCAAAGTCTTCCGACGTCTTCACCAAGCCTACTCCAAAGAAAGTTTGCCAATATCGATTGACCGCCACGCGGCTGGGAAGCGGGTTCTCTGGGTCGACTAGCCACTCGGCCAGCGTCAACCGATTCCTTGGTGAATCCTCGGGCGTATCGGGCAGGGCGGACGGCACCGCAGCCAAGACTTCCTCTTTCGGGCTTTCGTAGTCGCCGCGATCGAGCAAGCGAGTTTTGCGGAGTTGTTTTCGTTCGCCCATGACCATCACGGTGATCATCTTTGCTTGGACCCGCTTCAGCGCGCCCTCGTGCTTCTGTTTTTCTTTGGCGAGTTAATGCCATTTCCCTTTGGCCAGATTCGCCAAGAAATAGTCTTGCCATTTTTTGACTTCGCCCGGAGAACGTTCCTCAAGTTTCTTTTGCAAAATCAAAAAGAAGTTTCGCGGAATGTCCAGTTTTGAGTAGTCGGTATTCGCCGCTTCCCAAGTAGCGAGATCGGCAGCAATTTCGTCATTCGCTTTTTCGATTTGTTTTTTGACGGCCGCGATCTTCTTTTTATACTCGGCCATCTCCACCTTTTGCGAATCAGTCGAAAGCTCCAACAACGGCCTGGCGACATGCAAGCGTCCAGCTCGGCGACCGATTGATCCACTTTCGTCGACGTTATTGAAGAAAGCAAAAAACGCGTAATAGTCCTTTTGCGAAATTGGATCGTACTTGTGATCGTGGCACTGGGCACATGCTATCGTCAGGCCCAGCCAAGTCGTAGCCGTCGTGTCAACTCGGTCAAAAACGTAGTTGTTCCGTTGCTCTTCCGCAATCGCACCGCCTTCGCCGTTGCGCATATGATTTCGGTTGAAAGCGGTGGCGATCAATTGATTGTCGGTTGGCTTTGGCAACAAATCGCCCGCCAACTGTTCAACCGTAAATTGATCGAACGGCATATTATCGTTCATCGCGTTGACGACCCAATCGCGCCATGGATATTGTGTTCGATCGCCGTCTTGCTGAAACCCGTTGGAGTCCGCATAACGAGCCGCATCCAACCACGGCAGGGCCATACGCTCGCCATAATGCGGACTGGCCAGCAGTTGATCGACTAGCGATTCAATACTGGCCCCGGCATCTTTTTGATAGGCGGCAACGAATGTTTGAGTTTCTTCAGGCGTGGGTGGAAACCCGACCAAATCCAGATACAACCGGCGAATAATCACATGCGGTTCCGCTCGTGGTGCCGGTGCAATTCTGTTCGCTTCCAGCTTAGCCAAGACAAATCGATCGATCGATCGCGTTTCGGCCCCAACCCTAGCGCCTGACGGCAGGCAACGCAGGGCGAACTGGCTTTGAAAACGCCCAATGACGCTCGTATTTTGCACCCTGCAAAACCCATTTCGCAAGTATCTTTTTGTCTCGCTCGGACAGCACCCTTCCGGAGCTTGGCGGTGGCATCACGACATCCAAATCGTCGGATAAAATTCGAGCGATCATTTCGCTATTTTCCAAGTCGCCCGGCTCGACCGCATGCCCCAGCGCACCTTCAGCCGTATCCACTCGCAGGCCTGCCGATCGATGATTGGCATCTAGTCCGTGGCAATAAAAGCAATTCTCGGAAAGGATCGGCCGAACGTGAAAGCTAAAAGAAACTTTTTCAGGAATGTCCTTATTGATCGACGCCCCGTCAGACTTCTCATGCAGACGGGAAAGATTGGCAGCGGTCGTCGTCCGGGCACGCCATTGGAACCTAAGATCAGTTTCGACAGGTGCTAGCGCCCAAAACAAGAGCCAACAACTGACGATCGCCGTCGCACCCAACCCAAGCCACCGCACAAAATTAACGCAAGCTTCTCGTGCCAAGTCGTTCGACGATTGGGCACCACGACGTCCCAATAACCTACGAATATGCGACCGGCAGTCGTTAACGTCATTTGAATTGGCCTGTTGATTGTCCACCGCAAGTCCACAGTTTCTACTCTGAAAATTTGTTTCGACGATCTATTTTGCACCCGGTTATTTTATTTCTAGTGGAACGTTATCGAGCGTTCTTTGTGACCAAAAGTATAGATTCGTGGGACAGCCGAAAAAGTGACTTGGCGAATAATTTTGAAAACGAATTAACCCACATCGAACGTTTTTCGATGCGATTGATCCAGCGCAGGATAGAAATTCGCATTAAAAAATGCTGTTGACGACCAACTTGATGCCCGTCCCGACCATCACCACGACCAAGAAGATAAAGATCAATTTATTGCCTTTTTTGATTGCCAGTTTCGCTCCGACGATTCCGCCAAACACATTGCCGATCGCCATCACCAAGCCAGGCAACCAATCGATCAAGCCGTAAAAAAAGAAAATCGCAACGGCTACCAAGGTCACAATGAATCCGACCAAATTTTTGACGGCGTTGGCGTGCACTAGATCGCAACGACACAGCAAGCTCATCGCCAACAAAATTAAAATCCCCATCCCGGCTTGAATAAATCCAACGTAGATCCCAATCAAGAAAAACACGACCAAGGTGACTCTTGGCGAGCCCGCCGGTGACGCTTCACCGGCTTCCACGATTCGCTTGGGATTGAAGACCAGCAACCCCGCCATGATCAAAAATATCAATCCAAACACGCGATCGAAGGCGTTCGCTGGCAAATAAACCGCCAACAAGACACCGACAGGAACACCCAACATCATCGGGACTACCAATTGCTCGGCGAGTTGTTTGTCGAAATGTCCGTGCCGGTAAAACGTCATCACCGCCGACCCGCTAGAAAACAAAATCGCCACTCGATTGGTCGCGTTGGCAATGCGTGGTTCCAACCCAAACAACATTAGTGCCGGCAGAGTCAGAAACGAACCGCCACCGGCAATTGTATTGATCACGCCTGCTAAAAACCCGACGACGACCAGCAACAAATAGCTTACAAATTCTGTCATTCAAAATCGCTCGGGTTCACTTCCAACCCGGCGCCCGCGTTCAAAATCGGCTACGACCTGCAGCCGAAATAGTTCAAAAAAACACACCACACCAACGTCAGTCGCACAAAACACGGTTGAATTGGTCGTCTATTGTCAATTTTTTGCCAGCACGAATGCGATTCGGAAAATTGATATTGAATCAAAACTCAAAAAACGACAACAATAACAAAGTCGCCAAGATGGCGACTTTCATTCGCGCTGGGAGCGCACCTTGACATCCAAAAACAGGAGCCCTCCCGATGCATTCTTACAACCGCGACAAAGTTTCGCTTGATTTCAAAGTTGGCCAAGCCGAGTTTGACCAGCCCATCCAAGTCGACATGGAAGCATTCTTCTTGCTCGGCGAGGACGTCTCCAATGGTCTGATGGCCTTGGAATGCAAGCACGGAAACGTCTACGACGAACTGCCCGCCAACATGGACTTCGTTGCTTGGCTCTAAAATTTCACCTAACCACTTCTTCGCGCGACGCATTTTCCACTTTGTCGCAAAGTATTGGAATAAGAGCTTATCCCATAACGGGTGAGCCGCGGTCATTTTGAGTTTTGGAATAAGCACTAAGCATGAAGTCCGTGCCTTGGGCAGTTTCGTTCTTCGCCAGAGCTATTTTTTGCCCCATTGCTTTTTAGGTTCGGCTTTTGCCGACAAAGCTTTGCGGTCGATCAACATCTCGATTGACGTGCCGCCCAGCAAATCAGTCAATCGACGCGTCAACTGATCATTGATCTCGATTCGTTTATTCGAATTCAATTCGACCCGCATCCCGTCCTCCAAAAGCAACTCAATTTTCAACTCACGATTGCCTGGGTAGCCTCGCAAAATCTCATAAGTGTTTTTTAGCGTGTCTTCTGCGTGGTGTTGCTGATCAATCATAATCTTGATCCCATGAGTCAAATTCTGGTCGAGCTCATCGATCGGGATTACCTTGTCAACAATCATGTTTGCTTCGTCGCCGCCGCGAAAGTCTAACCGACCTTGCAGCACCACCACGCCATCGGGCTTCACCGAATGGCCATGTTTCACAAAATCTTGCGGCCACAAGATACAGCGGATCGCCCCCTCGACATCTTCCAGATCAAACATCACGTACTTGGTTGGCGAATTAGGATCGCGCGGGTTTTTGACGTGCGAATGTTTTACCGACGAAATCATCCCGCCCAAACTCACTCGATCTCGATCTTTACAACCGGCAATTGCGGATGTCTTATGCGAACAATAGCTGGCCAGTTTGGCTTCATAGGGAGCCAGTGGATGGCTGGTTAGGTAGTAGCCCAGCACTTCTTTTTCGCTGTTGAGTAACAGTCGTTCTTCCCATTCGTCCATTTCAGGCAAGACGACTTCTTCATCGACTTTCGCCGCCGCGTTATCGTCGTCACCGCCGCCGAACAAACTCTTTTGCCCGCTGCGTTTGTCAGCCAACGCCGCCGCCCCCGATTGCACCGCCCGATCAACGACCGCCGAAAGCTGCGAACGCTTCGCGCCAAAACAATCCATCGCTCCCGCTTTGATCAGCGACTCGATTGTCGCGCGACCACACTTGGCCGCTTCGACGCGCTCGCAAAAATCAAAAATGTCTTTGAACGGTCCTTTTTCATCTCGCGCAGCCACAATCGATTCGCAAGCCCCCGTTCCGCAACCTTTGACTGCCGACATCGCAAAAAAGATTTTGTTTTCCCCGACCGTAAATTCCACGCCCGATTGGTTGATGCATGGCGGAACGACTTCGACCCCCATCTTGTCGCAGTCCTCCATATGCTCGACCAGCGAATCTTTGCTGGTAAAGTTACGCCCCGGAATGTCGCCGGTTAACAACGCCGCCATAAATTCGACAGGGTAGTGGGCTTTCAGATAGGCCGTCTGCCAAGCGATTGCGGCGTAGGCAGTCGAGTGCGATTTGTTAAAACCGTAGCCGGCGAACTTGAGAATCATGTCCCACATGTCCTGAGCATCTTTTTTGCTCAGCCCTTGCTCGACCGCTCCCACCATGTACGCTTCGTAGTTCGAAGCGATAATTTTTTCTTTCTTTTTACTGATCGCTTTAATACAAGTATACGCAGACGCTAACGGCACTTGCCCCAGCCGATTCAAAATCTGCATCACCTGTTCTTGGTAAACCATCACGCCGTTGGTTTCGTCCAAGATTTCTTTCAGCACATCTAATTTATATTCGGCTTGTTTGCGACCGTGCTTCACATCGATGTATTGCTGCACCATGCCGCCTTCCAACGGGCCGGGACGATACAGAGCATTGGTCGCAATGATATCGCTGAAATGGTCAGGCTTCATCTTCTGCAACAAGTCGCGAATCCCGCCGCTTTCCAACTGAAACACTCCTCGCGTGTCTCCCGCCTGCAGCAAATCAAAGGTTTTCTGGTCGTCCAGCGGAAACTTCAGCGGGTCAACTTCAATACCCGTCGTTTGCTTGATCAACTTGATCGCGTTGCTCAAAATTGTCAGGGTTCGCAAACCCAAAAAATCCATTTTCAACAGCCCAGCATCTTCGACGTCGTTCATCGACCACTGAGTGATCACGTCTTCTTTTCCAGCAACGCGTCCCAGCGGAACGAAGTCGGTCAACGGCCCATCGCTAATCACCACCGCAGCCGCATGAGTTCCAATATTTCTGGCCAACCCTTCCAGTTTAAGCGCAAAGTCAATCATTTCGGCAACTTCGGGATCGCCGTCGTAAGCCCGTTTTAGCTCGTCGCTGCTGTCGATTGCTTCCTGCAGGCTAATGCCCAGCTTGTCCGGAATCATGCCCGTCACTTGGTTCACTCGTGCCAGCGGAATTCCCAGCACACGTCCGACGTCTTTGATCGCCGCTCGTGCTTTGAGCGTTCCAAAAGTGCCAATCTGCGCGACGCTGTCCTCGCCGTATTTTTCTTTCACGTAGCGAATGATCTCGCCGCGACGTTCCTTGCAAAAATCGATATCGATATCGGGCGCTTCAGCTCGATTTTCGTCCAAAAACCTTTCGAACAGCAAACTGTACTTCAGCGGACAAACGTGGCTCAAATACAACGCATAACAAACCAACGCGCCCACACCAGAACCACGAGCCGTCGACGGAATGTCGCGTTGGCGGGCTTGTTCGACAAAATCCCAACAGATCAAAAAGTAGTTAGCAAAACCCAGCTTGTTAATCACGCCCAACTCGCGATTGAGACGATCCATTACTTCTTGGTTCAGTTCGCCATTGGGTCTCATTTCTTCGTTATCGGCGTAGCGATCATGCAAACCCTTCATGCACAAATCGCGCAGCTCGTCTTCCGGCGAACGATCCACCGGTAGATCAAACACCGGAAAATATCGCTCGCCCAATTCCAGCTGAATATCAACCGTGTCGGCAATTTCTTGACTGCGCGCGACTGCCGATTCCAGACCTTGAAAGTTTCGATACATTTCTGACGGCGGCCGCAAGTAAAACTCGTTGCCCTCCATCTTCATTCGCTGAGTATCCGTGCGGAACTTGCCCATGTTGATACACAGCATCACATCTTGGGCCTCAGCATCTTCGCGGTCCACGTAGTGGCAATCACTGGTCGCCACCAACGGCAGCCCCATCCGGTTGGCCACTTGCACCGCACCCTCAAGCTGAGGTTTTTGGATGTCGACGTTGTTGTTCATGATCTCGATAAAGTACCGATCACCGAACAATTTGTGGAACCAGGCCGCGACTTCACCGGCTTGGTCCAAGTGCTCTTCGGCTCCGCCGCCGCCTTTGATAATCGCTCGACTGAACTCGCTGGACACACAACCGCTCAAACAAACAATGCCTTCGTGATGAGCTTCCAGAAGTTCCTTGTCGATACGCGGTTTAAAGTAGAAACCTTCAAGGCTCGCATGCGAGGCCATTTTGACTAGGTTTTTGAACCCCGTTGCATTTTGGCATAACAACGTCAGGTGGTAGGCCGAATCACGCCCACGCCCGGACTTGTTCATCCGACTACCCGGCGCGATATAGGCTTCGTAGCCGATGATCGGATTGATATCCTTGGCCCGGCAAGCTCGGTAAAATTCGAGCGCTCCATGCAGGTTCCCGTGGTCCGTCAGTGCCAGCGCGTTCATGCCATGGTCGGCCGTTCGCTGGACCAGTTTGGGGATCGAGCTGGCTCCGTCCAACAGGCTGTAGTGGCTGTGGCAATGCAAATGAACAAATGGGCGATCGGACATCAACAAATACTCCTTTAAACTACGATCAAAATCAGCACGCACTCGGACTTTTGCCAACCAAGTTGCTTGAGCTGCGCATTGTATCAATTCACTTCGAACTTCCTATTCGCCACTTCACATTCCCACCATTTCGGCTGCGAAAATTTACCCACGGTGCACGATTCCTGTCCGCCGATGACATTTGCCGCAAACCTAAACCAGCCTCCCGTCGTTCCCGACAACGTGCCGTGCGAAGTTCAGAAACTAACGACTATTTCGGTCATTCCGAATTTCCAGCGCACCGAAACGCCAAATTTCATATTCGAAACACACGTTCACTAATCGCAACCTATGGTTAGGCGACGGATGCAGTGTTCTTCTGCTACCGTTGCAAATCCCCGCTCTGGCTACCCCGATGCCCAATTCTCCTACTCAAAACAAAACAACTCGCAAACCGCGAAAACCCAGTCCAACGGCTCGAATTCTCGAGAACGTTGAACTGTTGGTTGCGTTGTATGAAGAGCAGGGCAGTCTTCCGAGCGATTCATCGGCACCGGCCGACACCGACGCCATTGAAAAATTGGTAGTCGCCTCGGTCGAAAAACTTTTAGACCAACGGCTCGGCGCACTCGAAGAACGCATCGCGGCGCAGATCGATTCTCTGCCGGCAACCGAAGCGCCGCCGTCGGACTCGATCGACGCCCTTGTCGAACTGGTTTCCGAGCAAATGTCGCAGCAGACGCAAGCGATCACGGAAAAAATCGACTCCTTCGCCGACTTGGTCAAACAACCCGACACCGACACCGACGCCAATCATCAATCCAATGAAGAAGTCAAATCTATTTTGAGTGACTTCCAAACGGTCGTTGTCGAATTCAAAGACAAGCTTCAATCGCTAGAAGAAGCCATCGAACTGCAAGCCACAACCTTCGAATCCAAGGCTCAAGCGATCCAAGCGGACGTCGAACAGCTAGTCGAAAAAGTCACAGCCAACAACTCGGCAACCACCGAACCAGCGGTCGAACCTCCGCCAACTGCCGCTCCTGCTGCCCCAATCGTCGAAGACGAATCGTCACATTGGCAGAAGCAAAAAGAAGCCATGTTGGCCAAATACGGCATCGACCCCGAGTACCGTCCGCTGGACGAACCAAGTGCTCAAGCCGAACCAGAAAAAGAATCGGTCTCAGCACTTGAAACCGCAGCCGCCCAAAAGCTCGAAGGGTTGCATCAATCCATCAATTCGATCTCACCCGAAGACAAAGACGCGATCGAACAACTAAAACGCGATCTTAATTCGAAACTACGCGACGCCGAAGTCGAACTCTCGATCAACCGGGCCCGTCTGAGCCAAGAACGCGCGAAACTCGAACAAAAGCAGAGCGAACTTGATCACCGAACTGCTGACCTCGAAGCCAAACTTCGTGCTAAAGCCAGCGACAATGACGACCCCAGCAAAAAAGGCGGCTTCATGACTCGTTTCACCAGGCACTTAGGCAAATAAAACCAGCAAATAAAACCAGCAAATAAAACCACCACGCCTCGATCCAGCCAATCAACAGGCGCGTGCCCAACGCTTTAAGCTTGGCCTAAAACCCAGACTATGAGTTCAGCCTAGAGTTCAGACTCTTGAACCAGCAGCCGAGCATTTAAAAATGCGTCTTCTTGCTTTGCTAGGGCCGCTCGCAGCGTCGACCGCCTACCCGCCTTCGGCTCGGCAACAAACCCGACCGAATCTGGCTCCAGCTTTTTCCACTGCTCGCATTCGAGCATCGATTCAATTCGTTGACGCATGCTTGTGCTCTGCCCAGCAAAAATCGCAGCGCCTTCGCGATACAAAACGAAGACCCCCGACGCCTCCAACGCCGCCCGGTCCACCCCCGAAAACAACGACTCCTCAAAAGGCAATCGTTCCAGTTCGATCGCCCCACCGCCTTTTTCAATTTCTTTCGCCGCCGCTTTGCGATTTTTGCTGGCCGTTTTTCGAATCGTCCAAGCTGCCAATCGAAAATCGCGTGGCGCAAATTCACCCAAACAAAATTCACTCGCCAACCGATCAAATTCATCAGCGATCTCTGGCGAAGTCAAAATTTCATCCAAAGCTTGCTGGTAATCGATCCCCATCAACCGCCATGCCACCTCAGCAGCATCGCCGACCTTGGCCAACAGCAACTTCGAAGCCAAAGGCATCTTCTTGGCGGGCTTGGCTAATTTTTTTTGACTTTGAAGCTCCAACAAATAGCGATTCCAAACCGTCGCGTTGCCACCAAGTTTTCGCTCGCGACAGCCTCGGAAAAAATCAGCCGCCATTTCCTTGTCACACAACAGAAAATCCACTGGATATCCATCGCTCGCTTCGTCGAACGCTTCGACAACCGCTCGCCGAGTTTTTTCATCAAACGACTTCTTCAGCTTGCGGCCCTTATTCGTCGTTGGGGCACTTTGAATCGGATCCTCCGGACCGTCGATCGAGTCGCCGACGACCGTTCGTTTGATTCGCTGGTTGATGTACTTCACGTAGTCTTTGGACAATTCAAAACCAACAAATTGTCGAGCCAACTTCTTGGCGACAACCATCGTCGTGCCACTACCGCCAAACGGATCCACGACCAAGTCCTGAGGGTTACTGCACGATCGAATAATCCGAGCCAATAATTGCTCGGGCATTTGGCAACCATGAAAACCTTCTCGCTCTTTGAACGTCCCCGCCACCCGAGCGAAGTACCACGTATCCTGACTTGGGGCAAAACTAACCGGAGCGTCCTGCGGTCGTAAGATCCAAGTGTTGTCCGGCAAACGACCATTCGGGTTGGCTCGCAGGTCGCCGTAAACCATTTGGCGAGCCGAATTGACGCGAACTTGCGGGTTCATCCGATTGAACGTGAAGTTCTTTTTGTCTTTAACAAAATGAAACAAGTGCGTATGCGACCGCGTAAAACCGTTAACGCAATTGACACCAAAAGTGTAGTACCAGATCACCCAACTGCGGCAATGGAAACCCGCTTTTTGCGATTCGATTTTCAGCTCAGCCGCAAACTCGTCACCGATTGCCAGCCAAAACGTACCGTCAGGCTTCAGCGCCTGATAAGCCCCACCGATCCACTGCCGACACCAATCAAGATAGTCCTGGGCCTGCTGACGGTCGTCGTAAACGTCATACTTATAGCCGATGTTGAAAGGCGGGTCGGCAAAGATCAAATCAACCGAACCAGCCTCCAGCCGTTTAAGATTTTTGACGCAGTCGCCTTGGTAAATTTTGTTCGGTTGCAGCGACACTTCGTCAATTTCGATTGGCCATGGTTTTCAATTTTCAGCCCCGAAGTGTAACGGCCCGCTGCCGACCATTCAATCGCCTAAATCTCGCCTAAATCTCGCCTCAACTCCGCCGCCACGACACCTTGCCTACCGCTTCGTTTGACAACGCTTGCAGAAAAACGTGGATCGTTGAGCCTGCACGATGCGTAAAATTTTTGCGGACTGGCAAAGAGAACATGCTTCACCCTCGCGGTCGTAAACCCGATGCTCGTTCTGATACCCGCCTTCAGCGTTGAGCGTATTTCGATAGGTCCCGTCGGACAGCGTCGACCCCTCGTACTCGATCGCCGTATTCAAAACCTCCCGCATAAAAGCGTGAATCGCCTGCCATCGCTTTTTGGAAATTCGATCGCAACGCGTCTGCGGATGAACCCCGGCCAGATGCAAAATTTCCGACGCGTAGAGATTGCCCACGCCAAGCACTTTCGATTGATCCAATAACGCCACCTTGATTTCGCGACGCGACCCTTGGTACCGCGATGCCAATTCTTCGGCCGAAACCGACAGCGCGTCCGGCCCCAAACTTCCATCGGTTAGCTTGGCTTGGTACTCGCGATCCGAAAGCAAAATCACTTTTCCCAAACCACGACGATCCCAAAATAGAATCCGTCGATCGCGACAACCTTTCAACTCCAAAGCAAATCGCAAGTGGTCAGTCGTCGGTGCTTCATGCACCAGAACCAACCCCGTCATCCGCGGCTCAAAAATCAAACGGTCGCCCGAACCGAATCGAATCACGACTCGTTTACCCAGCCGATCAACCGCTTCAATTTTTTCACCAGCAATCCGCTTATTCAATCGATCAATACGCGGCTTAATATCGATCGGCCGTCGCGTGCAAGGTAGTTTTTTTGCCGCGACCACGGTTGCCCCCACGGCATGCAAAATACCGCGGCGCATCGTTTCCACTTCGGGGAGTTCTGGCATCGATCAATCCCGTTTGAACCGCGATGTCTGCAACAGCCGCGACCGAACCTCGACAAACAAACGCTCGATTTCTTCAACATCGGCCACCGGTTCGTTGCCGATCAGCAACAACTGCACCTGCGAAATCGGCAAAGTTTGCTTGGAAAACTTGGGATCGTTGTCTTGGCTCAGCACGCCCAACGCCAGCCGAACATGCCGCACCACTTCCATCCACTTGGTTGGATCGTAATTCAAATCAAAAGTTGGCCTTACTAAAGCGCCGTCGCGATCAAAAGCTGTAAACAATACCAGCCCATGATCATTCGATTTCTTCATGTCCAGCTGAGTCAAATTCGTGGCGGACGTCAGGCTCGATTCACCCGTGGGGTAGCGGTTTTCGTAGTCGACCTCCCAGCCAAACCCCTCATAACAGTCGTTCAAATTGTGAAAATCAAAATAGGGGCTGTCCAGCGAAATGACGACTCGACGCCCCTGCTTCACAAACGTCCAAACGTAAGATTCAGGGGCAAGCAGCCGAATGTCCTCGCGTTTTTGATGCTCAAATCGAACCTGCTCCCAACCAAACATTCGCTTCGGAAGATCATCGGCTGTCGATTCGACCAAAATTTCGTCATCAAAGCGAAAATTATCAACCACCGTTTTGGCATAGGTCAGCCGCGCCGCGAAAACGCCAATCAGCACAAACGCAGCAATCAACGACCAACGCCATCCAACAGGCCGCTCCGCATGCCGGCCGTTTTTGGCCGAACGAACAACTTCGCCGTCAATGATCGGTTCTTCCACGTCACCGCGAAGTGCCGCCTGCGTAACGTCTTCAGACGCCGCATGCCAAGCATTGATGCCACGGTCGGTGCTCAGGGCACACAGGAAAACAAAGACGAAGTTGGCCAGCCCAAACATTTCGTGGATCGTCCCATGAGCAAAAGACTCGTTCACGTTGTCTGCCAGATAAACGACCAACGCGATTCGAACGGCGTTGCCAACGATCACCCACAAAACCGTCTGGACAATATTGAACAGATGCCGCTTCCAGCCGTAACGCATCATCACACCGTAAATTGCCATCGCCGACAGCGAAGAAAACAACGATCGAATTCCGCTACAAGCCTCTTCCGTAAAAAACTGTTTCTTTTCGGTGATCAGCACCACGCCTTCGCGAAAATGAATTTGCCCGAACGCATCCAGAATATAGCTGGCCAACTGACTGGACAAAAACTGCAATTGATTGACCAATTTTAAATCTAAATTTGATGGCAGTGGCACGATGAACAGCAGCAACAACCACGCCGGGGCGACGTACTTGACTCCGCTGACTCCCCAGCGATCGTAGACATAGTTGCCCACCAACAGCAGCAGCGACAGGATCCAAAAGAATGGCGAAAACATCAGCGTCGCGACCAACAACAAAACAGCATTGGCCGCCAAAACCCAGTAGCTCGTTTGACCTCGCGGACGTTCGTGCCGGCACTCAATCAAACGGTCGTAGATCAGCCACACAACCGCGGCCAACAACAACGGAAAAAACTGATAGTGCCCCACCGACCACATGCGCCGCGAATATTCAAAGCCCAGCGGTAGGTGAGCCAGTAACGCTGCGGCAAACAATCCGTCAATCCAAAAACTAACGGACTGAACGTGGGTCGGGGATTGGGCAGTGGCTTGCATTTATAACAACGTCTAATTGAAGACCGTCAAACGGTAGGCATGCGCGGACGAGTTTGCTTTCGCCGCCGCGACACGATTTAGCTCCATTTTCTATCGCTTTTCCAAGAAAATAAAAGACTGGACTCGCTCGACGCCCGCGCATAAAAAAACGGCGGCGAGTCAAATTCGTCCCGAGCCGTTTTGTTTTGATTTGTCTTGGTTTGGATTTGAGCCCATCCCACAGCCAATGAGCCGACGGCGCTGGCCGCGGGCATTTTGAGCTTTCCGAATAAGCACTAAAGTCAGTTTGTTGCCGTTCAGCGGTGCCGCTGGACGGATCTAGCCAGCGATTGGAATGATCGCGTCGTAAACAGCCTGTTCGACCGGCAAGTTCGACTCGCGCGACGTATTGTCGACCCACGAATCAATCGCAGGCATTCGATCGGACAGTTCTTGGTAACATTCAACCGTTTGTCGAATCACTTCTCGTTCGTCAAAACGATGCTCCGCCAAAGTCCGACTGGCGTGCCCCATCTCCTCGCGAAGTTTTTCGTCTTCGATCAGCTTGATCATCGCGTCAGCAAGTTCAATTGGATCATGCGACTGGACCAACAAACCATTTACATTGTCGTCAACGACATTGCGACAGCCAGGAACGTCGGTGGTGACAAGCGGTCGCCCCACGGCCAGCGCTTCTAACAGCGAACGTGGCGTGCCTTCACGATAGCTCGGCAGAACCACCAAGTCGGCTTCGTTCAGCTTGCCGCGAACGTCGTCCAAGCGACCTGACCAGTCGACCAACCCTTCTTCTTTCCACGCCATCAAATCGTCGAACGTCGCGCTGGATCGATTGCCATGGTCGAAATCTCCGCACAGATGCATTTCAAAAGGCACTTGCTGCGAACGCATTCTTCGAACGGCGTCCATCAATTCAAAGACACCCTTTTCCTTCAAAAATCGACCGACAAAAAGCACGTTAACAGGTGATCGACGGAAACGCGCCCGTTTTGGTTTCTCGGCATAGTGATCCAAGTCAACGCCCGAACCGTTGGTCACAATCGCGTTTGCTTTGACACCCGGCGCGAAACTTTCCAGCAATTCCAAATCGTCCTGGTTCTGTAACACGGTAGCCGTTTGAGCCCCCGTTACCGCCCATCCGTACCATCGCATCGCTACTCGGCGAGCCAAACGTTTGAGGATGCCTTTCTTGGGTGACACGATAATATAAGGCAATCCAGTCACGCTATTGACGATCGCTTTGATGCCGCACAGCCGAGCCGCCGCGGTGCCGTATAGAACCGCTTTGACAGTGTAATGATGGACCAAATCAGGTTTGATTCGGTTGTAGATTTTTTGCAATCGACGAATCGAAACCAATTCCTTCATCGGATTGAGACTGCGACGCTCGATGATCCATGGATGGAATTTGACGCCCAAGTCGGCGAGCTTTTGTTCGTTGCCGTCCGGCGGTGCGATGGCGTGGATCTCGATCCCCATATCCAGCAACGCTAAAATATGCTTCATCCGGAAGTGGGTAAGATTCCACGCAGTATTTGAGATTAGACAGATCTTCATTATCAATCGGGGGGAGGCGAGCAAGGCGAATCCAACAGTCGTGTTGGTGATCCCGGGGAGAGAAAAACCTTGATCTTGGGAGGCTGGTAGCATTCGGCTGCAGAAAGATACGCCTAGGTAAACTTCGCGCCCGAAAAACTCAGCCCAACCCTGAAATTTTTGCTATTCCATCAGCCGGTGGTAGCGATCAGCACAAACAAATCGATTTCGTGCCGGTCACACTGAGCTCCAGTAGTGCCAACTAAGTCGATTTGGCCGATTGAGAAGAGCATTGCTTCGATCGATTGAGACCGTGAATACTCGCTGCAGATCTAATGATTGGTGAGGTCGAACAAGCCATGAAAAATCCTTTTATCAACGATCAAGTCGTAGTATCTAAGTGAAGATAGATGAAGAGGCTGACCCCAGACAAAAGAACTGCCGGAATCAATTTAGGTGGGTGGGGTGGTTCAGTCCGTTTCTAAACCGAAGTGAAAATAATTGCTTTCGGCAATCTGTGACGTTTATAAGCCATCGCTCTCGACTGAAAAACCCCACCGCACTCCAACTTCCACGCTGCTAGCAAAACCGAACCAAACGGCTGTTAAGATGGGAGATATAAAGAAAGCAGGCAGCTCGCTTTTTGATCTAGTGAGCCCGGCTACCTTTTGCTATTTCGAACCTCGCGGGCCACCGACCAACCGCCGAGTCTTCGCGGCCACGGCCAGCTGACCATGCTTGGCCGCCAGCTCAAAGTTCCCCATTCGCAAGTAGCCAGCCTCGAGTGCATCGTGAACTTCTTCGGGAAGCTTCGCCCCGGATACCGCTCGCAAGAGTTGTTCAACCGCCAACTCGAACTCGCCTTGCTCCAATAAAATTCGCCCGTGCGAAAGCAACACGCCGGGATCACTGGGCGATCGTCGTAACGAACGGTCAATTAGCTTTCGTGCCCAAGTCAGATCAGGTTGGTCAGAAAAAAATGCGTAGGCCACCGCAAAACGATGGGCAACCTGAGCGAAATCCGCTTGGATCGCCCAAGCCTGTTCCAAATGTCTCTCTGCCCGATCGGTCTCACCGCGATGCCAATGGAGCGTCGCCAGACCAAGATGGTCAATCGCTGCCGGTTCGTCCGAAGTAATCAGCCAACGAAACGTCTCAATGGCCAGACTATCTTCTGCCAGTGCTTGATCAAACGATTTTGAAAGTTGAATCGAACCATGGTCTTCCGCTGCCAACAGTTCAGCCAAGCAAACGTACGGCAGCAAGTAGTCGGGGTCAGCCGCGATCGCCGACTTCAGCTGATTGACTCGTAACTCGAGCATCGACCGGTTGGCCGAATCCGTTTCGTTGGACTGGGCATCCTTGTACTCAATCACGAACACATCCGCCAAGCCGCGACGAAGCGCCGGATCGGCATGAAAACTAAGCCCGTTCACCAGCGTCTGTTTCGCTAGTTCGAATTTCGATTGATTGACCAAAGTCGCGGCCAGCTGAATTCTCGCGCGATGATTGAGCGGGTCGATGTTCACCTGTTTACCAAATTCGTTTCGAGCCTCATCCAGCGTTTCTTGCGTCAAGCGATCGAGCCGGTTAAGTTCGACATCGGACAATTGCCCCGCCACCATTCGGTCGCTCGCCGCCCGCACGACTTCTAAAAATAACGTCTTAGACTGCTTGGCCTGTTCCAGTCGCTGGCACGCATTTTCGACATTGCCACAATAAAACCAATACTTGGCCCACGCTAGATGGATCCGCGGATCCTCTTCGTTAGCAAACCGCAAGTGATTCCGCAGCGCTTCAACGCGATCGTCGATGTCTTTCAAGTCGGGCGATTTCACCCATGCCCCATCCAAAAGGTCTTGTCCTAATTCGCCATCGCCGTGCCGACGGCTTACATCAATTCGAGCCGCCAGTTCGATAGCCCGAACGGTGTGGGCGTAAGAGTATCCACCGCTTTGTCGCGGAGCCAAGTCCGTCAACAGCAGCTCCGCTCGCTTCATTTCACCAGCCGACCGCAACACAGCCACCCATTGCAAACGCTGAGCATCCGATAGCGAAGATCGCTCAAACAGCCGTCCAAAGTAGGTATTGGCCAACGTTAAATTTCCATCCAGCAATGCACGACGAGCCCCCTCGTTGTAACGCGACTCAATCCGCTGATTGTGCAGTGACAGTTGGCAGCTAACGTAGCCCACGAATCCAACCGCCAGCAGCGCCGGAATCAGATAAAACAGCTCGCCTCTTCGCCGTCGATGCAGCGCTGTCGAAACCAGCCGATAAGGAAGGGCCGTCGCTTCCTTCCACCATGACCGAGCCCGCCGGCGAGCCGAGCCAGTTCGATGCCTCCGTCGTCTTCGCCGTCGTGTTTTGAGACCGCGAAAGTAAAAAACATCGATCAGTCGGGCCGGCAAAAATAGCATTTTAATGGGCAGCAAGATCAACGACCAAATCAGCTGCACCGGCCCGCGAATTTTCCGCTCCAACTCTCTTCGCGCACGACGGCGACTTCGGTGTTTCGACCGCCGCCTGATTCGCACTTCAGGCACTTCGGAATTTTCGGGCTTTTCGGTTTTTTGGTCCGCTGGAGCCATAAACGATTGACCTCTTCTATAAATGAATCCTAGCCAGCCTGCAGGCTATTGGCTAATCACCGGCTCGGTTTCGATGCAGAGTTGCCAACTGGGGTTGGTTCAGAGCGTCGTAGATTTTTGCCATCTTTAAATGAACCGCGGACTTATCGCGAACCGTGGGCAACGACTTTTGAAACTCGCTCAACGCCGGTTCGAGTTCGCCTTTTTTCATCAAAATGGTCGCCAAAGTATCTCGCAGACCGCCAGCCTCAGGGTGCCGATCAACTGCCAGCCGAGCCAACTTAAGCGCTGCGTTCAGATCGGGGTTTTCGTGATGAGCAAGCAGCCAAGCGAGGTTATTGGCGACGACCGAAAAACCCGGTCGAGAGGGATCGATGCGAACGTAAGCCGCTTCGATTTCAGCTTTTGCCCTCGCGATCTGATTGTCCAGGCGGTACAAAACCCCTTTCGCAAAACGAGGCATCGGCGAACTTGGATGATCGGCTTGGCTTTGCTCTAAAAATTGCCAAACCAAACCACGATCAACATTAATCAAGTTGCGGTAGCCCCGCACCACCGCGTCGTAAACCGCAACGTTATCGGGATCGTAGCGCAGCGATTTCTCCAGTAAGCCCAGACGCTGTTCGGTGGTTTTGCCGGGTAAAAGCTGCTGGCATTGTTGCAGGTAAAAAATCGATAGCTGCGGATGAAACGCTTCGGGAGCAAGCTTCGCACCGGCCAACAATTGTTGTTCGGCCGCCCGCGGATCTCCCAATTTCAAATGTACCTTGGCCAGCCGAATTCGCGATTGCGTATCCGCCGAATTGGCCGCGATACGATTTGCAAAAAACTTTCGAGCATCGGTTAGCGACCGTAATTCCAAGTTCCGATCACCCGCTCGTTGACAGCAACTCGCGACCGCTAAATACAGCTCTGGCCATTGCCGTGCCGCAATTTGCATGGGCTCAATCGCCGCTCGAAACTGCTTCGTCGATTCAAAATAACGGGCCTTGGCAAAGTAAAATTCAGACGAAAACACACCTTCACTCACGCTATCCGATTTCGCCTCGATCGCATCATTGGCAAGCGTTGGAGAATCTCCGGCGACTCCCGAATTTCCTGCCAGCAACGAATTTCCTGCCAGCAAC
>CAZROJ010000036.1:21483-28192 GCA_964601665.1 uncultured Pirellulaceae bacterium
AGCAACACCTGCAAACCACCGTCAACACGTTTGACGCCATGGCTGCCTGAATCCAAATGCCATTTTAACAATCGTTGAACGTCCGCCGAGTAAGGCAGGTCATGCGATCGCACCAACGAGATCGCGGCGAACCGATGGGCTGGCGGATAACCAGTGCGAACCCCCGGGCCAGGAGCCAGTTGGTTCAGAATTTCGTTAGCTTCATCGCCACGATTGGTCCGAACCAAAGCCTGAGCATACTGAAACTGCTCAATTGACGATAAAATTTCTCCAGCCTCCTGCAGGCTTTCAAACAGCTTCGCCGCGGATTGAAAATCGGCTGCCGCAACGGCCGCTTTTGCCTGCTGGCCAAGTGCCGCAGCCTGACGACTTGCCGCGTAATTCCATACGATGCTGGTCATCCACACCGCGATCACACATCCGAACGCACTGATCGCAAACCAAGTCGAACGATTCAATTTCCGTTTTTGAAATATCGTCGACCAAACTTCAAAAGGCGCCAAAACAACCTTCGCCAACAGCGACATCAGCCCAACAGAAAGCACTGCCGGCAAGCCAAGAATCGTAAAGTGATCCTTTGACGTTCGCCGGAACTTTCGTCGATCGCGCCGAATCACACGCTTGATGTCTTTGATCGGTCGCCGAATCAAAAGGTTCAAGCTTGACGCGAAATCATCAATCGTCATCGCCAGCTTGGAGATTTTGGATTTGGAATGCCTCGACGACGACATCTATTTTCACTTGCAAATTTTTACAAAACAAACACACCGCTGCGGGTGCCCGCAACAACGAAACCCTGTGTATCTATCGACCGTTGGTTACCAATCGCGCATGAAAAAAGCCACCAGGCGACGGCGGCTTTACTTCAACATCAAATTATCGCTACAACCGAACTAAATCGATCGGTGAATCGAGCTAAGCTTTGCGTCGGCGGCGCGACACCAAGATAACTCCAGCACTGCCAAGCATAAAAAAGGCAGTTGGTTCAGGCGTTGCGAACAGCGGATTGGCGGTTCCACCAAAAGCACCGACGCCAAATCCTAAAGGACTTCCACCGTTGTAAGTAAAGGTATAGGTCAACTCGGTTGCGTTGTCTAAGTCGATCGCTGCCGGCAAAATCGTGGGAATCGATGGCCCGAAATTAGTCGGACTTCCAACGCCTGTATCGATTTCCATGGTCCAATCGCCAAAAAACGAAACCGGCGAAGACACCAATTGATTGCCCGATACGGATTGCAGGTCGTTGAAAATTCCTGCCCAGTCGTACGAAACGGTGAACGAATCGCCGCTGTTGGCTTGGAAAATGTACTGGTTTCCAGCATCGTCAACGATGGTTGTCCCGCTTGTATTTGTCACGCTAACTGTGATGCCGTTGGAACCGATCGAAGTCGCTCCGCCGCCGACAGCATCCAGCTTCGTGAAGTTATCAATAAAAAAATCAGCGTTGGCAGAACTGCAAAAAAGGACAGTGCAGAGCAGGGCGGTAAAAGTGGTCGGCTTCATTGGATCAACAGGGGCTTGATTGAGGATGGGTCCAAGGCAGCACAATAACCTTGCGGTGATCGTTTCATCCGTCAAAAAATCGGCTGATGTTGCTGCCTCTATGCGTGAACGTAGCTCGCTAAACCGACCCTGAACGAGCTTGGCTGGCAAAAAGTCAAAGCCGTCCTCCTTTACTACCGAGCCTATCTACGACGATCCACACAACCGGAAAAACTGGACGCCCTAGTGCCCAGCCCCACCCTCGAGGCGTGCGTAAATCGATTCAAGACAATCCACGTACTTCGCGGGCGTAAAAAGGGATTCGACCCGCTGCCGCGCCGCATCGACGACTTCTTGGCTCAACGGCGATTGCAATCTACTTTCGATCGCCTTTGCCAATGCGGCCGCATCTTTTGGCGGCACCAAAAAACCCGTTTCCGCCGTCACTACCTCGGGGATTCCACCGCTTCCGGTTGCGACAACGGGCACACCGGCGGCCATCGCTTCGATAATCGCGATTCCAAACCCTTCATTAACCGACGGCAAAACGAACAAGTCCAAGTTCCGCAAAACAGATCGCGGATCACTCACACTGCCCACAAAATGAACATTGGATAGATCATTCGCATCCGTCTCCAATTCGTTTCGCAGCGGCCCGTCCCCCACGATTAACAAATGGTGGCCGCGCGACAACTTTCCTGAATCTTGTAAACGCCGCCAAGCCTCCAGCAAAAACCGATGCCCCTTTTCCCAGCGCAGCGTTCCAACAATCCCCGTCAAATGCTCAACCGGCTGGCCGCCGACCCATAACCTTCGTTGCCGCTGCCCGTCGTCGCTGGTCTTCCAAGCCCAATCGATCGGTTGCAGATGATTTTCGCCGACGCAGTTGTGCACAACATCGATTGTTTCGATTGGCAGGTTCAAATTCTGCGACGCCGATTCTGCGACACAATTGGAACAAGCGACAACGGCAGCCGCTTTGGCATTGAAACGGCGATCGAGCCATCGATGGTACGCCTTTTTCCAAAGATAGATTCCATGCTCTTCAATCACATGGTTGGTAATCCCCAACGACCGGCAAGCGAATCCAGTGTGCAAATTGGTGACAAACTGGCTGGATTGAACAACGTCAAACTTTCGCTGCTTAAGAAACCTCTTCAGCCGCCGCACGCCAGCCACATCAAAAAGTCCACCTCGGCTTCCCAAAGTCGTGACGGGAACTCCCAACGCTCTGACATCGTCGGTCAACCGCCCCGATCTCTTTAGCTGAACCACCTCCACCGGCCAATCACGGCGAACCATTTCTGCTAAAATACATCGCCGTAGCACCTCAGCACCGCCGAGGCCCAACTGACCGTGAACAAAACAAATTTTCGGTCGTCGCTTCAGTTTATTGGCTCGACAAAAGCTGACGATAGGCTTGCGAATATCGAGCGACCGCCACGTCGACAGAAAACTGCTCGACCGCCGTCTCGCGGCAACGCTGGCTCAATTTTGGATCGTCAAGCAAAACCAACAGTTGCTCGATCGCGTCAGCAAACCCTGCTTGGTCGAAACGATCCACCACCACGCCGACTCGATTCTTCGTCAAGATCGCTCCCACATCGCCAATCATTTCGGCGTTGGCAATCACCGGCAAACCGCAAGCCAAATACTCGGCAAGCTTCGTCGGGCTGGACGCAATTTTTGCTTTACTTGGCTGAATCATGCACAGACCAACGTCCGCGTTTTGCAGAAAACGGACCACCTCGTCCGGTTCGGCCGCGCTCATTTGGATTCGATTCCAATCGCAATTGCTTTGATCGGCGACTTGTCGAATCCGCCCCGCATCCGATCGCGTTAACAACTGGAGACTCGCCGCCGAATCAACATTCAGAGCAGCCTCAAACAGTCCCATCACCGCTTCGGGAAGGTATCCCGGGCCCAAGGAACCGACCGAAATGAGCCGTAAGTTTTCAACCGAAGCCGAAGCGCCATCCGGACTGTTTTTTGGCTGGAATAACTCGGTATCAACGCAACACGGAATCACATGAATTGGCGTCTTCACCCCATCGCCACAAAGTTGCTCGTCACCGGCATGGGTCAACGAAACCAACGCGTCCGCCTTTTGAAACAGTTTTTGTTCCATCGACCGAGCGATTCCCAGCACGGCTTTGGACTTGATCGTGCCCTTGGCAAATTTCTCTTCCGACCAAAACCCTCGCATGTCGTACAGCAACCTTGCGTCCGTTTTCTTGGCCAGTCGCAAACCAATATTTCCGGGGATAAAACTTCGAGCATGAATGACATTCAGACGGTGCTCGGCGATCAGCTTTTTCCCCAACCGATAACCGTTAAAAACATCCCGCCAAAGATTGACCATTCGAAGTCCAGCTGCGGACCTGAGCCCATGCCAATGAATGCCACCAGCTTCCAACTCTCGCTTAATCGCTTCCGATTGCTTGGGCATGCAACGTTCGAGCGTAATCAAGTGGCAGGTATCGAAAGTCGTCTTCAGACGCTGCAAATACCGCAAAACTTGCGATACGATCAGTGGTTCCTCGATACCGCCCGAAGCAATATAGAGCACGCGTGGTTTCAAGGTGCCACCGATGCTTTTTGCCGAATCGTTTCTTCAAAGGCAGCAATTAATTTCGGACCGATGACTGGAATGGAAAAGCGTTCCACGACACTCTGCCTGGCCGCTTTTGCCAGTCGATTTCGCAATTCGTGATCAACGATCAAACGATCCAGCGCCGCCACCCATTCGGTCTCGGATTCGGCCAACAGACCATTTTTTTCGTGATCCACCAATTCGCAGTTGTAGCCGATTTTCGTCGCGACGCCGGGAACACCGCTGGCCATGTACTGACGCAGCTTGCATCCTGACTTGCCTTTGCTCCACTCTTCCATCGGCAAAGGCATAATCCCGATATCTAAAGCGTGAAAGTTTTGCACCTCGCGGTCAAACGACCATGGAATGTTCTCCACGCGAACCCCATCGGCTTCAAAATGGCCGCCCACGCTACGAACAACGACATGAGGATGCCGACGACAAATCTCTCGCAGGGCGTTTTCGATCAGCTTCAGATATTTGACGGTACTCGGGCTTCCGATCCAGCCAACAATCATTTTTTCAGTCCGCCGATGAGCAGGTCGAACGGTAAAACGATCGGTGTCCTCGGCTTCGGCAACGACGGTTACTTTGGAATTCAATTGCCGGCTATAGTCGGCCAAATAGTCGTTGGGCACCACCACGCGGTCGACCATGGCAATCGTTTCTGGAATTCGATCAGTGCTGCGAAACCGATCCATGATCCCATTGGTTGTCGAGCCCTTATGGATATAGATCGCGTCGTCAAAATCAAAAATCATCGGCACGCCAGACTTGCGAATCCGACGTTCGACGATCGGCGGCCCGTACATAAACGCACCTTTGAGAATGTAGACCAAGTCGTATTCAGCAGCCCGCTTGGCCAGCTTCATTCGCTTGGCAAACGCGGCAGCCATCAGCCCCGCTTTCCAAAGCGTCTTCCCTCTTTGACGCGACTTCAGGTAAGCCGCTTCATCGATCAACGGCCGCACATCGCATTTAACACCGTGTTGTTCAAGCCAAGACACCAATTGATAAACCCGGTAACGCGGGCTGGGCGCGATCTTGGGATACTGGGTTAAAAACAGAACTCGCATCGCCTGAGACAATTACGCCAACTCCGGAAAGGTTTCTAGATCCATGGTGAATAAAAGGTTTCGGTCTCGTTTTTTATTGTCTGATCGCAAGTCATATTTTTTCACGCCGCCAGCTTGCAAATCTCCAACAAGGTACCCCATGTCCAACAAGCTTTGCAATTCATCCATCAACTCAGGACGGTCGTCGAGAACTTCGATCAAAAGCGTCGGTTTGAAACAATCGATCGTGGCTCGCATACCTCGTAATGCAATTTCTTCGACACCTTCGACATCGACCTTGATCAAGTCGACACTTTCCAACTTTTGCTGCTGGACGAAATCATCAATTCGAACACCTTGAACCTCAATCACTTCTTGATTGCAATCAAGAAAATCACTTCTGAGGCTTGCACTGGCCGGCTGATCGCCACCGGGGTCATGCAAACAAACGTGATCCGACGAATCACAAACAGCGTTCTGTTGGACCAAAATATCGAAGCCAGGATTTAACGCAGCGTTCTTGCGAACAAGCTCCGCGACTCTTGGCAGCGGTTCGAAAGCAAACACTTTGGCATCCGAATTCGCAGCCGCTGCGCCCAGCGAGTAGAGCCCCGTATTGGAACCAATATCCAATACAACACTGGCGTTCTTAGCGGCACTCAGCCATGGCAAAAACGACTCCGGCTCATGCCCACGTTTTCCGTACCAATACATTCGGTTTTCAATCGCGTGCCCATACGATTGCATTTTGAAACTTCGACCATTTCCAATCGGAACCGATACAACGCCTCGGTAGTGCACATGCTTTGTAATGATTTCCGGTATCGGTAAGCCAATCGAGTTCGCAGCACTAAAAACGACAAAGGCCGCTCGACGAGCAATCGAGTCAAGTTTGTTTTTCATGCCGTTTGCCGCGGTAGCGTTTTAATCACGATTGCTGGAATTCCCCCAACAATGACACCACGATCAACGTTGGACGTGACCACTCCATGCGCCGCCACCACCGAATCGTTAGCGATCGTGGCCCCGGCCAAAACCGTCGCCTTGGCACCAATCCAAACATTGTCACCGATTTCAACTACATCGGTTTGCATCGGTTGATTTCGAAAAGGGCCACGATCCAAATCCGATCCATGGTTTTGATCGCGAATCGTTACGAATTCGGCAATCAAACAATCATCGCCGATAAAAATACCCTCGTTGGCACAAATGATCGCCCCCCAACCGATAAAAGAATTCTCACCGATCACCAACGGGCCTTGCTTCGCAACGATCACGCAGTTGTCTTTGATTGACGCCCCGTTACCAACGATGACTGACCCGCCATCGGTAACATTAAACTGGACGTTGCGTCCAATTTTGACATCTTGCCCAATCTGGCAATTGGGATATTTCACCTGAATTATCCAGCGTCGGAATTGGGAACGTAATTCAAAATTAAGCTTAGCCATGCGTCTCAAGATCTTTGCAATCAAACGTCGCATGTTACATCTCCCGCAGAATTCAAATCGACAACCGTAGGCATCAGCACCACGCGCGTTGCGTCCCCATGACACCTACCAACCGGCTTTCCCAACAG
>CAZROJ010000037.1:0-28060 GCA_964601665.1 uncultured Pirellulaceae bacterium
CCCATCAGCGCATAAAAAAATGCGCCCGGCACATAACATGCCGGACGCACCACGAAACCGCGGGAACTGATCGCGGTTTACAGCTGGGCCCAATAAATGGTCATCGATACCGACAATGATGCACAAATGGCAACAAGCGCGGCAAACTGGAACTCTGGCCACTGATTACTCACAGTGGCACCATTCCAAAATCCATTTGAGTTATACGATTGGCGATTCATGGTCTTACTCCCTTAATTTTTTTAGCAACGACTTTTCGATTCTTAGTCCAAAAAATCGTCCGTGCCAGTCAGACTGAGCACTCCTAACACAAACGCCAGAAACAACACTCCCACCATTGCGAACCCGCGAAACACATTGTCTTTTGCGGACTTAATCTCAACTAAAATTTTGTCCATCGCGTCGCACCTGGTGAAGTCTTCCAATTGAATCTGTCTTTTTCCTACAACCAAGTAATCGAAGCAACCAACAAAAACTTGTCCTAGTTCGCGATATTTTTTGGCGTCTTTTTATGGAGCCGCCACGGACGCTATTCAAGGCCAAACGATGCGCCGCGCATTCGTCACAGATGCAATCAGAAACGCCCCATGACGCGCCGCCAGATCGATAGCAATACGGCTATCCGCAAACGCAACAGCTGCCGCGACCGAATCGGCCTATCGCAAGAAATCCAAAATACTGGTCGAATTCACCTGAGCCGTGACTGAATAGGTAAATTCAAGCAGCGTCTGCTGGCCTTGCAGCTGCAGTACCGCCTCGGGAATATCAGTCGCCTGAAACTGATTGATCTGCACTCTCGTTTCCAACGCGATATCTTCGACGCGGAATTCAAGCTCCTGCAACGACAGCAACGATGCCGACTGACGGCCGAGCGTGTTCAGCGAATTGTCCGCCAAACGTTCGAGATCGCCAAGGCGACGATCGAGTGCTTGCGAATATCCTTGCCCATCCAAATCTCGAGTATTCCGCAGGTCAGAAACGAGTTCATGCAGTACTTGAAAAACATTCGAAGTGCCCGGAAATTCAAGATGATCTTCGCCCGTCTTGTTGATCTGCGAAGTATCGATGTGCGTCTGTCCGCCCGTTAGCGAATCCACGATTGTTTGACTGGTCGAAAAATCGATTGGAACCCTGGTCGCCCCACCGTCAACGCTGACCGTCCCTTCGGAAGTGAAATCGACAGCACCGCTGAACCCAGCCGTAATGTTACGCGTGTCGATAAAGACTTTTCTGCCATCATCGGCAACGACTTCCAGATCGCCATCGGTTCGGGTCCAGCTAACTTCGGGACCATCATTCAACTGGACCGTTCCAAAGTCGCCCGTCCCGCTAGTGTCAACCAACGTTAGCTGATTTTTTCCCGCAACGCCAAGAACCGTGTCCGAACGCGCCGAACTGGGACTCGGCTGAACACCCGAACCGCCACTGTAAGTGGTCTGTGCGTGTTCCACCTGCAACGTCGCGCGGCCAACCATGCTGTCCGTGCCTGCTCCATTCCTTGCACCCGTTTCCCCAAAGACCAACATCTCTCCGCGATCGGGGGATGAAAAAACCTCGGTGCCCGAGTAAAACGTTTCCACCGCAATTCGCGTTCCGATGTACGCATAACTATTTTCTTCACCGCCCTGATAATCAGCCTGCAAAGTTCGACCTTCAACCAGCGGTTCTCCGAATTCAAACGGCGGTTGATCCGACCGAGTACCAGAATAAAGAAAGTCGCCGGCTGACTGAGTTTTGGAAATGTTTTTTAAGTTTCCCAGCAAGCCTTCCACTTCCACCGCAAACGCAACTCGCTCGCTTTCGGTCGAAGTCTGTATTCCTTGCTGAGCGATCGTTTTGGCTCGAACAATCAGATCGTGGACTTGTTGGATCGTTGCCACACTTGTGTTCAGCTTGGCCTCGGCATCGACAATCGCCGAAGACTCCGATTCTAACTGCCCAAGCTGGCTGGTCAAAAACGAAATTTGACGGAAGGAAACCGGATCATCCGAAGCACGATGCACCTGCACACCCGACGAAATATTCCGTTGCAGCTTGGCAATGCTCGACGCGTAATTCGACACAAACCGAATCGATTGATTGGTCTGCGTTTGATGTGTCGTTCTAAAGAAATTCATTTTTGTTTACCTAACTATCGAATGATTCGAAATAGCTCATCGACCATTTGTTCCATGGTCCGAACGACCTGAATCGCCGCCTCGTAGCTTTTTTGGTGGGTCGTCAAGTTGATCAGTTCCTCGTTGACATCAACACCTGAAACCGAATCGCGACTGGATTCATATTGAAACTTCAGCTCGGACAGGCTTTCCTGCCTCGCGATGGTGGTTTGCACTCGGAAACCGATTTGGGAATTGACGTCTTCAAAAAAGCTTCCCAGTGAAGCGGTTTCGTCATCCAAGACAAGCGTGTCGCGAAGCCCAACCAAACTTTCCAAGTTCCGAGTGTCTGAAACTTCGCCCGATATAGAACTCGCGAACGCGTTGGGAGAGTTTCGAATACGTTGGTCGATCCCGATCGAGACACTATCGACGCCTTCAAAAAAGTTATTCAAACCCAACGCCGACAAAATATTTGAAGTATCCGAATCAGCAACCTGTTGCACATCAAATCGGTCACCACTGACGATGCTGCCAACCCCCAAACTGATCGAAACGCCTTCGCCAATCGAGATATCGGACCCAGCCACATAGCCATCGCCAACATCAAATTCATCCAGCACGTCACCGCTGGCATTTTGCAACTGCAAGGCAAGCCCCGCCGTTTTCCCAACGTCTCCGCTGTCAACCGCGACGACGGTCAAGGTTTCATTTTCGCTGCCTTCGTAGTGTCCGCTAATTCCGGGAATCGCAGTTCCTGAATACTGGCCTAAATCCGGTTCGGTCTCCAGTTGGCCGGTAAAATCAAACTGAAATCCTGTCCCCGCGATGACCGTCAGCTTACCCGTTTCAGAATCGACGATCGCTTGAACGTTGTCGATGCCGCTTAATTTATTGGCGACGTCTTCCAGCGAATCGGTCCTTGGGTCGATGGCGATCCCAGTCGTACGACGTTCGCCGCTTTCCGAAGTCACAGTCACGAATAACTCGCCCGCGGTCACGTCAAAGGCGGCCGATCGCGACAACGGCTGGCCCGAATCGGTGACTGACCGAGTCCCACGCAAGACATCGAACGGGCCATCAATGCCAACGCCTTTAGCATGCAACTGGTCAACATGTTGAATCAATTCGCCGGCAAATTGGTCCAACTGATCTGAAAAGCCATCGATAAAACCATTATTGGCCTCCAACAACGCAGCCACCCTACCACCGGCAATAGGCAACGCTCGGTCGCCGTTCTCCAGTTGAATTTGAATTTCACCGTCCGAGTTCGTCACCGCCTCAAAACGAAATTCAGCGACACCTAAAATCACCGAGTTTCCTGCCAACGCGACCCCCAGCGGGTCTTGTGCCGATTCAAAACGCTGGACATCGACGCGCTCGGCAATTTGATTGATCAATTGATCGCGACGGTCCAGCAGATCGCTGGGCAACTGCCGGTCTGTGGTGGTACGGATTCGATTTTGGATGTCAACCAATTCTTTGATCTCGAGATTCAATTCGTCGATCTCGACGTCGACTTGCTGCTTGATTCCATTCTTCATGTCCAGCAATTCGCCGGACGTTTCGCGCAGCCGAGCCGCAAGATTGCTGGCTTCAAAGAAAATCGACTCGCGCAGCGTCACATCGCCCGGATTCGCCGAAAGCCTAGAAAAACCATCGAACATTCCGTTTAACGTATTCTGAATCGAACCCTCGCCCGGGCTCAGCAATAATTCGATTCTTGATTCAATCGACAGACTTTGTTCAACTCGATAGACATCGGCAGTGACGTTCGTAACGGCCCGCTCGGCGACCAAATCTCGATGCCGACGGATCTCCGCAACGTTGACTCCCGACCCAATCAAGTGGTCGCCAATCCGTTGCGAACGCCTTGTTTCATTGACCGATTCTTGCCGGTGGTAACCTTCCGTGCTGGCGTTTGCCAAATTGTTCGAGATCGTATTGATCGCCAACTGGCTGGCTCGCAACGCTGATAAACCTATTCCAAAATTCACTGCTTACCCTCGCTAGGCCCTAGTTAAACGTTAACAAGCGACGCCACTGAATCGCTGTCTTTGGTCCGCTAAAAAATGGCGGACAGCCGCCTCAACACTTTGTATTACTCACACCTCACGCGATCGATTTCTAACGGCTAACCGGCTTGGTTGTAGCGGAAACTGACTCCGTTTTTGGCAGCTTGACCGCTGGCATCGTAGCCACTGGTTTGGTTCGATCCTCCCAGCAGTTGGCTGTAGTAATCCAACGAATAAACCAGCACAGTTTGGTTGCTCATCGAAATCGCTTGAAACTGGGTCAGCTTTTCGCGAACTTCTGTCCGCAGACGCAGCAATTGGCTCTTGGCCGGTTCGGCGACGCCCGCAGCGACCTGTCGCAATGAAGGCGACGAGTGTTCCGGTGCTGCGGCAGCCAGCACGGCGGCTAACTCTTTTCGACTATCCACGATCAGTCCGGCCGACCGCGCGATGTCATTTTGCAAACTTAACAAGCGTGCTTGATCTTGGGTTGATGACAAAGCTTCACCAGAATCAGTTTCCGATTTGGATGGCGAATCATCCGCGGATGGTTTCGAAACTCCGCGCCGCACTCGTAAAATTTCTCTGACCTCTTTTGCCGAATCGATCGCGACATCCAACAGTTTTAATTCTTGCTTCAGATGTGACTGTAAAAAATCAATCACGTCGTCTGATATTTGAATCTGGTTCATCGATTTGGTCCTCACGGTCCTTTGGTACGCCCTTCGTTATTTCGTCACCCAACGTTATCGAACGATTTGGGTCAAGTTTGCGTTATTGGGCTATGAATTATTAACTTGCGTGTACCCCTGAAGCGCTCGACCTACCGCATTACCAATCCCCAAAGGCTGAGACTTAGCCAGATGTTGACTCATATACATGTCAAACATACCGCCATACGTATCACTCCCCTCACCCGCAAAAAGCCCGCCGTTTTCCTGATCCAACGTGTTTCGCATTTCCTTTAACATCAGCGAAAGGAAAACGGATTCAAATTCTTTTGCCGCAGCCTCGATCTCGTTCAAATCCTGCAGCCCGGCCGATACTTTGCGATTTCCCGCGACCTGCTCGCGTTGCCCGACCAACTGCTGAAGACGTTCAACGGGATTTCCTCCGGCAATGCCAGAAACATGGCTATTCATGATTCACTTTCAATTAAACAGATCGTTTGGAACGTTGGGCGAAAGGCGATTGAGAAACTACCCGGCGATATGCCCAAGTTTCGCAATCGTTGCAAACATCAGCGGTAGAAATTCAACTGCCGATCGCCTTACTCCAGAATCAGCTGAGCCTGCAGCGCTCCCGAGGCTCGAAGATCGTGGAAAATATTTATCAGGTCGCGCGGCCGAACGCCCAGCGTGTTGAGAATATTGGCAAGGTCGCCGACGGTCGAATTGTGTGACAGTTGGTTGTAGGTTCCCCCAGTTTCGGTGGCGGTCAGCTGAGTCCTTGGCAAGATCGCGGTCTGGCCGTCGGAGAATGGAGCCGGCTGACTGGCGATCGGAGTTTCATTGGTTGTGATGACCAAGTTTTCATTGGCAAAAACAACTCGCGACAGTTTCACGTTTTGCCCCACGACAATTGTCCCCGTTTTCTGATTGATCACGACTCGAGCCGGTTCGTCGGGCGCCACGGTAAAGCTGCCGATCTTGGTCACGAACCCAAGCTTGTCATGCATCATCGATTGCGGAAACGTAACTTCAACACGACTCGGATCGCCCGCCCAAGCACTTCCGGGAAAGTATCGATTGATTTCGTTGGCGATTCGATGAGCCGTAGCGTAGTCTTTGTTTAACAACAGCAAACGATATTTGTCGGTTGGAAACGCTGGCTCGGTGTCCATTTCGACTTCGATTTGAGCCTCAACCTTGCCCGAGGTATCGTGATTTTTACTGACGCCACCGCCAGCACCCGACGCGGAAAAACCACTTAAATTCACAGGCCCGCCGGCCACCGCGTAGGTTCGGCCGTCCATGCCTTCCAAGGGGGTATCGACCAAAATTCCACCGACCAAGCTGTTGGTATCATCCGCGACGGCGATCGAGGCGTTGACCTTTTGCCCCTTTTTCATGAAGGCTGGAATTTCGGCCACGATCATCACCACCCCCACGCTGCCCGCGGGAACTTCTGCCGCCTGAATTCCAAATTTCAACAATGCGTTGCGATGCGCGTCGCGTGTGAACTCCGATTTGCCTCCGGTCCCTTTCAGACCAAAGACCAAGCCGTAGCCTTTGACCCGATTCGATCGGTGGCCTTCGATCGTTGTGATGTCTTTAATACGAACCGACGGAACATTGCCTTGAGCGAATTGAGTCGGAGCGAAGTTTTGCAGCATCGGTTGCTGCGGCTGCATGGGGGCTTGATTGAACGACGATTGGGGCAACGCGTTTTGAATCGGCGCGATCTGTGCTTGCAAACCGGAAGTCGCCAACAGAATGAACGCGATCGCTGCGGCGAACGTGACAGAAAAAATTCTGATAAAAACAAACATCGCGTTGCCTGAAAGGGTAAACCAAAAACTTAAAACAAAACGCGGCACGAAAACGCACGATCAATAAGGCCACCACTTATTCACCTTCCTGCTCAGCCATCCCTGATTTACGAAACTCTGTTCCGTATTGCCGTGGCCCGTTGATTCATACCGAATCGAAAGGTCAGAAATCTGCCCCGAAGAAACCACATTGTTGGGACTGACATCAACCGCCCTCACAATCCCCGTCAAAACCAATCGCCGCGTATCACCTTCCAACGCAACATCCCGGCGGCCACCGATGACCAAATTCCCGTTGGGCAGCGTATCGATCACACGCACCGTAAATCGGTCCACAAAACCGCGCTGACTCTGATATTGAGTGTTGCCGGTGATTTGTCGATTGGCCGATGAATCCTGAGTGAATCCGAGACTGCCGGCGGCCGCCCCAAGATCACCGCCCACGGAAAAACCCCCGTCGCCAACGGAGTTCGCGGCATTTTGTTTTTGCAAACGACGCTGATCAATATTGTTCACGTCCGATTGCTCGACAATCGTCACAAACAACAGGTCACCCGGCCGCCTTGCTTTGACGTCGGCGATTAAATTAAATCGCTGGTGGTCTCGCCGTTCAAAAATCGACGGCGTCTGTCCGCTCAACTTTTCTGGTGAAATTACCGCCCCCAGCATCAAGCAGATCGACGCGAGGAATAGTTTTTTGAAATGGTTCATGGCAATCGATTCCTAGTAAATTCCAGCTGGCTTGTTTTTTAAAATGCCGGCACTTCGTTTGCGGGGAGGAGCCGCTGTGGCCAACGCGAAAAACGTGTTCAATAAATTTTCGCCGTGGATGAATTGACCACCAACGCCGTCATTCGCTCGCCCGTGTTCGGGTTTTGAACTTGAATCCGTCCGCCTCGTTTTCCATCGGACATCGCTTTGGCATCGCGAAGCGTGACACTAAGACCATTGCGTTCGACAACGACGTTGATCATCGCGTTTCGCCGAATGATCACGTCGTCGTTCGCATTGGTGATTCGGACCAAATTGGGAGTGACCAAACCGTACTTTTCAATGTTGTTTTTCGCGACTTGCCCCATCGCCTGCTGCACCGTCAAGTAACGATTGGCCTTGGACGATATCGGTCTGCGAACTGGGCGAATGTCATCGGGCGTCAGTTCTGTTCCCGCGTTGATTTCACGGCTGGCAACCGCTAACTCGCGCATAACCGCGACCGTGATTGGAACGTTGAAATTTTTGACTTGATTGGCCACAGTCGCGCTGATGGTGACCGACTGACGCCCGAGCGGAAGGTCTGGACGCAGCCAAGGCGAAACCGAAATGGATGAAAAGCTTGCGATACTCGTCGAACTTTTATACTTCGGGTCCACCGTCACCTGAAGATCCTGTGCGGCGATCCCATATTGAGAAACGATTTGTTGCTGGACCGCCTGCTGAATACTGTCTCGCAAACCTCGCGCGACGCTCCGCCGAACCATGACCGAATCAGCCCCGATCACGTCACTGGTATTTATCTGATAACCAGATAACTGAATGCGAATCAGCACTTGATCTCGAGAGATTGAAATCGAGTCCTGCCCTTTGGAAAAACCTTCAACATCAATCTTTCGAAGCTTCGCGGCGATCGATGGGTTATCACACCGGACCGTTGCAATGTCGCCCAGCGTGACAGTGCTGCCTATCACGTTCGTGGGTTGATCGGACATCTGGATTGCGACCTGACCGAAAAGGCCAGCCGCAAAAACCGAAAACAAACTGGCGTGCAAAACGCACAGCCAAAGACTCATCGCCTGAAAACGTAACATCGATCTACCTCACAATTTGGCTAGTGTTGGATAGCATTTCGTCACCCGCTCGGATCGCTCGCGAATTAATTTCGTAGGCACGTTGAGCGGTAATCAAAGAAACCATTTCACCAACGACTTCAACATTCGAACCCTCTCTGGCATTTTGCCGAAGCGTTCCATAGCCCGCACTTCCAGGAACCCCGACCAGTTCTGGACCGGAGGCCTCGGTTTGCGAAAAGATATTTCCACCACGTTGGCGCAGACCAGCTGGGTTAGCGAAACGGAACAGCTGAATGGCTCCTACTTGGTTGTTCACACCGTTTTCCAAAAAACTGACTTCGCCGGTGCTCGCGATCGACATCTCTTGAGCCGTTGGCGGAATGGTGATGACAGGATCCAGAGGAAGCCCATCGCCATTGACCATCAAGCCGTTGGCATCACGCACAAATGTGCCATCGCGAGTGTATCCAAAACTGCCGTCGGGCATCGTGACTCGAAAGAACCCGTCGCCTTGAATCGCCATGTGAGTTTCAACCCCCGTTTCAACCGGTGGTCCCTGGGTAAAAACGTTTGTGGTGCCGACCGGTCGAACGCCACCGCCAATCTGCAGTCCAATTGGTGCATTTTGTCCATTGGCCCCCGGTGCACCCGGTAGCTTGGCCGCGTCGTAAATTAAGTCAGCAAACTCGACCGTGCTTCGTTTAAAACCAGTCGTGTTCACGTTAGCCAAGTTGTTGGCCGTATTGTCGATCAACAGTTCCTGAGCGCGCATTCCAGTTGCGCTTGAGAAAAATGCTTTTAGCATGGAGTCGTTCTTCCTTGAAATAACTCGATCGTGTTTTTAACTGCGAGAAAAATGCTCGCTCGCAAAACCTCGCCCGCCGGGGCCTGTCAACTTCACCTGCCAAATTCAATTGTTAGCTTCGAATGTTTTCTTGCATCGCATCGGATAATGTTCGAATGGCTCGCTGAGCCGCCTCAAATCCGCGCGATCCCACGATCATACTGATCAACTCAGTCACCGAATGAGAATTTGCCAGCTCTCGGGTGCCTTGCAAAATTGACGAATCTTCCGACGGAACCTCGGTAGCTTCTCCTATTCGAAAGTAAACTTGGCTATCGGAATTTAGCAGCCGCGGATCGTCGAAACTAACGATCGAGATCGTTCCAAAGACGGTACCATTGGCACTGACTTGCCCGTCGGGACTGATGCTCAAATCCACACTCGACACGTCATCAGGAATCTCAATCGGTGCTCCGTCATCCAACACCGGAAAGCCATCTCCGTTGACCAATTTGCCACCGGGATCGCGATACAAAATCCCGTTCTTCGAAAAAACGTTTCCTTGCTCGCCTTCGAAAACAAAAAAACCATCGCCGGCAATCGCGAGGTCCAACTGTCGACCAGTTTGTTGCTTCACGCCGGGCGAGAAATCGGTCGAACGCGCACTGATGTTCGAACCTGGTTGCAGCTGCGGATTGTCCCCGCCTGACATTTTTTCTTCGAACGACAAAAATTCGCGACGGTAACCGGGCGTATTCAGATGAGCCAAGTTGGTAGAAATGACTTCCTGCTGTTGGCTGTAGTTATCCAACGCAGTCGCGCCGCTGTAGATTCCATTTAGCATTTTGCTCCCTCTCTATTTCTGTGTACCACCCGACCGCCGTCACCAACTGAACTTTGACGGTAGTGCCGACTCTGCCGGTCAGTGGAACTTTCCCGACGCGATTGTCATCGTCCTCACCTCGCCTTGAATCCTTCGTAGATCGGAACTTCTGCATCGAATTGCGGGCCACCGCAAAATCTACGCCCGCGTTGATTTGCTTTATACATCCGATTTCGCCTCGCCGATGACACTGCAGGATAGGCAAACTTTACGGATTGCACAGAGTCGCCGGGTTGGCGATCGCAATCGATTCGGCCTATCCAAGTCACGCGTTCGTTCGGCTCCGCCATCAACGCAGCCGTCAAACCAACTACAGCAAAATCAAATGGCTGAAGAAGAACCACAAGAAGAAGGCGAAAAGAAGTCCGGTGGCATGGGCGGCCTGATCATTTTGCTGGTCGTGTCCATCTCGGCCGTCGGCGCTGGATTGTCACTGCCGTTCGTGATCAAGCAAATCAGCGCCAGCAACGTGCCATCGGAAGAACCCGAAGGCATGGCCGTGCCGGACCTTGAAGAAGAGGTCGACTTTATTCCTTTCGATGAAGTCACCGTCAACCTGGCCGAAGCTCGGTTTAGCCGATTTTTGCAGCTCAGCTTTTCCCTGCAAGTCGCTAAATCGCAGCGAGAAGAAATCGAAAAGATGGTCGAAGAGAAAAAGCTGGTTTTCAAAAACTGGATTCAAATTAACTTGGCTGAAAAGAGCGTTGACGATCTGCAAGGCTTCGGTCGCAACCAAATCCGCCGCGAGCTGCAAGATTTTTTTAACAAGGTCCTGTTCGACGATGGAATCGAACGCATTCAGGACGTCTTGTTTGGAGAGTTCCACGTCCAATGAGCTCCGAAACATTACAACCTTATGACTTCGCTGCTGCCGCTCGCGTTAAACTTCCGCTACGGCAAAAGTTAAACAGTTGGGCCAAAAAATCCGCCGACATGATGGTCGATCAATGGGCCATGATGTCGCAAACAAAAATTGAGCCCGGCGTCGAATCGATCGACGCCAAGTCCTTTGGCGAAATTCAAGCCAGCTGGGCCAACCCCTGTAGCGCGACTGAACTCACCTTTGGCGAGGACGCGATCCCCTGTTTGCTGGTTAGCGAAAACAAGCAAATACGGATTTTGGTTTTAGACGTTCTAGGCGGCTGCGATTCAGAAACCAACCAGCTACCGCTGACGTCGGTCGAGGTGTCGATCACTAAATTGATTTTCGAGATGTTCATCGTCAGCCTGAGCGAAGGCTGGCCCAGCCAAGAAACGCTTCCTTTTAACATTGGAAATTTTGAACCGCATCCCGACCGCAGCCGCATCCTACCCGCCGACGAACAGGTTTTAGTCTGCCGACTTCGAGTCCAAGTTGGCGAATCGACGGTGGTCGTTCAGTTGATTTTGCCACACGTTCGAACGCAAACCTTGGTCGGTTACGAAGCCGCCGATTCCGCTGCTTCGCAGTCGCAGCCGATCTCCAAGGAAACCATTTCTACGATCGACGTCGAACTGGTCGCAACGCTTGGCAACGCCGAAATTGATATGGCGGATTTAACTCAGCTGAGCCCCGGTGACATCGTTGTTTTGGACCAACCCGTTTCGTCGCCGCTGGAAATCGCAGCCAATCGCCAGCCCGTTTTTACGGCATGGCCCGGAAGAAAACTTAACCAGCAGATTCTCAAACTCCAGAAAGTGTTGGAACCCGGACAATGACTACCGAAACCGAAGAAAATTTGCCAGAAGACGCCACCGATCAAACCGCTGCAGATGCCAACAACCAGGACGTGGCCGACGGCGATGTGGAGGTGAATGCACCTGACTACCAGTCGCTCGAAGAGACTCCGTCGTCGAACCCAACCGGCGATTTGAATCGACTGCAAAATATACAAATTGCCGTGACGGCAGAACTGGGCAGAGCCCAATTGCCTATCGAAGGATTGATGCGATTAAACGAGGGCTCGGTCATCGAGCTGGACCGAGAAATTGATGCTCCGATCGAACTGAAGGCCCAAGGCGTGACTTTGGCCACCGGCGAAGTCGTCGTCGTGGACGGATGTTTTGCAATCCGTGTTCTCAGTGTTCAAAACAATAATTAGCAACGGTGGTGCCAAGGATGGTAACGATGAATCAAAAACACTTTCGCTCACTGGCCATGGCTGTTTGTATGGCAGCGCTATCACCGTCGGTCGCATTTTCGCAGGCAGGCCAACCGTCGGTTGATTTTCAGACGTTGCCACGGCAGTCGTTTTCTGATCAACAACCGCAAATGCAATCCACCACCACGCCCTCGAACTCGAGCGCTCGAATTCGCCGAAACTCACCCGCACCCAGCGGTTATCAGCCGCAAGATCTGCGCAGCGATTCGCGGCCGATCGCTCGACCGGTTACCATCGATCCCGCGCTGCAGCGAGCCAGTTACGAATCCAGAACCCGTCCCAGTCGACAGCCACTCGGCGATCGTGGTTACGATCCGCTACCATTCCCTGCTTCTTCGGGCGACTTGCCGTCGGCAGAACCAGTTGCCGCAAACAACTTGGGGGGCGTGAGAAATGCTTTCCAAGCCATGCGGTCCGATGCGGTTCCCAACCGCGGGACGACTGCCACCGAGCGATTGGACATGGCAACTGAATCTTTGAACTCCCAAACGTCGCCAACCGATAACGATTCGGATCAAGAACTCGCCAGTCTTGGTTTTAAATCTGAGGGCGTGTCCAGAGAGTTGATCGAAAAAATTGGCTACAACACGCTGTTTGTTCTCGCCTTCGGCGTTGGATTCATTTTCGTCGCCAAAGCTTGGCTAAAACCAAACGCGAACAAGCCACCCGCCGACTCAACGGAATTCGAAGTACTCAGTTCGCTCAAGCTACCCGGCAAATCAAACTTGATGCTGGTCAAAGTCGATAGCGAACGGCTACTCGTGGCATTGGACCCGACGGGGGTTAAATCAGTGACACACTTATCCGATTCGTTTGCTGACAAACTGGAATCGTATTCGGAAATCAGCGAACCCTTTGCCCAATCTAGCCCCCAACCCGAACCCGATTTCCACACGCAGCTTCGCGAGATGCAACCGCAGCGCGAACCGGCAGTTTACTCTCGAGACACGCTGATCAAAAAACAAAAGCAGGCGGAACCGGTCAAAAAACGTGAAGCGACTGCCAATGAAAAAGCGGCTCGCAATACCGAAGCGATTCGCGAACAAATGGAAGCCGCACTCTTGAAGTTTGGTTTAAAGGTTTGATTTAGTTTTATCGGTCAATATCGCGACCGATTCGTGCAAACGTGTTCTCCCCGGTTCACGCAAGCCAATTTTTGGCAGGAGGCCAATTCGATGATCCCGTTGGATTTTCAAATATTACTAGGACAGGTCGAGGCTTCGGTCGAGGCTTCAGACGCGTTCGGCGAACTCGCGCCGCCCATTCAAATCGCTCTGTTTTTGGGCGCGATGAGCTTTGCAACGGCGGCCTTGGTTAGCCTGACCGCCTTCACTCGGATCGTCATCGTGCTGTCGTTTGTGCGACGAGCCCTGTCAACAACTGAAATCCCACCCAACCAGGTCATGCTGGGATTATCGTTTTTCTTGACGCTCTTCGTCATGGCACCCACGCTGGAACGAATCAACGAACGAGGCATCCAGCCTTACATGGAAGCTCAAGCCAACGAAGAAACCAAAGCCGATTTCGGCATCACTGAATTGCTCGAAGTCTGCACGATCGAAATCCGCGAATTCATGACCGTCCACACTCGTGGCGATGACTTGCAACTGTTCGTGGACCTGTCCGAAATGCCCCAACCTGGCTCAGCCGCCGAAGTGCCGCTGAAGGTTTTGATCCCCGCGTTCATCATCAGCGAATTAAAAACCGCGTTCATCATGGGCTTTTGCATCTACATCCCGTTCCTGCTGATCGACCTGGTGATTTCCACAATCCTCATGTCGTTGGGAATGATGATGATGCCGCCAGTGATCGTTTCAACACCGTGCAAGCTTTTGCTGTTCGTTTTGGTCGACGGCTGGCAACTCATTTCCAAAACACTGGTCAGCAGCTTTTTCACTTGACGCTTATGGATTTTGGATTCATTCAATTTCGGATTCGCCCAACTGCAAAGTTCATTGGGCGACCAACTTTCAACAACAACCAGTTAACAGAGTTTATAGCCATTTCTAAGTCTTCCATTAATTTCGGATTCGCCCAACTGCAAAGTTCATTGGGCGACCAACTTTCAACAACAACCAGTTAACAGAGTTTATAGCCATTTCTAAGTCTTCCATTAATTTCGGATTCGCCCAACAAAGCGAAACGTGGCTTTCGGCCGCCTTTCTCACGACCCTGGTCGTGCTGATCGTGCCGTTGCCCGCGTTCTTGTTGGACACGTTCTTGGCGACCAACCTCGCCATTGCGATCCTATTATTGTTGACGACCCTGAACGCCAAACGACCGCTGGATGTCTCGGTCTTCCCGTCATTGCTACTTCTAATGACGCTGTACCGATTGGCGCTGAACGTCGCGACCACGCGCCTGATTCTTTTGGATGGGAACGCCGGTAAAATCGTCGACGCCTTCGGCGATTTGGTCGTCGGTGGAAACCTAATCGTCGGTTGTGTCGTCTTCCTGATCTTGGTCACCATTCAGTTCATCGTAATCACCAAAGGTGCCACGCGAATTTCCGAAGTCAACGCAAGATTCACGCTCGACTCGTTGCCCGGTAAACAAATGGCCATCGACGCCGAATTGAATGTTGGAGCCATTAACGAAGCCCAAGCCCGAAAACGAAGATCCGACTTGGCCGCCGAATCTGAATTCTTTGGAGCGATGGACGGTGCCAGTAAGTACGTTCGCGGTGACGCGATCGCCGGCTTGGTCATCATGGCAGTCAATGTCATCGGCGGCGTCTTGCTGGCGATCACCAACGGCCAAGCTCTCGGCGACGCCCTGCAGGTTTACACCATTTTGACGATCGGTGACGGACTGTCGTCGCAGGTTCCTGCCCTTCTGATCGCTGCCAGTGCGGGTGTCTTGGTCACTAAGTCTTCCTCGGACTCAAACCTTGGCCAAGAAATCGGCCGACAAATGATTCAAGGCCACCGCGCTATGTACACCGGCGCTTTCGTGCTGCTGGCCCTGGCTCTGGTTCCCGGCCTGCCCAAACTTCCGTTTATTGGAATCGCCGCTGTCATCTTTTTCGCGACTCGCCGCGGACAACAGATCGCCAGCAAACCCGACGAACCCAAGGAACAGGCCGCGGCAGAACAGGGCGCTGAACCTCAAATGACCGACGAACAAAATCTGAGCAGTTTCCTGCAGCACGACCGAATCGTTGTCGAAATCGGCGTTGGACTGATCAGTTTGGTCGAACCCAAAACCGGCAAAAGCATCGTCGAACGCATTGCTACGCTTCGCCGCGACCTAGGTGGCCAATTTGGAATCTGGATCCCCAAAGTTCGCGTCCACGACAACATGAAATTCAATGTCTCCGACTACCAAATAAAAATTGGCGGTCGCGTGGTCGGCAAAGGCTCCATTCAAGCTCAAGAATACTTGGCGATTAACCCGGGCAACCTCAAGGCCAATATCCCTGGTCAAGACACAACGGACCCGGCCTTTGGTTTGGCCGCCAAATGGGTGACCGAAGCCAACCGTCGCGCTGCCGAGATCGCTGGCTTTACCGTCGTCGATGCTGCCTCCGTATTGACGACCCACTTGGGTGAATGCCTAAAACGACACGCCGAAGATCTGCTGAGCCGTGAAGACCTTCAAAAAATGCTGGACAAGCTGAAAGAATCCGCACCGACGATTGTGGGCGAAGTGAAACCCGAAGGACTCAAAGCCGGCGTGCTCCATCAAGTGCTCATCCGTCTGCTGCGAGAGTCCATTTCGATCGCTCCGCTGGAACGAATTGTCGAATCATGCGTGCACCACTACAGCCAAGCCAAAGACGTTGCCGAACTTACCGAACAAGTGCGAACGGATCTGGGCGCGATTATCGTCGAACGATTCCGCGACGACACCGGCCGCGTTTGCGTCATGCTGCTGGAGCCCAAATTGGAGCACCGCCTGCGGCAAGATTCCAACGGTCAGATGATTGTCATGCAGCCTGACCAACTGGCCAACTTAGTCGACAAATTGAAATCCAGTTGGGAATTGGCGTCGATCAAAAACGGTTCCGCCGCCGTGCTGGTCGACTCGTCACTGCGTCTTGCATTTCGACAAACCGTTTACCGATCGCTGCCCCAAGTTTCCATCGTTTCGTACAGCGAGATCCCGCACGATCTGCTGATTGAACCCATTTCGGTCATCCGCAATGACGATGTCTTCAGACAGTCGCAACAACTTGCAAATGAAAACCAATCACCCGCATTTGAGGAGCAACATGCATGAGTCTCGACAGTCAAATTGCCAATCGACGAATCAAACGCATCGGGCCGCTCAGCAAAATCTTCGGTCTAATGACCGCCTGCTTGGTTTCGATCATCGGAATGTCGACCGGGCTGGCACCGGAGATCATTTTGTGGCGTGCGTTCGTTTCCGCCTGTCTCAGCGGCGCAATTGTCGCGTTTGGCATCAGCGTGATTCAGGTCGCCAACGACAAACGCCTCTAGCCAATCCAACAAATCAACTCATTCGATAAACCCTTTTTAAAAACCTGCCATTCAGCAACTTCCTGACGCTGAAGTTCACCATTCCCAACCGGAACAACTTCGAAAAAAGAAAAGCCATGAACCAGGCAATAAAAACATACAAAAACGTTTTAGACAATCAGCTTCGCGATCATTTGGTCTTGGATAATCTTGACTACGTTCGAAAAATTTTGAGCACGGTAACGGTGGGTTTGCCAAGTCACTACGACAAAGAAAACCTCGAGCAAGCGGGCATCGTCGCGCTGGTTGAAACGGCAAACTCCTTTGATGCCTCGCGAGGCGTCACGTTCCGCACCTATTGCTTTCCACGCATTCGCGGAGCCATCGTTGACGAGATGCGCAAGAACTCGCCGCTGCCACAAAAAATGCTCGAACACATTAAACAGGTCAAACGGGCCTACGAAAGCCTGCCGCCTCCGGTCACGCCCGAAACCCTCGCCGACGAAACCGGTCTGGGCGTCGAAAAGATCCTGCAGGTTTTGGAAGCGATGCGGTTTTCCAAGCCGCAAGACTGGAACGATTTATATTGCAACATCCATTCCGGCTGGCGTACCGGCGAGGACCAACCTGAGCGAGAGATTGAAAAGCAAGAACTCAAGAAGTTGATGGCCGATTGCATTCAAAGGCTTCCCGAAAGAGAACGCTTGGTCCTGGTCATGTATTACACCGAAGACCTGACGTTAGCTGAAATTGGCAGCGTCATCGATATTTCGGAATCGCGAGTTTCTCGCGTTCTAGCAGGGGCAAAGTTTCGCCTGAAGGAACTCGTCAACGCTTCACTTTAAAGCAATGTGAACCACCAAACCTGCCAACCAAGATTCAAAATGACTGACAACCGGAACTCGGCCGCAATCAATACTCAACTAGCTTTCAACGCTCAATTAACCTTCGCCGACTGATTGAATCAATACAAAATATTGGAAACCACATGAACGTGATCAAGAACAACAAACGCTCCACAATTATTCGATCGCAATCGGCAACTCAAACGACCGGCAAACTCGTAGCCGTCGGCCCGGCGTCATCGCCAGCCCAGACCAATGGCTCGGGGCACTCAATCAAGCTACACAGAACTGGCTCGCAGGTTGACTCCATTGAAGTCGTCTGCAGTTGCGGAGAAAAAATGGTCATCCGGTGTGACTATGAATAAACGCCCCAGCCCAATCCGTGACCACGGCGACGCAGACATGCTCCAGCCCACCAACCGCTCGACCACACTCCAGCCGCAACGATCGTTTCTTCTGATTCGATCGTCGGTCGTTCTATTGGCATTCGTCATATTCACCGCGCTCGTGGGATGTTCGGGGCCGGCCAAATCGGGAACATCACCGTTTGGACACCTTTTATCAGCCACACTCCGCCCAACATCCAGAAATCAAGCCAACGCTCAACCAGAAAAAAAGCCCGCGGCATCAGCGAGCGAAATTGTTGACGGAAACGATGTCAGCCTCGCCACCTTTGTCCAAGCCGAACCACCACCACCGACGACCGAGCAGTTGCCTATCCCGGATGTGCCTCAGAGTTTTGAACAAATTCAGGCAACCCAGCCACCCGGCATGAATCCACCCGGCAACTACTCGACCCATTCAGAATTACCACCGCTTCGCCCCGGCCATCAGCCTCCGCCCCCCATGGTCCGTCAAATAGAATCGTCCGGCAGTGTGGCCGTCAAAATGCGCGGCGACCTGCTTCGTTCGCCAAACGAAACAGCCACGGAAATTAGCCTGCGGCAACAGAAGTTAATCGCACTTTTAGAACACCAAATTGAAACCGGCAAAGCCGAACGACAAGACCTCTGGCGGCAGCTTTTGGATGAACGACGTGCCCATAAGCGAACCGACAGCAAGCTTGCCAACGGGCTCAAGGAAATTTTGCGATTGCGAAAAATGACCGCCAAGCTCCAAGTGCAAATTGATGACCTATTGGCCACGAACAAAAGAATCCGCCAAGAATCCGAGGCGGCTCTGCAAACGATCGAATCGAATCTTGACGCGGCGCTGTTTCAGAAAATTTCCGGCCCCCGCCAAAACTAAAATCTCTCGCAAACGAAACTGCTGCTGGCCTTCAAATCCCTTTGATTCCAATCGATTCCAAACTGAGATTCCGCAAGGCCAGTCGCCGACGAACGCTGCCACTTCCTTTTTTATTTCGCACAGAAGATCCAAAACGCCATGGCCGCCAAACCATCCAAACTAATGCTACTGCCTCTGGCGTTTTCCATGTTTTTCTTCAGCGGTTGCTGCGGCTTTAATTGGGACAGCCTCGTCGCCAGTCTGTCAAAGCCCGAAATTGAAATCCTGCCCGAACCGATGATGAACCAGCGTGTTTCCAACGACGCTCGAGTTTCAGGCCGTCGTCTTCAACGCGTGCTGATGATCGCAACGGGAATTAGTGACGGCAGCTATGAAACTCAACAAAAGCTTATCGCCGAACTCGCCAACCAATTTCGCCAACGCCAAATGTTCGAGGTCGTCGCTCCGCGCCATATTCGTTTAAGCGCTCACTCCAACAACATCGTGCAAGGTAAATTTAACGAAGCCGAAATTGCCAAAATGGCCAGAGACTATAACGCCGATGCGATCGCGATCGTGACCGTCAACGAATTCAAATCATCGGCACCGATGCGAATTGGTCTGTCAGTTGCATTCGTTGACAGTGCCGAAACCGTCGTACTAGCCGCCTCTGACAGCATGTGGGATCTTGGCAAACCGGTCGTGCGCCAGCATTTCGATCGATTCGTCGAAAATTCATTCTCAGCCTCTGAGATCGAGCGACCGCTCCTCCACCACTCGCCCCAAACAGTCCTGCGATTCGTCGCGGCCAACGTCACCCAGGAATTGATTCAATCAGGGCTCTAAAAATCCGCGCCTGCTAGTGGATTGTTCCGGTTAGGTTTTCGAGCGGTTTCGAGCAGTAAATTCGCTCGCCAAATCTGTGAAACACAGAAAAATTAGGACTCGTAGCCTCCTCCTTTACGTCCATGTCTTCACAAATCCCACAATTTACGCTCAACGCAATCTGAATTGCTTTTTACCTCCAAAGTAGTAGCAAGTTTTCGCGGCGACAATCGATAACCCTTTTGTCCGGAAACATCAACTTTGAGGGAATTGATATGCGACGTACAACAATTGGCTTTTATCAAGCAATCGATATGATGGTTTTGCCCGCCGTCTTCATCACACTGGCGACGCTGTTCGTGATGGCAATCATGGGCCAGCAGTAGTCTCCGACCGGTCTCTCTACGTCGCAGGTCGACTCGTTGGCCTCGTCGAGCCTCCCCAAATACCCTGAATTATGGTTTGCGTGCGATTCCGCACCGGCCGATTTGCGGTTTTCCGCAAATCCAGTTCACGCCCCCTTGATGACGCTGATTCTCGATTGACCCGAAGCATCGAAGCCGCAAAGCTCGCATCGCCTCGATTGGAAAATTCAATTTCACACTTGGTTTAATGACGACAGTATTCAGGCGGTCCATTTCGCGTCGGAATTCTTCTTCAACCTGAGTTTGGAATCGAGCTCAAACATCGTTGACATCGATAGGCAAATCGAAAATTTAGGCGTTCAAACCAGCAATCGAAATCTCCTACCAAACAGCATACGAGACCGGCATGATCGTTCCTCCACCCAATAGCCCTGTTTCCAAACTGGCCGCATCGACCAAACCGTCCACCGTGTTGGTCGTCTCTAAAAGCAATAGTTTCGCCAAACGCATCACAGACGCGTTAGTTGGCTTCGACGCGAAACTACAGTACGCATCCCATTTGTCGCAAGCAACTGACTTGATGGACAAAGACGGACAACTGTGCATCGTGCTCGACTACGATTCTCCCGAGGTCTTTGACGTACCGCAGATTATTCTGAAGCTTCGCGAGATCCTTGCACTCATTGTTATCGCGCCCGAAAACGACCAAGAAGCGGTCTTTCACGCGGCCTGCATGGGTGCCCTGCACGTGATCAACAAACCAATCGACGGAAACGGGATTGCCAGGGTAATCTTCAAAGTGTTCTCGATGAACAAAACAATCGTCGCACGATCGCCAAAAAGAATCAGCGAACCGTTGCGACAATACACGCAGCTATCAGATCGCCAGTGTCAAATTCTGCGACTGCTGATGCGAGGCGAACCCAACAAAGCAATCGCTGGCCAAATGGACCTGGGCTTGCGAACCATTGAAGGCGAACGAGCCAAGATGATGAAAAAGTTCCATGTCCAGTCACTGGCCGAACTCGTTCGCTGTGCAACGCTGGCCGCCGAACAGCTACGGCACGTTAGGGCTCGCGAATTCATGCGAACCATTAACGATTCGGCGTTTGGACCCAAGTCCACAACGTCAACCAACGCCGTTTAATTGGGCAAAAGTTCTTGGCGGCCCGACCGTGTATATCAATTTTCAAACACCGATTGAAATCAGTCAATGCATCCCAATCCTGCATATTCCGTGCTAGTCGCCGATCGTGACGAACGATTTCGAGACGAATTGTCTGAAAGCCTAGAAGCTGCTGGCATCAAGATCTACCAAGCGTCCGATGGAAATGTCGCCATCGCGATGGCCTTGGTCAAAAAACCCGACGCCATCGTCCTCGCTTCCAATCTTCCCAGCCGCAGTGGGATCATGGTTTTGGAATATCTCGCCCAAGCCACATCCACCATCTTCCCGGTGGTCATGACCAGCAACACTGATAGCCTGCGGTACAGTCGATATGCAAAGCTCGTCGGTGCAACGGACTTTGTCGTTAAACCCGAGAGCAGCCACTACATCGCCGATCGCGTTCGAGCGTTGCTGCCAGCCAAACCTGCCATCAGCCGTCGCTCGGCTTAAGGCGATCGGCAGTTGAATTTCTACCGCTGATGTTTGCAATGATTTCGAATCCAAGGCATCTTGCCCGGTAGTTTCTCAATCGCCTTTCGCCTAACTTGTTCGTTCGCCGCATCGACGACATCGATTACGCAAATCGATTACGCACATCGATTACGCTTTACGGTGATTTGATTTCGAATTGTTGTTCGTGAGTTTGATCGCCCACCTTCAGCACCACGCGATAGCTGCCCGGGCGAACTTGAACTCGTCGACGCCGATTCGATTGAGCGCCGGGAAACTGAGCCAGCGGCAGGTTAAAAACATAGTCCCACGTTTTCGATTGATCGTAGCTAATGTGGAAGCCGCCGTCGTTGCCAAGCATGATGTGGTTCGAGTTCTTGGGGTTGATCCACAGGGCGTGGTGATCCACGTGAACCGAAGGCGCACCATTGCTCTTAAACGTCACTCCTTTATCAGTCGATACCATTACCGGAACGCTCAAAACATAAAGCCGGCTATCGTCGTTTGGATCGATTCGAATTTGGCCGTAGTAGTAAGCAGGTGAACCTCCGGCGGGAGACTTGTTCATTTTTGTCCAAGTCAAACCGCTGTCTTCCGAGCGATAAATTTCGCCGCCGATCTGCCTTGCGGGTCGCGCCGCGGGCACGGCCAGCTTTACCGTTCGTTCAGCTTGATCCTGCTTGATTACTAATTCCAGCCGATCGCCGGGCTTGAGCGATTGCAACATTTCTTTCATCGCCGACGCATTGGTGGAGGCGATTCCTCCGGCTGAAACGAGCTTGTCGCCACTGCGCACGCCTTGCCGCTGAGCAAAACTGCCGGGGGCAACTTTTTTAACGACAATCGCTTCTCCCGAAAAATCAAACGTGATGCCCAGCGGCGTATCGATGACTTTTGGTTCGACATCACTTGGCGTGATTCCCAAAAAGTCCATCGCAGCTTCACTCAATACTGATTTCTTCGCTCTTGCCGCTTGGCCAGCATCGCCAGACTGCCGACTGCGTGAACGGTTGGCCCGAGGCGGCGCTGGATTTTGATTCGAAACGGTCGCGTAAATAATCCGCGAATCTTTGGCGTAAATATCTAAACCAATTCGACCGATTTCGCCCGCAGGTAGCCCCCCGCCAAGTTTCTGCCAGTTGTCGCCGCCATCGGTTGATTTATAAATCGCCGAACCAGGACCGGCTCCATCGAAATCCCAAGCCCGTCGTCGCCGCTGGTAAGTGGCCGCGAACAGAGTCGATGTATTTTCAGGATCAATCACAACGTCCACCACGCCAACATCTGGATTGACGTATAGAACTTTCTTCCAAGTGTTCCCGCCGTCGGATGTTTTGTACAAACCGCGTTCGGGATTGGCTGAGTACAGGGCTCCCAGTGCGGCGACATAAACGGTATTCGTATCCGCTGGGTCAACGACGACACGACCCATGTGCTGCGACTTGCTCAGCCCCATGTTGGTCCAACTTTTACCGCCGTCGGTCGATTTGTAGATGCCATCGCCCCATAGCGAACTACGTTGATTGTTTGCCTCACCCGTGCCAACCCAAATCGTTTTTGGATTGCTGGGGTCCAACGCAATGTCGCCGATGGTCGTGGTGGATTCACGTTCAAAAATACAATTCCACGTCGTCCCGTTATTAGTCGTCTCCCAAAGCCCACCCGCGGCGCTGGCAACAAAAATGTGGTGTGCATCGCTGGGATTCACCGCGATATCCGTCACGCGTCCGCCCGTTGCCGTTGGGCCAACTTCTCGCCATGCAAAATCCTTGAACCAATCATCCGATGGTTGCCCCACAAGAATGCCAGAACAAAACAGCAATACGGAAACAAGCAAAATAATTTGTCGCGCCATGGATTTCATTCGAAGCCGCCTAGCAGATTCAGATTCAGATTCGCTTTTACAATTGGGATCGAAGCCCCAGTTTAGTCACTCGGCGGCCCAATCACTCACGACCACGCCCAGCCCGCTAACTTGCAATACTAAAACTTGCCCAAGCCCTCGCGTGACACGATAAACGCTTTTTCTTTTGCCGTTTAGCGCCACAAAATCGCCCGCAACTTTTCTGGACTAAAATTTCGACCAGATGTTGCCTGTTTAACAAGAAAACACTGATTTAGCATTTGCGTCAGACGAGTCGTATTGCCGTCTTTCATTTCAGCCTGAAATGAGATACGACCCTTTCCGGAATTGAAGGCATTTTGTCCAAGCCCATCTTTCGGCGTAGCGCATAACCCAGAGAATTCGCAAAACTTCGATCTCGAAAATACACCTGCTTGCCCAATTTCTTTTGGTCAACCCCCACTTCGTCAAACCACTGGATCGACTTGAATTCGTCCAGCATTTCGACGAACGCTCGTGGCAGACCTTTGGCAATTTTCAATTAGGATCGCTTGTCGCTACAGTTATTCAGATAAAAATACAATCTCGCCACAGCCATGATGCCGACGGAAGCCGAGAAACAAATCGCACATTGCTCAAGATTCGGAGTCTGCAGAGAGCCACATAAAATCAAGATCGAAGCAAAACCAATGGCCGAGCTAATGAACGTATACTTTGGATTCCCACTTGCCATCACGCCACACGCCAATACGTAGGCAATAGTCGTCAACGGCATCGACAACCCAATCAAAAAAGTGATTTGGTTTTTACCGCCGTAATTCGTTGCGAAATAATCCGAGTAACGGTCGCCAAAAAACTTGACCGTAAGCCAGTCGCCAAGAAAGTACAAAGACGCCGAAAACACAACCATGATCGCTAACAGCGGCAAACCATATTTCAACATGACATGGGTTAGCGCCGGCTTGCCGTTTTCCTCAAATGCGATTGCCGAAACCGGAGCAAAAACAGACATCACTCCGTTCAAAAACGGATTGACCAACATCACAACGGTCATGCAAGCCCCGTACACGCCCGCACCCGAGGCTCCAATTTTAAAAAGCAAAAACCAATTGCAAAAGTAAACGGTACACAGTGAACAGAAGCTGTCCGCAGCAATCCATCGGCCGTAAACAATCTGCTCACGCAAGGTTGAGCCAAAACGCTGGGATGCTTCGACGCCGACTGAATTTTGACTGGAAAACGGATTGAAAAACTCCAATCGATACCAAAACCACCAAACCAGAATGATGACGATGTTGATGACGGCCATGCAAACAAACAGCGTCGCGATCGACAAGCTTTCAAAATACAGCATCGCCGCCAAACTGGGCAAATAGAAAGCGAAATACAACATTTCGATCAACGCGTATCGTTTCGAATCCAACTGCGCCAATATCCAGCGAACAAGAAATTCGCGAACGAACTGCGTTGCGATTAAAAAGCAAAACGCGACAACCGTCTCAGGCAAAATCGAATCCTGCCAGTAACGAAGCACAAACCCTGCTGCCAGACAAATCGCAGAAACAGCAACCGCCATGCATCCGCAAACGATCAGCAAGAACGACGAAAACCGTTTTTTCTCGACACCCTGTTTTGCGTGCAACAAGTAGGTCATCGGCGTCGTTACGAACGCTTCCAAAAAGCTGACACACAACAGCAGGATGCTGAAATAAGCCAAATACACGCCCAGCTCTTCCTCCGACCCCGTTCCCGCCGCGCCAGAACTAAACCTACCCCCAATCAGCATCGAGGTAGCAAGTCGGGTCAAGCTAAACAGACCTTGACCGACAACGGCGTAAATGAACCCAGGACCTCTTTTGTTGTTTTGAGCTCCAACCAAATCATTGCCTACTGTAAATTCGGGTTCGGACATTTTTTCAACCGTCCAAAACAGCGGCTTGAAATTCACTCGCGAGCCGGGTGAGGTGGCTCCCCATAAACAACGTACCGTGGGTTCCGGAGATTCGCCGCACTGTCACCTTTTCCGCAAACGCGCCCCAACCGTAGTCGTCGGGCAGCCTGAATTTGGCCTGAAAAATCTCACCTCGAATTAAACAAAGTTCAACGCTGCAGGGCTCAGGAACGTATTCGTCTTCGATTCTCGCGTAAAAATCTTCAATCATGACCGAGCGTAACAGTTCGTTCGATTTGACTTTTCGCCCTTGATGAATGGCTCGCCTGACTTTGTCTTTGCTTTTGGCATTTGCCATTTCTAACTTATTCAGCTTCGGGTTCTGCAGCCGGTAGCCCCAATTCAAGAGCCGTTTACCAAGACTGCAATTTTCTAAAGCCGTGGCGACCGGTTGATCAATATTGATGACCTTGTCAATCGTGAAGCCCTGTCCTGCAAGGCTCCGCGCGGCCTCCAAAGCAAGATTCGCTCCGAACGAAAATCCACCCGTGGTGATTGTGGATCGCTTGTCCAGTCGCGGGATCAAGTGTTTCAAATAATTTTGAACAATCGAAACCACGTCTTGGTCTTGATCTGGAATTTCAGCACAGTGGATCAGCGGCGAATCGACAAGCAACACCGAATACTTGTCTTGGATCTCGTCATTCAAAAGACTGCTATAAAGATAGCCAGACCCGCCTCCAGGATGAAACAGGATCAAAACTTTTTCAACTTTGGCTTGGCCACCCCCAGCTTCGCGACCGACCGATGTAATCACGGGCGCGTTTTCATCTGCCTCGGTTGCCTGGTCCCCCGATTCGATATGCCTCGCCAAGTCACGAACCGTCGGGCACTGCAACAACGTCGACACCCCGAATCGCACCGGAGCGAATTGCTTTTCTAGTTCGATCGCTAAAGACATCGCCGCAAACGAATCGCCACCACAATCTTCGAACGTGGCATCGATCGTATCCGGGAGCCCACCCAGTGCCGAACCCCAGATTTCAGCAACTTGTTTTTCTAATTTGGAAAGCTGCTCCCAGCCATCGACGTTGTCATTTGACGCTCCCGAAAGAGCACCGAGCTCCATGGCTGACACGTCGACTTTGCCGCCCACGGTGATGGGAAACTGTTCGTAAAAACAAAATTGACTCGGCACCATGTAGTGCGGCAAAGCCTCCCGAACAAATCCCGCCACATCTTTTTTGAGCCGATCGGCGTTTTCTACTGGTTGGTTGGTCGTCGCAAAACAAGCCAAGACAGGCCTCTTTTGGCCAACTTTCCGCACGACCGCGTTTTTGATCATCGGATGGCGCGCGACCCGATGAGCAACTTCATCGAGCTCAATACGGAAACCTCGCAACTTAACTTGATTATCAAGTCGCCCGAGAAAATGAAGGTTACCGTCGCGGTCTCGTTTGACTTTATCGCCAGTGCGGTAGCAACGAACTCCATCAAGCTGTTCACAACTGACAAACGCTTGCTTGGTTTTCTCGGGGCGATTCCAGTACCCTGGCGAAAGCGCCACCCCGCTCAGGTACAACTCTCCGGGCACGTCCGCCGCATCCACGATCGCGCCCGACGAATCCACAATGTGGCAATCTACATTTCGAATGGAAGTTCCAATCGAGCCAAGGTTCTCGGCCGAAAAGTCACTGACGGTGCACGTGATCGTCGCCTCGGTCGGCCCATACGCATTCACCAATCGCACTTTCTCGCGCCGAACATGGCGAAACCAAGTGCGGACCAAATCCGCATCAACTTGCTCGCCACCAATAAGCACCAACCGAACTGAATCGGCAAGCGAGATGTTTTCGAGTGCAGGAACAAGGTTGTGCCACAGTGCGGTCGGCATATTGAGCACGGTAAGCTGTTGGCTTTCAACCCATTGGAAAAACTGAGCTGGACTTTCCATGGCTTCCCCGTCAATGGGAAACAGTTGCGCGCCGGCCTTCAGCGAGGTAAAGATTTCATCAATCGAAATATCAAATCCAACCGAAGCCATCTGCAGACATCTGTCGTTGGAGGAAATTTCGTATTCATCAACAAACCAATCGTTATGGTTTTCGATGGCCTTCCATTGAATTGGCACCCCTTTGGGACGGCCGGTCGAACCAGAAGTGTAAATCATATAGGCCAAATCATCCGGCCGGTGACGGATCTGCAATTCAGTACCATCCAACTCAACGCTCGGATCGTAGCTTTTCAAAAACTGCCTCAAGGCATCCGAAACGTTGATCAGGTCGACCCCAACTGGAAACGAGTCAGCAATTGATTCTGATTCATCAGTGACCAAAATCGTCCCCGCACCCGAGTCCGACATCAAAAATTGAATACGCTCGATCGGATTCTCGGGATCGATTGGAAGAAAGAACCCTCCCGCCGAAAGAACTGCCAGTTCACTCGCATACAACAGAAACCCCTTCGGCAAAAATCAGTCCGACTGGTGAATCGTTCGAAACGCAGCGCGCACGCAAAGACTCAGCAAGGCACTCCGAAAACAAAGCCAATTGCTTGTACGAGTAACTTGCTTCCGAACCAACGACCGAAATGGCATTGTTAACCTCCACGCCAAACGAGAAGGGACGGAATTTACTTTTCATCAATGATCGGGGGAGGCGGAAATCAAAATTTAGCAGTGCGGAATTTGGATGGAAAAGCCGCAGCCGGCCTAGCTTAGGTGACGCAATTCAGCAGAGGATAATTATTCGACAATTTATTTAAATAGCCCGTAGGGTCAAAAAACTCAGCCGAACAAATCAGGTAGTAAAATCCTGCATCAAACGGCC
>CAZROJ010000038.1:0-6166 GCA_964601665.1 uncultured Pirellulaceae bacterium
AATGCGGGGCTAAAAGGCCAAGCATTTTTTGAATTTTGCCGGCGGACATCCCATGTCGGTAGAAAAGATGTTCCCGAGTCGAACGCGTCCCAGTAGAGATGCAATTTTACGATCGAGGGTCTCTGCAATTCACCACGCAATAATTACGCACTGGTGCATCCCTAACGGGACGCGTTCGACAATGAAATGACTTTTTTTCTACCGACATTTTATCCCTAACGGGACGTTCAATGCTGGTCGAAACAGGTGTGTATATGTCGCTCGGCTGAACACCACTCAGATTTACACTCGCGTCAGCATCCAGCGACTGCAAGAAGTGAATCGCACAATCAAAAGGTGAGACAGCTCATCGATTGAATGATGTTGGTGCCATTCTTATTTTGATTCCAAGACAACTTGACCAGTCTGCTCAAACGCCCGAGGCCGCTGTTCGTGTTGAATCGGCGGCCTTTGCGACGGCCCAATTGACGCCCCGATTAACGACGAAGTTCGGACGCTGGGACGATCTTTATTTTGCCTTTCGCCTTTTCTGCGGCCACGTCTTCGTTTAACGCTTCAACGGCCTTGGCCAGTTGAGCGTCTTTGCCGCTGGGCGAATTCCAATTCGGATCGTTCCAAAACGCAATATTGGGCTCACAACCGTTTAGCTCCATGTCTTCCCCTGTGGTCGACAGGTACCAGCCTCGCATCGGCATCCGTACCGTGCCACCGTCCAGCAGCCCTACCGAACCGGTACTGATCACTCCGCCGGCGGTTCGCATACCGATGACGCGACCACGTTTGGTTTGCTTGACCGCATGGGCGACGATTTCGGCGTTTGAGAAACTATGCTCGTTGCACAGCATCACGATCGGCTTGGTCCATGAAGCGTAGATGCGCCTATCCTGAGGATAACCTTCGCCGCTGCCACGCGACTGAGTGATCGCGTGTTGAGGCTGAGTCAGCGCGGTCATCACGTGGTCGGCGGTACTGCCACCACCGTTGAATCGCACATCGATGATTAAGCCTTCTTTGCCGGCTCCGGCGTGATAGAGATCTTCTTCCATTTGGCGGAAGCTTCTAAAATTCATGCCTTGGATATGCAAGTAACCAAGCTTACCCTCGGAAAGTTCTTCGACCTTGTCACGCGTCTTTGCAACCCATTCGTCGTATAGCAAACCAGCGACCGACGCGGTGGGCCGGACGACAACATCACGTTCTTCACCCGCAGCCGATCGGACGCGAAGCTTGACGTCGGCTACTTTTTCCATGGTCAGCAATTTTTCAATGTCGACCTTGGGCCCAACTGGCGTGTCCTCGATTTTCAATAGTGTTTCGCCGGCCTTTACCAAGCTTCTGGCACGAGCACAGGGGCTGCCGGGAATGACGCTTTCGACGACCAAACCCGGCCCTTTGCCGTCCATCTCGAAACGTAGTCCAAGGTGATAGGTAATCGGTGACCAATCGTTCTGACCATTGAAATTTGGTAGAGGATCGCTGCCGCCACGGTGCCCCATGTGCGAGGCGTTCAGTTCACCCAGCATCATATTCATCAATTCCGAAAACTCCGCGGCGCCCAAACACTCGGCCGCCATCGGACGATACTTGGCCCGCATCGCGTACCAATCCTTGTTGTTGTAAGCCGGATCGTAAAACCGGTCACGCATCGCTCGCCAGCCTTGATCAAAAACGATCTTGCGGATTTCTCGCCAGTCGCGTTCGGTACGCACGTCAAATCCAAAAGTCTCGGTTTTACCGGTCAGGTTCATCGTCGCGGGGACGCCTGATTTGTGACCGACGAATTCTTTGGACGCTTTAATCCAGCGGTTTTGCGAAAGCGGCGAGTCGGCGATTTTCTTGGGTTCTTCCGGACGCGGGAATTTGACGCTGTAAAACCCTCGCTTGCCTTTGATCGATCCAGAGAAAGCCAGTGTGTCGCCATCGCCGATCCAGATCAGGCCAAATTCCGATGAATTGCTGTATCGCAGTCGATCGACTCGATCGAAGATTCCGTCAAAATCGATTTGAACGTCTGTTTTTTTATCTTCGTCTTTGTCTTTCTTGCCATCGTCGTTTTTATCTTCGTCTTTGTCCTTGGCGTCTTTTTCTTCTGGCTTGTCCTTGGCGGCCTTTGATTCCTCATCGTCGCCCTTTGCTTTGGCGGGGTTCTTTTTGTCACCGCCGGCGGCTTTGCCTTTTTTTCCCTTCTTCTTTTTCATCGCCTCGAGAGCTTTTTTTAGCTTCGTGTCTCGTTCGGTTTCTTCGTCGGTCGACTTTGCAAGTTCGACCACGTAGATATCGCGTTCTTCGCCGTCGCGACGTCCGACCCAAGCGATTCGTTTACCGTCGCCCGACCAAGTTGGGCTGACATCGGAGTCCGGGTGCCGCGAAAGATTAAACGGCTCGCGAGTACCATCGACGGGCACGATATAAATGTCGCTGTTGTAATTGTCGTCTTGGGTGGCGTAGGTCAACCATTTGCCATCGGGGGCCCAATCAAAACTTGGCGGCGACCACATTTTGGCAACTTGCCGATGATCGGTGCCGTCCTCGTCCATGATAAAAAGATTCGAGCCTTTGGTGTAAGCGATGTGCGAACCGTTGGGGCTCAACTCTAGCCGTCCTTCGACTTCGCGATCATCGGTCACTTGTTTCAGCTTAAAATCGTTAGCCATCCACCAGATGCCGTCTTCCTGCGAGTGTGAGGCTTCCCAGATATCCATTTCGCCGCCTGAATCGGTGACAAAGAACAATCGGCTGCCATCGGAATTAAAGACGAGACTGGTTTCGGGATGTGCGGTGTCAGTCACTTGAACGGGCTCTTTCAAGATCCGATCCATGACGTAGACGTCGTTGCCCGATACAAAAGCCATTTGTTTGCCATCGGGGGTGAAGGCAACGGTTGTGGCTCGAGTTTGTCTTTTTCGTTCGATCGGACTGGTGACTTGGTCTCCGCTGGCGGTTAGCTCAATCACTTCCGTTTCGCCTGATTTTGGATCGCACTTTACCAAGTCAAAACCACGACGCATCAGCAACATGGTTCCGTTTTGTGAAAGAGCCGGGAAGGCCACCCCATCATCATTGCCATCGGCGGCAACATCGGTTACTTGACGAGCGTCTTCAGAGCCGAGTTCGCGTTGGTAGATATTGAAAACGCCATTTGGGTCGCTGTTGAAGTAATAGCTGTTTCCATCGGCGGCCCACATTGGGTCCATCGACGCGACGTTTTGAAATCGTTCTCGATCTTCGCTCAGCCGAGTTAGCGTGGCGGGTTGAGTCGACAAATCCGCTAGCCACAGCTGAGCAGCTTGCGAGCCTTTGTAGCCTTTGCGATTCCAGTTGGATCGTCCTCGCACGAAAAGAACTTTGGTTCCATCGGGGCTGAGAGCAGCGTCGCGAACGCCGACATCGAAGAGCATTTTCTTTGGTTCTTCACCTTGCGTATCCAACAGGAAAACTCGGCTGGATTCCGAATAGTGCCACCCTCGATCGGTGGTTTGACTGATCAATAGGTAACGGCCGTCGAGCGTTACGCCGTGGATCGCTTTACGATTTGAATCAAACGTAATTTGCTTCGCGACGCCTCCGTCGACTGGCATCACATGGATTTGAGTTCGCCCGCTACGGTCGCTGGTGAAATAGAGATGCTTGCCATCTGCGCTAAAATGGGGCGAGCTATCCGTCGCCGCGTGGATTGAAACCCGCGTGGCAACTCCGCCATCAACGTCTGCTGTCCAGATGTCGTTTTGCCAAGCAAAAGCCAGACGGCTTCCATCGGGAGAGACGGCGGGGCTGCGTGGCACTCGAATCTGAGTGTCCTCGGCGACGGCCACCGTTTCGACTGAACTGCTAAAGACCATCGCCAAGGCGACAACCGCCATCATCAAATACTTGAAATTCACTTTTATTCCCTTGAGGATTTAGTGCTGATCCCAATTTCTTGCGGCCAAACGAGAAAGCATCGCGGGAGAACTTTATGGGATCAGCGCTTCGAACTATCAATCGTCAGTTTTCGCAACGACCGCGAATCAGCCAAACATTTGTCTGAACATCCGGCTGATTGATTCGAGGTCGCATTCAACTTGATTTTTGGCCCCTATTTGCTGAGATACAGGAAACTTTGTGAGTATGCACCGAGGGTAGCAGGCTGTCAATTTTTGCCGCGATGATTCGAAGCAATTCTGCGAATTCGCTTCCGTTTAGTGAGGTCGAGCACGCCAGCGGGCCAAGCGATTGCCAACGGGCCTTCGCAAACTGGCTGCAACACTCATCACGCGGCCCAGATGGTTTTCATTGACGAAAAAACCATTGACGAAGAAACGCACCTATCGGAACAGGCTGCACGCGGCTCTCAAAGTTTTGAATTTTGGACCAGCACTAAACCGATGACTCAGTTCGTTCGTTGGTGAGTTAACGAAGACTGCCTTTGACGTCCAACAGTTGCGAGTTGGAGACGGAATTCCCAAACGTATTGAATTGATCAAAAGTCCAAACCACTTTTTTGGATTTTGGCTCAATTTCGACCAGCAGAGGTTGTCCCGGCCCCGCGTGACAATTTCCAATCACGTAGTTGCCGTTTGCGAGCACTTCCAGCGTGGTCACCCAAGCCAAGGTTATGTTTGGCAGGTCATTCTGTTTCAGGTGCCACACGATTTGCTTTTCCGGTGTGACCTCGATGACGCTATGGCCATTGCCGGTTGCGATCAGCGTGTTTCCATTGGCCAGTCGAACTGCGCTGAACAGTTTGTTGCCCCAAGCTTTCGGACCATGCCCTCCATTGGCCGGCTTGCCGAACGCAGGCACTTGATATTCCCAAACGACTTTGCCTTCGGGATTGTATTCCCGTAGTTTGCCGTCGCCTTCATGGCAGACCAGGTAATTACCATTGCTGATTTTTCTGACCAACCGGGTATCCATATGAGGATGGGGCTTGTCCACGGTCAGTTTGACTTCGGCTTGAATCTCGCCTGCTCGATTGACTTCGATAATTCGAGCGGGCCCCGATTCGGCAATCATGATATGCCCGCTGGCCAAAGGCTGAAACGCATGCACCTCGACCGGCTTCCCTTCGTTTCCATTTCGAACCGCACTATCGTAGCTCCAGACGACCTGTTTTTTCCCCGGTCAATCTCTACAACCTTCGAGCGCCCTTGACGCGTCAAAATGTTGCCGGATTTGAGCATATGAATGTCGTGGATTCCTCCCCATTTCATCTGCCAGTCGATTTTGCCTGACTTATCGACGATTGCAAGTTTGCCATTGCCTTGGGTGATCACCGAGTGGGCAACCGAATAGGCAACCGAGGTCGAATCTTGCGCCGACAAATATCCGGTCGATAATAAAATTAACGCAGCAAACGCAGCGACACGGATTGTCATCTTCAAAATCATGATTCAAGTACCTTAGCGAAGTTACGATTCCTACCCGCTTTTAGTTTAGCGAACATTTTGGGCGGTTGCCGGGTAGTTTCTCAATCGACTTTCGCCTAACGAATCAAAAACAGAGCCAAAGCAAAGCGAAGCAAGGTCGAAACTAAAAATACTCAAGCTCACCGCAGTGTTCACGATGGACTAGAATGGACTTGCCGCAATCGCGGTCGCTTGGCAAAGACAAACCTATTGATGAAATCGGATTACCCCATGTTCAACCGTCGTCCCAAAATCATCGCGGCCGTTTTCTTGGTCGTGGCAGGTCCGTTTTTGCTGAGCTCGGTTTTGTCTGCACAAACAAAACCGAACGCAGCAGAAGCAAACGGAACAAAAGCGCCCGCAGCAGAAGCCCCCGCGGCGAAAATGCCTGCCAAAAGGCCCAACGTTTTGATCTTGATGACGGACGACATGAGCCGACATTGTGTTGGGGCAACGGGCGGTGTTCAAGCGTTGACGCCAAACCTTGACGCGATCGCCAAGCGTGGAACAGTGATGCGAAATGTCGTTCATCAAGGCGGATTCAGCGGTGCGATCTGCACGTGCAGTCGAGCGATGATTTTGACGGGACGTTCCCTTTGGACCGTTACCCCCGAACAACTGGACTACCGGGGTCCGGCACAACTGGCCACCGAAGACACTTTGTTTCCCGAACAATATCGCCAGGCTGGCTGGCAAACGTTTGGTACGGGCAAATGGCACAATGGCAATGCGGCGCTGCTTCGCTGTTTCGATCATGCGGAAGCGATCACAGGCGGAAT
>CAZROJ010000038.1:6266-13879 GCA_964601665.1 uncultured Pirellulaceae bacterium
GACAATACGATTATTCTGTTCACCGCCGACCATGGGCTTGCCGTCGGCGAACATGGATTGATGGGCAAGCAAAATTTATACGACGGGTCTTGGCGAGTGCCAATGATTTTGGCTGGGCCCGGCATCCCACAAGGTGCCCAGCGCAAAGGGCTCGCCTACCTGCACGGGCTCTACCCGACTCTGGCTAGTTTTTCTGGAATCGACGCGCCCGAGCACAGCAAGGAATTTGAGTTCGCGTCGACCGTTCGCGGACAAAGCCAAGGCTTGCCGGCAGTTTACGGAGCCTACTCGCCAAACGTAAAACGCAATCAAGGCGTTCGCGCCGTTCGAATAGGCGGCTACAAATTGCTCTACTATCCGCACAACCAGCGAAAACAACTTTTCAATCTGACAGCCGACCCATGGGAAGCCCAAGACCTAGCTCAGGACCCTGGCTTTTCCGTCAAAGTCGATCAACTGTTCGACTCGCTTGAGCAGTGGATGCAATCCAGTGGCGACCCGCTAGTGAAATAGCCACCGACTTGGATACAATTGCGGGCCAAGTTCGAATTGCCGACCAAGTTCGCCGGCCGTTTGGCTTGCCAGATCGCTGGTCAGCCTTGCCGATACGAACAGCCCAATCGCTCGATTTCTAAATATCAATTTTCAGCTTTGATCCTGCCAAGGACACTTTCCATGCCTCGAAAACAACTTGCCCACTTGCTACTGATTCTCGTTTTCGTTCTGTCTTGCTGGCCGTGTTCTGCACAAAACAATGAGTTAACCGTTGATCGAATTTTTGGCGCAAACGAGTTTGCCGCTGAAAACTTTAGCGTCAATTGGATGCCCGAGGGTGGCAGTTACTTTGTCAACCAGCCCGCGAAGTCCGGCCAAGGCGATGACATCGTGCTGATCGATCCGCTCAACCCCAGCGACACAAAAATCTTGATCGCGGCGAAAGATCTCATCCCAGCAGGCAAAACAGAACCGATCAAAATCGATAGTTTTCAGGTGTCCAATGACGGCAACAAAATCTTGATCTTCAACAACACCGAAAGAGTCTGGCGATACAAAACGCGCGGCGACTACTGGATGGTCGATCTCCAAAAAAACGTCGTCCGCCAGTTGGGTCGCAAAAATTTCCAACCCTCACAAATGAAGTTTGCCAAGTTCTCGCCCGACGGCAAGTGGGTCGCTTACGTCTACGACCGAAACATCTACGTTGAGAATCTTAATACCAAAGCGATCACGCCGATCACTCAAGCGGAATCCGAAAACATCATCAACGGAACCTCCGACTGGGTCTACGAAGAAGAACTATCCCTGCGCGACGGTTTTCAGTGGAGCCAAGACGGCAACCAGATTGTATTCTGGCGATTCGATACCCGTGGCGTTGGTGTTTTTACTATGATCAACAACACCGACCAGCTATACCCACGCTTGATCAAGTTCCAGTATCCCAAAGTGGGGACGACCAACTCAGCCGTCTCGATCGGCATCTACGATTTTGTCGGTGGTGAAACTAAATACGTCAAACTTCCGGGTGACCCTCGTGAAAATTATCCCGCCAAGATCGACTGGGTCCCCGGTTCAAATGAATTTTTGCTGCAGTATTTGAATCGCTTGCAAAACACCAACAGCGTTCTGGCGGTCGATGCAACGAGCGGTCAATTCCGAACTGTATTCGAAGACAAAGACCCCGCCTGGGTCGAAGTTTGCCGGCAAATTCAATGGTCGCCCGATGGAAAGCAGTTCACTTTTATCAGCGAATCCGATGGCTGGAAACACGCCTACCTGATCGACGTGCAAACGGGCCAGCGAACGCTTTTGACGCCCGGCGATTTCGACATTGTCGAACTTTATCGAATCGATCAGGTCGAAAAAGCGTGTTACTTTTTGGCTTCGCCTCAAGACGCGACCAGCCGTTATCTTTATCGCCAAGCTTTCCAAAGCGACCAACTCCAGCGACTGACTCCGGCGAATCAAACGGGCTGGCACGAGTACAGTTTTGCAGCCGATGGCAAAACCGCGGTACACCAATGGTCAAAAATGGGACAGCCGCCGATCGTCGAAACCATTCGCGTGGCAACTCACCAACCGATCGAAGTAAAACGAGACAATTCAAAACTAACCGAACGCCTCGATTCGCTTGCGGCTGTCGAACATGATTTCCTTAAACTGGAGATTGATGCAGACGGCCAACCGCTGTCGATCGACGCCTTCATCATGTACCCGCCTAAGTTTGACCGCGATAAAAAATATCCCGTACTGGTTTACGTTTACGGTGAACCTGCGGGCACAACGGTGACTAACAAATGGGGCGGCAGCCGAGAACTGTGGCATCGCATGATGTGCGAAAAAGGATACGTCGTGATGAGCTTTGACAATCGCGGCGCGAAGTGTCCACGAGGCACGGGCTTTCGCAAGGCGATCTACAAAAAAATCGGCATCATGAACGCCAGCGACCAAGCCAAATCACTTCAGGCCGCCTTGGCCAAGTTTAGTTTCTTGGACGCCGATCGCGTCGGAATTTGGGGTTGGTCCGGCGGTGGCAGTTCGACTCTGAATGCACTTTTTCAGTATCCAGACCTATACAAAATAGGAATCTCGGTCGCACCGGTTCCCAACCAGCTGTACTACGACACCATTTACCAAGAACGATACATGCAAACGCCGGACCTGAACCCAGAAGGGTTTAAACTCGGTTCGCCCATCACTCATGCTAGAAATCTAACGGGTAAATTGTTATTGGTGCACGGCACTGGCGACGACAACTGCCACTACCAAACGATGGAGCTATTGATCAATGAACTGATTGCCGAAGACAAGCAATTTGAAATGATGGCGTACCCGAATCGCTCTCACGGGATCTACGAATACGAAAACACGAGGCCGCATTTGCACCAGCTGATGGCTCGATTTTTCTTAGAACATTTGCCACCCAACGACTCGAAAAAATAGTTGTTTCGAACCAAAAGACGCGAATGGGTTACGGCCAAACAAGTTTTGCTTGGCCGACTTGAAAACTTATTCTGTTTTCGACTTGCCACCGATCGTCCGTAGCTTGATGTCTTTGAATTCGACCCACATTGGTTTTCCCGCGTGCAGTTGCAGCGCCAAAACGCCTTTTTTGAGGGCCAGTTTGGGGTGGTTGTCCGTGAAGTCCAAAATCAGTTTGCCGTTTAAATAGTGCTGGATGTTCTTTCCTTTGGCAACGATTCGCACTTCATTCCAATCGTCAATTTTGACAAGCTGGCTAACCTGTTTGTCCGTCATCAACTTTTCGATTGTTTTTTTGCCATCTTCATTCCACTGGGCTTTTTCTCCGGCGTGGCAAATTCGTCTTCGCTTGCCGCCTTCGTCGTAAATAAAACCGGGCACATTGGGCACGGTATTTTCGTTTCGAATTTCATGCTGATAACCTTTGACTCGCCAGCGGTTATCTTTAAAAGCTGGAGTGCGTTTGGAACGGTATTGGATGCCCGAGTTATTGGTTGCATTGCAGCGAAACGACAGCTTCAGCTCAAAGTCCTTAACGGGGTCCTTCCAAATCAAAAACGTATTTCTGTTCGCCGGGTTTTCTTTCGTTGTTTCACCCCGAATAACACCGTCTTTGGCCGACCACAATCGCGAGTCACCGTCCCATCCGGTAAGGTCTGTCCCATTGAAGATGGACTTGAATTCGGAGGCCTCTTGCGGGCTCGCGCCGGCAAGACCGGGCACCACGCACAACAGCACGATCGGCAAGCAAAGTTTGATTACGAAATTCATGAGGTACTACTCTTAAACTGAAATTAAATTGACGGCCCGCTCAGGTGACTCAAGGACCAGATACGATTGATTACAAACGCGTTTTGCAAGACGGGGATCTGGTGAATCGGACCCGCGGAACCAACGGATCAGAATACACGAATCCAATCGCCAATGCACCTGACTTGGCGGACGATTCCTCCGGCCGTTATCCCGTTGCAGATTTAAACAAAACTGGTAAGTTCTGCGTTTCCAATTTCGAGCCCAAAACCTGGCGATTCGGTACCCATTTTGACTGGCGAAATCGAAGTAAATTTGTACACAGACGGTGGCTGCAGTGGTAATCCAGGCCCCGGCGGATGGGGGTTTATCCTTCGTCATTTGGCCAGCGGAAAAGAAATCGAACGCTCGGGTGCGATGCCAGTCACGACCAACAATCAAATGGAATTGGAAGCCGTGATTCAGGGTTTGGCCACGCTGACCCGACCGTGTCGAGTGGAGGTGTTCACCGATAGCGTGTACGTCGGCAAAGGCATTTCTGAATGGATGGTCAAATGGAAACGGAACGGCTGGAAACGCCGCGAAGGAAAAAAACTGGTCGAGGTCAAAAACATTGATTTTTGGAAACGACTGGACGAACAACTACAACGGCATCAAGTCAAATACACACGGGTCGCCGGCCACAGCGGTCACGCCGAAAACGATCGCGTTGACGGCCTCGCGGTCGCTGCCTACCAAAAATATCTTTGAGTTCTAAAAAACATCATGCGAATTGGAATTTTCGGTGGGTCGTTTGATCCGATCCATCAAGGCCATCTTATTCTTGCTGAAAATTGTCGGGATCAAGCGAACCTGGACCAAGTGCTGTTTATCCCTTGCGCTGCCAATCCACTTAAACCGGACAGCCCGACAAGCACGGATCGACAACGCTGCGAAATGATTGAGTTGGCCATCGCCGGCCACGAGTCCTTTCGGCTGTCGAAGGTCGAGCTTGAAAGAAAAGGTGTCAGCTACACCGTCGACACTCTTGAATCGCTGGCGGAATCTCATCCGGACGACGAATTATTTTTGCTGATGGGCGACGATTCACTGGAGAGCTTTGATCGCTGGCAGTCGCCGGAACGAATTTGCGAACTCGCAACGCCACTGATTGCGAATCGGCCGGGCTCCGGCAAGGTCGATCTGAGCGTCCTCGAAAAGCATTGCTCGGCCGAACGGTACCAACAAGCTTGTGCCGCCACGGTGATCAGTCCAATGATTGAAATCTCCAGTAGCAATATTCGCGATCGAATCGCGACCGAACAAAGTGTGCGATATTTGATGTCGCGTGGCGTCCAGCGTTACATTGAATCGCAATCCGTCTATACTGCCAAATCTTCGTCGTAACTCCGCGCAAGGCTGCACCGCTGCAGATTTTTTAGATCACGAGGCTCCGAGTGTCACTTCCTCGAATTGCAATCACGATGGGTGACCCGGCCGGTATCGGCCCGGAACTCTGCTGCCAACTACTGAACCACCCGGACATCAGCCGAGCGTGTGTTCCGATCGTCTTTGGTAACGCGGCGATACTGAGCTTGGCATCCGAAAAATGTAGCTTCCCCTGTGCCGCCGAAACAATTTTCGAAACCGACACCAGTCAACTATTGCAAACCACTCGCCCCACGATCGTCGACCTAGGAGGTCTCGACCTTGGCGATTTTCAGCCGGGGCAAATCTCCAAACAAACCGGCGCCGATTCCTATCAGTACATCCAAACTGCCATTTCCGCCGCCCAAGATGGTTTGGTCGCGGGCATCGCCACGGGCCCGATTAATAAAGCCGCTTGGAAACTGGCGGGAATCGATTTCCCGGGCCATACGGAACTCTTCGCCCAGCGTTTTCAGACCGATGAATTTTGCATGATGATGACATCACCAGCGTTCAGTTGTTCACTGGTGACAACTCATGTGGGCTACGGCGAAGTCCCCTCGCTTTTGACACGCGAATCGATCTTTGAAGTGATTCAGTTGACTCATTCGTCGCTGCAAAAAATTCTTGGCCGGCAACCCAAATTGGTCGCGTTGGGCTTGAATCCGCATGCGGGCGAAGAGGGTTTGTTCGGCCAGCGCGAAGAGGAAAATGCGATCGAACCGGCGGTTGCCAAAGCGATTGCGACGGGCATCAACATCGAAGGCCCCATCCCACCGGACACGGGTTTTCTGCCGAGGCGACGTGAACAAACGGACGGATATATTTGCATGTACCACGACCAAGGCTTGATTCCCTTCAAGGCTTTCAACTTTGACACCGGCGTCAACATTACGCTGGGACTGCCCCTGGTTCGGACCAGCGTTGACCACGGCACCGCGCTGGATATCGCCTGGCAAGGCAAGGCACAGGTTGCCAGTTTTGTCTCAGCCGTGCAACTTGCGGCTCGCCTTTGCACCCACAATGAAACCAAAAACCCATGATTGAAACATTTCCCGCTATCGCTTCGCTGCCGGTCCAGTGGGGCGATCAAGATCTTTTTGGCCACGTCAACAATACGGTTTACATCCGTTGGTTTGAAACCGCCCGAGTCGACTACTGGGTCAAGTCGGGTTTGCAAGAAGCCATGAAACCGTTGGGGCTGGGCCCGATCCTTGCCTCCGTGCATTGCGACTACAAAAGACAAATTCGCTTTCCCGATTCGATTCAAGTCGGCGCCAAGATCGCCAAAATGGGCAACTCCAGCGTCACGCTTGACCATGTCGTCGTCAGTGGCAATCGAAATGAAATCGCCGCCACAGGCCAATCGGTGATCGTGTTATACAACTACGCAAAACAACACCCCGTCCCAATCGAAGGCCCGATCCGAGAAATCTTCCAGCGGTTCGACCCGTTCGAGTAAGGGGGAGCGGGAAAGAGCCGGCCTCTCGTTTTTCGTCGCGGCTAATCCGCGATGTTAAACTGGGCCTGAGGTTTTTCAACAGCAATTTCTGTTTCCAAACGACTGCGATTGCAGCTCGGATAGCCGAGCTACCTTGGTTCCAAGTAGCCGAGATGATGTTCGGCGTGCAACAGGGTCACCGTCACCAGAGTTGCCTTGTCCATTGGCCCAAACAAGGGTGACGGAATCAAGTCACCGTTGTGATTGTTAACGCGATCGATCGTTTGTTTCAAAAATTCGAACGCTTCTTGATCCGATTTTTCGTCAGCTGTTGGCACCGATTGCGGAGCTGTCGGCATGCCGCCTTTAAATCCCTCCGCCAGAATTTGACGTTTTATCCGTCCACCAACGGTCACTTTCATTAGCCAAAAAATTGGCTGAATAAAGATTGGTGGCTTGGGAAAACCGTCCAACGGATAGCGCATCCAATTGGCAATGTGCGTCAAAGTCTGGGCCAAATTCCAATTGCCGTTCGCTTGGTAACCTGTTGACAACAACGTTTCGATGTCGTCATTTAATTGTTCAAAATCAGCAAACTTGAGCAATCGCTTTTGAGGTTCATTTTTCGACATGGGCTTTAACCTTCGATTTCTGCGGGCGTCCAAACCGCCAATTCGTTTCCACTGGGATCGACAAAGTGAAAACGGCGACCGCCAGGAAAATCAAACGGAGCGACCGAAATTTTACCGCCCGCATTCACGACCGACTTTTCGGTGGCGGGTAAATCTTGAGAGAACAGGATCACCAAAGCACCTTGCCGGGAGGGCTTCCGCTGGCCTGAGTCGCTGTCAAAACCGCCTTCGACACCAGCGCCATGAATAGCAACGTAGGTGTCGCCCCAATCTTGGAACGTCCAGCCGAACGCCGCGCCGTAGAAACTTTTCATCACCGACAGGTCACTGGCCGGTAGCTCGATGTAGTTGAAATGATGGTGTGGGTTCATCGCGTCGCAAATCTCCAGACTACGTTCATTGGC
>CAZROJ010000038.1:13979-18577 GCA_964601665.1 uncultured Pirellulaceae bacterium
TCATTGGCGACTACTTGATCGTCACGATCGACCCCGGTGACAGCATCGAAAACAATTCCTTAGCCTGTTGCTCTGGCAGTCCCAAACACCCCTGATGGCCTGGCTGTCGATCTGTGCTGATTGCATGAATACACAATCGTCCTTCCAGCCCAATCCAATAGCTTCCATATTGATTCTTTGGATGTCCTGGAGGATAAGCACCGGTTTGATCTTGCCATTCATGGCCCTTCTCATTCTTGAACATTACTTTGAAGTCACCACGTCTTGGGTTGCCTGAGATCCCAATCGATGTCGGGTATCTGCCGGCGTAGAGTCCATCGACATAGGCTGTCGTAGTTCCACTATGGACGTCAACAACGGCGCTGAACGGGCCTTGGATTTTTTTCAACTCGGTACCCGGTGCAAGACTCGCGGGGTTAGAAATATCTTCTTTGTTGACGTTGTAGATCAGCTGACTGGGCACGCCCCAACTCGCTTGCAAGCTCGCCAACGAATCACCTTGTCGCGTTGAGTAAACCGGATGTAGATGATGCTCGGCCGAAAACACAACCTTGGTTGCCAAGGCATCCAGCCATGCGAGCAATCGCTGTCGCTGCGGGCCAGAAAGCGTCGAATCATGGTAAAAACGTGTGAGCAGTTTTAGCACCGATCGAAAATCTTCTTCAGCGACCAACTTGTCCACGACAGGCCAAGCTTCGCGAAACGAAAGCGCCGCGTAAGGGTCACGCTTAACAGCGGGAATCCCAAAATCGTTACCTAGATCGCCGCCCGCATCATGTGACGAAACGCCCACGACCGCCGAATCTCGAATGGTCGAAGCAGGCTTAACAGGTGCCGGCTGTTGATTGCTGGGCAGGGCAGCTTTGACAGCAAAAGCGTTTCCACCTGACGACGATTCCTTTTGTTGATCCAAAGCCGTCATCAATCCTTGATCGCGTTTCTGTTGTTCTGCAACGGCTGGCTCAAAACCTCCTCCCGATCCAAGCGGCTTGGTGTTTTGCCCGATCGGTTTGGGACTTTGAGTGAAATTAAATTCGGCATCAGGACGTGGCTGAGCAGTCACCGGAGCATTCGTGACCCCAGGCTTGGGTGACGCTAAAAATGAACTTGGTTGTTTTGGAGCTGGCAACGCCGCACTGGAATTGCGGTTCGTCGACGCAGGCGGCGGCAGTTGAGCGGGACTTAAATCGGACTCGCTTTCTGGATCGCTTACGCCCAAATCCGGCATCTCAATTGGCTGAGCGCCATCCGAAACCATCGCGTCTAGCTCGGCGGCCACCAGATCTTCGGAGCCTTCGGGTAGGTTTTTTGGATCCGAAAGCTGATAAAACACAAACGACAAGCCTAGCAAGCCGACGGCAACGATCGTATTTTTTAGGGAATGCATTCGATTCTCCAATGACTTCAAAACGCTGAAAGACCAGCAAATCGTTTATGTACGAAGAATACGAAGACTCAGATGACTGCACAGTCGCGTGCCCGCACTGCGGCAAAGACATCTATGACGATGCCGACCAATGCCCTTACTGTTCAATGAACATCAGTGCTGCCGACTTTAAAAAACCATGGCCAGCATGGGTCATGATCCTCATTGTGTTGACGATCATTGGCTTCGTGCTGGCAGCCATTCGGTTTTGATTTTCGACGACGATCTCGCCACCGAACTTCGATTCCGGCTGCAGGTTACCAAGACCCGTTCAGATCGGCGATAGATTTTCAAAACGTGCTAGCAATCGAACGGATCGGTGGCGGCCAGCGTTAGACTGTCCCTTGCGGCGGGCGACTACGTAAGCGCCGTTTTAATCTGGGATTCGATTTGCTTTTCAATTTGCCCGCGAAAAGGAACCGCAGCGAAGGGCAATTTACCGGCAACGATGACAGAAGACTCCGACGCCACCATCGTTCCTGAAATGGTCAACCCCATCGCTTTAAAAGCAAAGGTCAGATTACCGGCATCATCCCATGATTCTTCAATATCCGTCAATTCAACTGGTGAATCTTGGCGGATCTGATCCGAAAAATTCTTCAGTTTTTCGACGGCTTGGTCACGAGGTGTTTCGTGATCGACTGAGACTTTAAATTTGGGCATGAAACGCGTTCGTTAATTATTAAATGGCCAGGATTTTAAAAACCGCTCGACTTGAAATGTTCCGGCCGCTCTTGTGACCACGCCCAAGCTTTGAGCTTCGGCTGATCAAAACGGCGGTTTGCATGATGGGGCGAAGGCGTATTGTAATTGATCTTACCACAGTTCGTTCTACCATTTCGCACCATCAACATCTGAGCCAGCAACATCTGAGCCAGCAAGTTCCTTCCCTTGCGCCGCATTTTGCAAACGCAATTTGAAATCATTCAGCAGCCCCGCGTCAACGCCTTCACGGCGATCGCCTTGGCATATTGCTCCGCGGACGCCGACAAAGTCAGGTAACAAACTTTTAACACGCGGCAAATTATTTTTCGTTAACGATCCGGCAACCACAACAGACAAGTCACGCCGACGGCATGCTTGGATCACTGTTTTCAATTGTTTCTCATCGATCCATTTAAATAGATCGCACTCTTTACAAAAAGTATCCAATAAAACCGTTCGAACCTGAGCGCAGTCACCGGCGAAGGCGACGACGTCATCGATTGATGGTGCCTCGCAGCGGGCGTGGTCGAAATAGCCAACCGCGACTGGTTGCGTCGAATCGGGAAGCCCATCAAAAAGCTGACTCAGACTCGCTTGCCAATCGTCCAACACCTTCGCTCGCGCCAGTCCCAACTTCACGAACTGAAATCTTTTGATCAATTCAAAACCGTATCGATCGATCAGTCGCGTTCCCAAGCGACGATCCCAATCGACGATTTCACCCGCAGCGAAGCTGAGCGTCGTTTGTTGATCCAGAGGCAAATCGGTGACGAACGAGGAAACTTCGGCCAGCGTTTGGACGTTGACTGATCCAAGCGCTCCATTGTCTGGTTCCTTTAGATCCAGAATGTCGACACCGCAGGCCAAACAAGTCCGGGCTTCGGCAAGATCGCGAACACTCACCAGCAAACCGGTTCGCCGACCATCGCGGATAAAGTCTGAAACGGATTGTTTTTTGGGTTCGAGCACAAGTTCGCCTTGAGTTTTTGATTCCCCAAGTTTACGCGGTCAATAGCTCCAGATCGAGCCGCGTTTATTCGCCGAACACATTTTGAAATCCGATTTTGAAGATTCGCCAGCCAAACAAGACGCTTTTAAGAGGCTTTTCGCCACGGTCAGACGCTCTGTTCAATTATGATCGTTGTCGTTAACCTTTTACGTATCGCGGATACCGAGATTTCCACACAACACAAAACTGCTCCAACGCTTGCAATAACGATGGCCGCTGACGAATTCCAATACATCGACAACGACGCTCAGCTCGAAGCGTTTTGCCGCCAATCCGCTGGCGCGAAAATCGTCGGCTTCGATACTGAATTCGTTTCTGAAAGTCGCTATCGACCGGATTTGTGCTTGGTCCAAGTCGCAGTGGATGGGGTCTATGCGATCATCGATACGCTGGAAGTCAAAGACCTTTCGCCGTTTTGGAATTTCTTGGTCGATGGCGATCACGTCACGATTGCCCATGCGGCTCGCGAAGAATTTTTGTTTTGCTATCGAGCCTGCGGCAGGTCGCCGAAAAAGCTTTTCGATATTCAACTGGCCGCCGGAATGATCGGCTACGAGTATCCGATTTCGTACGGCAACCTGGTCTCTCGCTCGCTCGGACAACAAATCGACAAAGGCGAAACGCGAACGGACTGGCGGAAAAGGCCGCTTTCGGATCGCCAGATTGCCTATGCGCTTTCGGACGTGATCCACTTAAAAAAGATCTACCAAAAGCTCTCCAAAAAACTCAACCAACTCCACCGCATGGATTGGCTGGACGACGAAATGCGAATCTGGCAAGAATCGATGCGGAAGTCGCACGACGAACCGCAGTGGAAACGAGTCTCCGGCATCAGCAATCTTAACCGTCGCGCCCTAGCGATCGTGAAAGAACTGTGGATCGCCAGAGATCAATTCGCAGCAAATAAGAACCGGGCGCCCAAACGAATTTTGCCCGACGACTTGATCGTGGAACTAGCCAAACGCGGCAGCTCCGACCCGAAACGTTTGAAAGCCATTCGGGGTTTTGACAATCGCGTCAACCGAGGCATGCTCGATTCAATCGCCGAAGCCGTCGATCGAGCCAACCACTTGCCCGATAACGAACTCCCGCGACGTTTGCCGCGCGGCAAAACGATGAACATGGGATTGCTGGGCCAATTCCTCTCAACAGCACTCAACGTGGTTTGCCGCAACGAGAGCATCGCGCCGTCGATCGTCGGAACTTCCAATGACGTGCGAACGATGGCCGCTTGGAAGCTTGGCTTGATCGACCTTAAAGAAAAACCCTCGCTCGCGTGCGGTTGGCGAGCGGAGATGATCGGCCAGTTGATCGAACAGGTGCTCGACGGCAAAGTCGCCATCCGCGTCGACGACCCGTCCAGCGATGCTCCGCTGCAACTGGAATATCTATAAACCGCAGTCACCGAGCGTTCGTCGCCGCCAAACGTTTAACTCGCCCCTGGGACCATCACTCGCC
>CAZROJ010000038.1:18677-27970 GCA_964601665.1 uncultured Pirellulaceae bacterium
CCATCACTCGCCTCTGGAGCCATCACTCGCCTCTAGGCTCGGCCTTTATCAAATGGCGAACGAAAAAGTCACGGGTTCGACGCATCCCGTACCTGCCCGAACCGATCCCGTGTCCCGCTCCCGGAACCACCAACAAATCAAAGTCCTTGTCAGCTTTGATCAACGCATCGACCACCTGCATCGTCGAAGCCGGATCAACATTCCGGTCCAATTCGCCGACGATCAGCAATAAATTTCCATTAAGCCGATGAGCGTTTGTTACGTTGGATTGTTCGGCATAGTGGTCGCCAATCGGCCATCCCATCCACTGTTCATTCCACCAAATTTTGTCCATCCGATTGTCATGACAACCGCAATCGGCGACGGCGGCGTCGTAGAAATCGCCGTGAGCCAGCACCGCCCGAAGCGCACTCTGCCCACCCGCTGAACCGCCAAAAATCCCGACTCGTTCCAGGTCCATCTGCGGATACGTTTCAGCCGCCGCCTTCATCCAAGCGATTCGATCGGGAAAGCCCGAATCGCCCAAGTTTTTCCAGCACACATCGTGAAACGCCTTTGAGCGATTACTGGTTCCCATACCATCGATTTGCACGACGATAAAACCAAGCTCTGTCATCGCTTTTTCACGACGGTACCGAGTAAACTTTTTCGGCACAAACGAATCGTGCGGGCCCGCATAGATGTACTCCACAACCGGATACTTTTTGTTCGGATCCATTTTGGCCGGCAAATAGATCACGCCATAAATATCGGTTTTGCCATCGCGTCCCTTGGCTTTGAATGGCACGGGCTGCTGCCAGCCGGATTGCTTCAAACCGCTCGCATCAGCCGCCTCTAGCTCAGCCAGCAATTCGCCCGTTTTGGTCGAACGTAATTCTCGCACCGGTGGTAAATCAACTCGTGAAAACGTATCGATAAACGCTTTTTTGTCCGGCGAGTATTCGATCGAATGTGAGCCGTTGCCAGCGGTCATTTTTGTCAAACCAGCCCCGTCAAAACCAACATGCCCGTAGTGTATCAAATAGGGATCTTGGTCCTTGTACCAACCACTCGCCGTAAAGAACACGCGGCGGTTTTCTACGTCCACACTTTGCACTTTGCGAACGACCCAGTCGCCCTTGGTCATTTGATTTTTAACTTTGCCAGTTTTGGCATCAATCAAATAAAGGTGATTCCAGCCATCGCGTTCACTCATCCAAATCAATTCATCTTTCTCTGGCAGCGTTTTTAAAAAGTACTTACCCGAGTAGTGAACGAACGTCTTGCTCGTTTCGTCAACGATGGTTCGCGTCTTTCCAGACTTCGCATTGATTCCAACATACCGCAATACCTGATGCCCGCGTTGGTTGTAAACAAAACGAAACTCGTCGCCGTCTTGCGTCCAACCGAAATCTCGCAAACTGTAAGGATTGTCGAACAGTTCGTTGGAGACCTCGATCAGTTCGCCCGCTTTTACATCAATCAAATACGGACGATCGCGTCGCACGTTGTCGCCGGGCTTGAGGTACTGGTGCGAGTGCAGTTTTGGCTGTAACTGTGACTTGGGCGCCGATTCCACCATGTGCACGGTATGCCGATCCTCGGGCTGCGACCGAATCACGATCAGCTTTTTTGAATCAGGCGACCAATACACACGCCGGACAAACGCATTTTCTGCGGAACCGTCTTGGGTAACCTGTCGCAGCTTGTCCGTTTTTTTGTTCTTTAAAAACAAATTGTGATTCTGAAAAACCGCTTCCCAACGCTGATCCGGCGAAGTCACCCCGCGCAAATTTCGCTGCCGATTTTGTTGCCGCTGACGAGCCGTTCCCGGTCTCTTGCTGTTCGTTTTTTGGCCCACCACGGTCTTTTCATCGATCACGATCGTTCCATCCTGCGTCGCTCGGAAGATTTTCAAGGCCTTGCCCTGGGCATCCTCGACCAACCACACATGTCCGACAAAGGTATGCTGGCTCTTGACTTCTCCCGGCTTGATCGTTCCGAAAGCAGATCGACGGCCTTGCCGATCAATCCAAAACAATCCGACCGCACCTTTACGGAGATTCGAAATATCCAAATAGACTTCATCACCGCCATCTTGGGACGGACGGATCTCAGACAGCGAATTAGTTTCGACCTCAGGCGATTCATCATCGTCTGCTTTCTTCAACTGGTAGTTTTTGCGGTTTAATCGCCAACGATCGGCCCCCAGCTGAAAATACAAAAATTTCGAATTATCGCTCAGCGAGATCCGCCGCACTGGACCATCGGCAGTCGCATCTCCAGCTTTACCTCCGGCTTTCTTGGCAACCGCCTGCCGCAGCCGACTCTCAACGAACAACGGTTCTTTGACGTTCTTTTGGTAATCAACAAAAACCCACTCGCGCTGGCGATCGCCAACGTTTACTTGGTACCACAATCGATCGCCAGCCAGCCAGTTAAGTTTTACTTGATCGCGAATGACGCCGCCACGCGATAGCGAACGCTGCTGGTCCATCCGCCGATAGTCCGCCGCCGTGCCACGGTGATCAGGTTGTTCGGTTTCCTGTTGCCCTTGAGCGGGCAAGGCGAGAAAACAGCTGATGAAAACCAATAAGACGGCTGATTGAAAACTACGCATTGAACTCTCTCAAATTAAGTGCAAACCGAAAACAAACCACGACCCCCGTCGATCAATCCCAGCGACAAAGTTGTTGAACGTACGATGCCGTTCCATCCCGCAACCATCCATCCAACTGGGCCTGTTCTTTCAGTTGTTGACCGCGTTGAAGCGGAATCAAAAAGAACTTGCAGTCCAATTCAGGCAACGCTGACATATCGCCCCACAATTTCTCAAACTGAGCGACAGGAAAAACGTCTTCTTGGCCGTTGCCCCAACGTTTTTTGACGTCTTTAAGCGTGATGTAGGTTGGCATTTCTTGGCTCAACTGCCGGACTTGCTTTTCAACTTTCGCTTCGTCCGACAAATCGGCTCGCGTTAGTTCCATCGCGTCCAGCAATCGATCGATCGTGATCCACGTGGTCAACGAATTGTAACAAGATAATTTAAATTCGTCTGCTTCGCGCGGCATGGCCAAGCCTTCGACCAGTCGCGGCCGCCCGTTGATCAGCGCCAAGCCGCCACCTCGATCGTCCAATCGCCGTTCGACCACTTCGAAGCTCAAGCTTCCGCCTTGGTCGATATGCGTCCCCAACAGGCCCGGGCAAACATTCGCGCCCAGCGTATCGATATTATGCAGCATCAAATATTTCAGGTTGGGGCGTTCCTGAAGCATTCGATGCAATGTGCCGTTGCACAGCATGTTGGGGATTTCGTACCAGTGTCCGACCGGATGCAAACACTGCATCGGCGTGTTGTCGCGGTAGTCCGAACCTTCGCCAGTTTGGCTGGCCCATCCAATTAACGCAGACCGCACGCTATCGCGAACCTTTTGTTGCTGCTGGTCAAGCACCTGTTGCGGCATTTCCTGCCACGCGAATCGCAAATCGCGCACCATGGGAACGCTCCGCAGCCCAACAAACCTGCCGGGCGACAAAAACACTTGGCCGGGGTAGTGATAGTTGTCAACCGATTTCAAGTGATCCTCAATCGGCCCATGGGTCAAATAACCCGTTGTGATCACGTGCGGGATCGCATTCTTGACGTCAGCGAATTGCTCAGAAATGCTCCGGCTCTTGGCCAAATGGACTTCCAAAAAACTACGGTGCTGACCATCCAACTGAGTGAACGGATGCAGTCCTTTGACAACCCCCGCGCCTTCTGTCCAGCGACTGCCCACTCCCGCCGCCAACGTCACGACCGCAACTTCTCCGTTTTTGATGGCAGCCCGACCAAGGTCGCGTACATTGGATCGGTTTTGTTCGGATCGACAATCAACCACATGTTCCGGCGAGACATCACGAATCGCGGTATTCAGTGGCAGACGATTTTGAGCCAGCCCGAATCGGCCTGACTTGAGATCCACTTTGATTTGATCATGAAGCTCGCGATCAAAACCAAACTTTTCCAAAAGTTCGTCCAGCGTGGCAGTTCGTGATTCCGTCGATCTTCGCCCGGGCAAAATACTCTCAATCAACTTTTGCAGCGTCTGCGAATTTCCATTGTTTCGATATTCGCTACTTAGCTGTTCAAGTTCACGTCGAGCCAAAACGGACAATTCATGCGACTCGCGTTTCAACCACCCGGGCACCTGCAGCGTATAATATTCGGCCGGCATCTTCGCTTGGTCACCCGTCAACATCTCGCACCACGTGCCACGATCATTGATCTCAAAATCGTAGACGACTGGCGACATCGCAAACGGCAAACGCTTTTCCATTTCGGATTTGGTCTGCACCATCGTCGTTTGCAGCCATTTTTTGGCTTCGGATTTGACGGCGGGGTCGAAGATAAAACCCATGCCGCCGCCGGCCATTCCGCCCAGCATCCAAAAGCCCCAAAAATCGTCGCCCCATTTTTCTTCGCACTGCCTAACCAACGAATTGGTAAACAAATTGGTACACCAAGGAATAATTTTTTGCAGCGGACCAAAGAAATTACGATGCGTCGCGGCACCGACGGCCTTGATGTCGCCCTCTTTCAAACCGCGAGTAATTTCATCAAGAATCTCAATCGCTTCTTTTCTGGCCTCCCATTCAACCGGGCAGCGCAGCAAATATTTTTCGGTCACCATTTCCAAAATGGGACCCACATTTTGCGCCATCCCACCGTGCACCAAAACCAACGAATCTTGCAGAGCCTGCCGAGTCGCCGGCGAAACTTCCTGTTCATCAAAAACGGTATGCACCGGCAGCAACCGCCCTCGGCTAATGCCAAACTCAGGATCGCCCTCGCCAGCCTCGCTACCGCAGATCAATTTAATCCCCGGCCACACGCCGCCGGAATCTTGCCAACCGCCGCCCGAGCCACCAATCCATTCCCCTAAAATAGCTCGCGCCGCGATGATGCGCCGGTCGGCTTCTTCTAGTCCTCCGGTCACAGATTGAACTTGACCGGTTGCCCGCATGCAAACCGAAATCAACGACCCCAAAAGATTCGTCGACACCGCCAACCGAGAGCCTTTGGGAATATCATTAACTTTCGAAACGATCTCCAAGCCCAGCCCCGGTCCAACCATTCGCCGCAGCACACTTTCGATGCTCTGCCCGCAACCTTCCATGCCCGGCGGGACAATGCCGGCCGCAATAACCGCCGCCTTCAACAGCCCAAGGTAATCTTTGCCAAAATCGAAAACTTCACCAATCGTTTGAATCTCAGCCGAAGCCTTCAAATCCGTGCTGGTCAACTTCAAAATCGGCTGATCAATCACCCGCAAATAACACTCGATCGGCGGACTTGGATTTTCGTCGCGATCCATCACGCCCAGATTCACCGAAGCGTTAATCACCTTGGCTCCGGCAGGAAAATCCATCCCCAAAAAGAAAATATCACTCCAAGCACTATGCGTAAAATCCATTCGCACCGCCGTAGTTTCCTTCAACATCGGATAGGAAACATCGTCGGTCGATTTCTGGATCAGCTCCTTTCGAACTCGCAGCGGATGATCTGCCGGATGTCCCGTGCGAAACATCCACTGGTTGCCCGCCACGGAGCGAACGCTCTTTCGCACCTGATCGGCCAACGTTTGAAAACCAAGCTCGTGGTAAGCCTTCGCCAACGCACTCGACAGCCCATCGCAAGCACCGCTGGCCTGTTGAACCATCAGCAATTCATCAATCGCTTCAGAAAATCGTCGTCCCAGCAGGTGCTGATAAGCCGAAAAGGGAATGTTGCCCGAATGCGATTCATTGAACCTGCGCGGCAAATGAAACCGATGAATAGAAAACAGAAAAAACAACGCGCGGACTCGGTGGTACAAATTGTCCGTCGACCGCCAAAACGATTCGAGCGTTTCGCAATGGGCCAACAATTCTTCGATCGAATCGCCAAGGTGATTTTCACAAATCTCATCCAGCGAGCGATTGCGAATGGCATCGTCGTCAGAACAAATGATCTCGATTAACAAATTGCCCGTCGTCGAAGGCGTAGAAATGTTTGACATGCTTAGCCTTCCTTCCGAGACGTCGCAACCAATTCAAGCAGTTCCGTCAAAATGTCATCGCGGTCATCGCCCGCCAAGGCTAACGCCAACTGACTTCGCAGCAGACCATATTTGACACCGATGTTGTGTCGCGAACCTTGAACACAAAGCGCCAGATAGCGTTCTCGCTGAGCCATCGCGTGCAGAGCAGGCGAGAGGAAAACCGTTCCGGACGTGGTTTCCAATTCTTCTTGCAAAACATCCATGATGCCCGGCGTCAGCACGTGCATGCCCGACAGACACAAATAATAACTGGCTCGCAACCCCGCCACGATCAACTCTTGTTCGGCTCGCGTCGGCGTTGGCTTTTCAATCACCGTCTGCACCTCGTACAGGTCATCTCGATTGCCGACCGGATCAGCGCCGATGGTCCCAAAATAGGGCAACATATTTTCGCGAGTTTCTTGGACCGAGGACACGATGCAGTTTTCTTGATTCGCCAGATCAACGACTTGTTTGGCACAGCGGCGATGATTGTGGCTGATGAAAACGTGGTCGCTGACCAAATGCAAAAATGGCGCATCGTCGATAAAGCCTTTGGCTCGAAACAGTGCATCGCCGTAGCCGCGAGGGTTGTCTTGTTCGATAAAAGTCAGACGATTCGCATGCTGACCGGCCGCTCGACGGAATGTATCGGTTGCCCCCGGACAAACAACAACGCAAATCTCTTCGGCACCCGCTTCAACGGTTTCTTCCAAAATCAATTCCAAAGCCGATTTAGACTCGCCAGCCTGGTCGACAAGCTTTTGCAGGGGCAGCGTTTTTTGGTCAGGAGCCGCGGCGGTCACTACCGCTTTTCGAATGCTCATCAGTCTCTTTCAGTCGTAAAAAGTCATTAAGTTTTTATTGCCTGTCGACATTCGAGCGAGGCTAACTGACCGCTGCCATCAAGTCAGATTATGGTTGCGGATTAGTCTAATCGCACCGCCCAAAAACTGACCACGAATAACCGACCGAAACAAAAATCAAGGCGGCTTTGACTCGATCGAACGTGACAACCGCGAAAACCCGAATCCTTGCGACCCGATTTGGCTCGATTCAAAACGGAATTGTTGCCAAATCGGGCTTCGTTTTGTTCAATAGACCGCACAGTCTATAAAATAAAAATAGGCTTTGTCGGTCGAGCCAAAGTTTTGCCCCAAAGCTTTCGGCGATACGATAAATTTTATCCGTCAAAAACTATCGCTCGAAAACCAGAAACCCTCAAGAACATGAATCGTCCACGCCTAAAACTCGTCACTGCCTTCGCCTGCTTCCTCGCTACCTTGCTGGCCCACGCTTCCATCGCGGCTGCTCAGCAAACCGAGATCCAAAAGGACTACACCAAACGCTCGACCTACATCACGATGCGGGACGGCAAAAAACTGCACACGACAATCTACGAACCCAAAGACAAGTCGCAGCAATACCCGATCATGATCAATCGCACTCCGTATAGCACTCAGCCCTACGGCGAACGCATGTCGCGGCGGATCGCACCGTCGACCTTCATGCAACGCGACGGTTATATTTTCGTGCATCAAGACGTGCGAGGCCGTTGGATGTCCGAAGGTGACTTCGACAACATGCGTCCCAACGAAGACGACCCAAAAATCGTCGACGAAAGTTCGGACACCTACGACACGATCGATTGGCTGCTGAAAAACGTCGAAAACAACAACGGCAAATGCGGCATTTGGGGAATCTCCTACCCAGGTTTCTATTCAGCCGCTGCACTCCCCGACCATCACCCGGCACTGGTCGCTTCTTCCCCGCAAGCTCCGATCGCCGACTTTTTCTTTGACGATTTCCACCACCACGGTGCGTATCTGCTCAGCTACTTCACGGCGACCAGCACCTTTGGTTTTCAGCACGACGGACCGCAGTCGCAGCAGTGGTACCAGTCGGTTCGACCCAATTCGGACGACGCTTGGACGTACTTTATGAATTTGGGGCCGATGAGCGAAGCCGGTCGCTGGCACAAAGACGACTTCTTCTGGAAGCAACTGGTCGAACACCCTAACTACGACGAATTTTGGCAACGCCGCAGCATTCTGCCGCATTTGAAAAACATCAAAACCAACGTCTTAACCGTCGGAGGATTCTTCGACGCCGAAGACCTCCACGGCCCCCTCAACATCTATCGAAAAATCGAAGCCAACAATCCTGACACTTTCAACGCGATTGTGATGGGACCGTGGAGCCACGGAGATTGGGCTTCGTTGTATCCTCGAGCCAAAGTCGGCAAGCTGGCGTTTAGCGAACGGGTCTCCGAATTTTACCAACGCAATGTCGAAGCACCATTTTTTCGCCACTTTTTAAAAGGCCAAGGCGACAAGCCGGACTTTGAAGCGATGATGTACGACTGCGGTCTGCGAAAATGGAAAGAATTCGCAGCCTGGCCGCCAGCAGAAGCCAAACAAGTGAAATACTACCTACACGCGGACAAGCAACTTTCTACTGACGCGCCCAAGACGCCCGATTCCACGACTTCCTTTGTCAGTGATCCCGCCGATCCTGTGCCGCACCGCGATCGCAAGGATCTTCAGATTCGCTTTACGCCTCGGCCCTACATGTCCGACGACCAACGTTTCGCAACGGCTCGACCGGACGTGCTGAGCTTCCAAACCGAGCCGCTGACCGAAGACCTCACGATGACCGGCGACTTACTGGCTCACTTGAAAGTTTCCACCACCGGAACCTCGGCCGACTGGGTTGTCAAAGTGATTGACGTGTACCCCGACGACCACCCCTTTGTTCAGGGTTCAGATGAAGGCCTTGAGTTCGGTGGATTTCAGCAAATGGTTCGCAGCGAAGTCATTCGTGGCCGCTTCCGCAACAGCTACGAAAAACCTGAGCCATTTGTGCCGGGCGAAATTGCCACGATCAAGTTGCCTCTTCAAGACATTTGTCATACCTTCAAAAAAGGCCACCGCATCATGGTCCACGTGCAGAGCACTTGGTTCCCGCTGATCGACCGCAACCCTCAGAAGTACGTCGACAATATTTTCAAAGCCAAAGCAGAAGACTTCATCAAAGCAACTCACACCATTCACCACGGCAAAGACAATCCAAGCTGGGTCGAATTTAAATTGCTAAAATAGGCATCCGACGCACAAGAGTTTTCCGGGCGCGTCCCTCCGATACGTAGGTGCGTGTATCGACGTTGACAAGTTCAGCGTTTCACGCCCCCCCATCCATCAGTTCGTCCCTCGGTTGAAGCTCTATCGTCTGACCAAAGCCGCCCAAAACAAG
>CAZROJ010000039.1:0-2347 GCA_964601665.1 uncultured Pirellulaceae bacterium
AAACGATCCCCGGAATTGTGGGGAGAGGGGTTGGGGGTGAGGGGAAGTAAAAATGTGGGGGCGGCTGACGCCGTAGGGTCAGCCTTACTTTTTCGTTTTTTATGGCCCAAGGTAGCTCGAGCCGATCGCACACTTTTGTGATTCGACGATGACGCTCGACCGAGCCAGCCAAGCAGCGCGGCATTAGTGGTTATTAGCGAAGATTAGTGTTTGGTTGTCGTCCGGTCATCTGCCACACTTGCGAAATTCATGGTCGTTTGCCGAACGATTTTAGAACACTAATCCATTCTAATTGACACTAATCAATCGCGAATAAGGAACTTTCCCGTGCCCCTTTGCTGTCGCGACAGGGCTCAGATTGTTGCGATCAGCCATGATGTGCGGCTGACTTCGTTTTAGCTTGCTGTTTTATTGGCTAAACAACGAGTGACAATTACGCCAGTGCCGATGTTGCAACACCTGGATTGAGTTTCGCCAACTTGTACGAAACGGTGGCCTTCGAACGCAAAATGAAAAAGAATTACAAGCCATTCGGAAGTGCCTGAAAAGGGACCCCCTTTAGGATTCGACCAGTGCATCACTCGAGCCTCGGCCCACCTGCGGCTAAAATACACGTTGCGAGATAGAGAAAAAACAAAGAATAAATGGAATAAACTGCGCCCTTTCTTTCCCGCACCAAAAATCAAAATAGCCAATTTTGTGCTTGACTTCCAATGACGCCGTCGCTGAAACTTAACCGCTGCGTCGTCGGACTTCCGCGACGCGTGCATCAAGTGATTCGTGTATTCGAAATCCCAGAAAGCCAACCATGATTTTGTCCGGAATTGAAATCCAACAGCGACTTGGCGATGACATTCAAATCGATCCCTATCGACCGGACAACATCAACCCCAACAGCTACAACTTGACGCTGCACGAAGACGTGATGACCTATGAAGAGGTTGTCTTGGACATGAAAAAGAACAATCGTGTCCGCCATATGAAGATTCCTGATTCTGGAATGGTGCTGGAGCCCAATCGGTTGTACCTGGGCCGCACGGTCGAACGCACGGAAACTCATAATTTGGTCCCCATGATCGAAGGCCGATCGTCAATTGGGCGACTCGGACTGTTTGTTCATGTCACCGCGGGGTTTGGTGATGTGGGCTTTGCCGGTTTTTGGACGCTGGAAATGTTCGCCGTCCAGCCAATCAAAATTTACCCGGGCATCGAGATTTGCCAAATCTTCTATCACCAGATCGATGGCGAGATCCAAGAATACAGTAGCGGCAAATATCAGAACAACGTCGGAATCCAGCCGAGCCTACTGTATCGCGAACTCAACCCAGGTGCCGAAGACGAAGACAACGGGCAACTGACGTTTGGATTTAATGGCACCGGGAAAAACAGCGCAACGAAAAAACTTCTCGAGTAACACTCGCGCTGTGGGCGTCGTGGCGTTGATTGGATTCAATCGCCATCACATTTCCTCTTGCCCTAACTCTTTCTTGAACCTTTCTGTCGATTGGTCAGGCGTCCCCGTTCATCCCGTTCTGCGGCGTCGAAACGTAAGTCCTACAACCAACAACGCCCCGACACCGACCGACGTTGGCTCCGGCACCGCCTGCAACACAACGTTGTCCAGCAGCATCCCAGCCGAGTCATTAGTCATGGACGCCCAAACGTAAACGGGACGCCCGTTATTTTCGGGTGCATCGAAGGTAGCAGTCGCCTCGTGCCACTGAAGATTATTCCAATCGCTTAACGCAAACGACGAATAAGAATTGGTTGCCGGGTTACGTACGCTCCCATTGCTAAAGGTTATTTTTTGTTCTTTCGCGACGAAGGCCGTCGCAGTATCGTCGTACGCCATCACCTCGATCGCGGGCTTGGTAAACTCGGTGTTCGAGCCTGCTGAAAAATCCGGATTGAACGCGGCAAAACTGAATGTCAATTTATAGCTCTCGCCAGCGACCAAAACATTATTCAGCCGGTGCCCCACACAAATCGTATCGGGGTCGTCGTAGTTTCTGAGCCAGAACATTCGGTCGCCGGCAAAAGCACGCGTCGGGTCGTCGACCCACACTCCCGACTCAGTGATTAAATCACCGTGCACCAAGGAGTAGAACGTGGCTTGATTGGCTGCGGCACCGATCGTGGCCGACTCTCCCATGAACGAGTCCGTCCCCGTCCATCCCAAGTTGCCCTCGAACCCCCCATCGGTCCAAAGATCGGCTCTGACCGTGCCTCCGCTAATGATTATGGCTAGGTAGAACGTCAAGACGCCCCAAGTCGCAGAACGTGGTGGCTGTTTCATGATTCGTCCAATCAATAAGGCCGTTTTTTAGGCCGTTTTTTAGGCCGTTTT
>CAZROJ010000039.1:2447-27742 GCA_964601665.1 uncultured Pirellulaceae bacterium
AGGCCGTTTTTTAGGCCGTTTTTTAGGCCGTTTTGCAAAAAAACATTTTGTCAATGCATCGATCTGCCTTGGAGAAGAACGAGAAAACCCGGCAGGGCCAGAAGTCGAGGATTGGCGCGAAATCAAGGAAGGATCAGCAGATTGAAGTCTGCGCCAGTTAAACATCGTCTCTCCGGTCGCGTTCAAATCGCGTTCCCCAAAACTTACCGGCCATTACGGTTTTTTGGGGTCTTATCAAAAATCGAATCGAACGAGTGACAAAGAGGATCGGGCGTTCGATGGACAATCCGATAACGAAATCAAACGCCCGGGCGAACCCTAAAAACAGCGACCAAGCATCGCCCAGCCGGTCAGCTCCGGACTGCCTCTTCCAGCGGTAGTCAATTGTCACGATCAGCAAAACATGCCATAATATGTCGCTTCATCTGTTCGACCTTGAACGTCTGAGGCCCCCAATGCACGATAAAATTCGCCACACCGCCATTACTTTCGATGACGTCTTGTTGGAACCACGCTACAGCGAAGTTGTTCCCTCGGAGGTCGATGTTTCGACCCAACTCACCAAGCGAATTCGCATCAATACGCCTTTGATCAGTTCCCCGATGGACACCGTCACCGAACACGCGATGGCCATCGGTTTGGCGAAGGTCGGTGGCTTGGGCGTGATCCACAAAAACATGTCCGCCGAAGCTCAGGCCGAAGAAGTCTACAAAGTCAAACGTTCGGCTAACGGGATCATCTTGGACCCCGTCACTTTGCCTCCCGAGACAACCGTCGGCCAGGCCAAGGACGTGATGGCTCAGCATAACGTGTCCGGCGTGCCGATCGTGAAACCCGACGGAACGCTAGCAGGCATTTTGACTCGGCGCGATCTGCGTTTCCTCGAAACCAACGAAATCGCGGTTTCTGAGGTCATGACCAGCGATCCGTTGGTCACGGCGACGGGGAATGTAACGCTTGAGGAAGCTGAGAAGATTTTAACGGCAAAAAAGGTGGAGAAGCTTTTGTTGATTGACGAAGAAAGGAAACTGAAGGGTCTTATAACGATCCGCGACATCGACATGATGCGACGTTTCCCCAATGCTTGCAAAGACAAGCAGGGGCGGCTTCGAGTCGGCGCTGCGGTTGGCGTGCACGATTTAGATCGTGCGGCAAAGCTAATCGAAGCGGACGTTGATGTGCTGATCGTTGATAGTGCCCACGGTCACTCAAAAAACGTCATCGAGACGGTGCGAGAGATCAAAAAGAAATGGGACATCGATGTCATTGCGGGCAACGTTGCCACGGCCGAAGGCTGTGAGGCGTTAATCGAAGCAGGGGCAGACGCGGTCAAAATTGGTATCGGACCTGGGTCAATTTGTACGACGCGAGTGGTTAGCGGAATCGGAGTTCCACAAGTCACCGCGATTTACGAAGCCGCCCAAGTCGCTGACCAAAACAACACACCAATCATCGCCGACGGAGGAATTCGTTACTCCGGCGACATCACCAAAGCCATTGCGGCGGGGGCGAGCAGCGTGATGATTGGCGGACTTTTTGCCGGACTGGCAGAGAGTCCCGGTCGAACCATTTTGTACCAAGGTCGGACTTTTAAGACTTACCGAGGCATGGGATCACTGGGCGCGATGGCCAAGGGATCAAGTGAACGTTACCGACAGACCGACAGCGGAGCTGGCAAGCTAGTTCCCGAAGGGGTTGAAGGACGCGTACCGTTCAAAGGAGCATTGAGCGACTTCGTTTACCAATTAGTAGGCGGGTTGCGCGCCGGGATGGGATATTGCGGCACGCAAACCATTGACCAGCTGCGACATGACGCCAAATTTATTAAGGTGTCGGCGGCAAGTGTGAGAGAAAGCCACCCACATGACATTGCCATTACTTCAGAAGCTCCAAATTACACGTCCGAAGCAAAATCGGACGAGCGCGGATCGCGTTAGTCTTTCCGATGTCGGACCAAAAAACCGCAAACGATCCTGGCTGAAACATGCCACGACGGTTGCCGCGCTGGCGGCTGGTTTTTTTCCCGCTGCAAACTGCTGGGGCCAAACGGCTCAACACGATTACCTACGTCAGCAGGCTGCGGCTCTCAAAGCCCAAATGGTTCGGGCTCAGGTCGAACAGGCCGCTGATCCAAGCTTTGCGGCCGAAGCCTATGCCGCTCAACAGGCTTACCTTCAGTCAACCGCCGATAAATCCTTTCGCGTCGAAAAACCTAGCACGGCTCCGAATGCTCAGTTCATTCGCGAAGGTTCCAACCGTGACGTCGCCTACGCAATGCCTCCGGTTCATGTTTCTCCAAGTGCGGAATCGGTCGCGCCGCAGCCAAACCGCCGATCGCCACAACGATACAGTCCGCAGCCGCGATCCGTAGCTCAGCGGCAAGCCCCGCCAACTCAGCCAACCCGGCCGATCATGGACTTGCCCACGCCTGAGCAGCTGGGCTACGAAGGCGAATCATACGCGGGTCCTAGTAACTCGGTGGCGCTCCAAGATAGAATTAGCAATCTTATTTCCAAATCCCGACGAGTCTCCAAAAAAGCTCGACAGCTGCCGTCGCCCAAGTTTGCAACGCAGCAATCGCGAACGGCCAATGCTCAGCCTCGTTCGGCGGTTCCAAAACGGGTCCAACAGCCTTTGTTCGACGCCGATCGTTCAGAAAGGCAGACGATCTCAAGAGCCGACTTCCAAGATCCCAACCAAGCGGCTTACCAGCGCATGGCAACCGCGATTCAAAATCGTGAAACCGTCTTGAACGCTCCCCAAACCGTCGCCAAACGTGAACCAGCCGAGATGGATTCGGTCGTTCCGGCGGGCCTGACCGAACCCGTCGTTCAGACCTCAATGGCAGGTCAAACATTTCAACCGCGAAGCAATCATACGGCCGAACGAGTTGCGAGGCTGACGACTTTGCCGCAAGAGTCAAATCGTTTCATCCAAGTTCCGGCGAAACAAATTTCGGTGCTAAACAAGCCACCGGCATTGCGAATACAAGATTCCGACAATGACTTTGGCCTCGGATCCATTGGCCGCACGAACCCCGTTCAAGAACTTCCGGTCCGCGAAGGGTTTGCCTCGGGCGACCCTTTTGATTCAGAGCGACCTGAGCGGGCGACGCCGGCCGATCGCAAGCAAGAAATTGACGAACTGGAAAAGAAGATTCGCCAGCTCGAGCAAGAAGAACCGGACTTCGACACTCGACGTCGCCAACGAGACCTCGAGGCTGCCGAGGAAGACGCGGCCAGAGAAAGAAACCGCATCGATCGCAGACGAGACCTCCGCGACGAAGACCTGAGCGATGACGACCTTGACGATGATGATTTGGACCGTCCCGCTCGGAAGACTTGCCAAGAATATCGAACGGATCTTTTAAACCGATCCATCCGCGAAATCTCTTTGGACATGAGCCCTCGGGCCAGCCGAGTCCGCGACCAGTACATTGCGATTTCGCGGTCTTGGACGGACCGACTTGGTAACGTCGTGGCAACGGGAACCATGGTCGACCTTCGCCGCGGGTATGTGATCATTGACGGAGCCTACGGCCAAACCAAAATCCCTTACGCCAAACTTAGCGACGCCGACTGGGCAGCCGTTTCAGATTACTGGCAAATCCCATCCGTCTGCAGCATCGGCGAACAGTCGCTTCCCAACCGCCAGTGGATTCCTCAAACATTCACCTGGACCGCTTCGGCACTTTGCCACAAACCGCTGTACTTCGAAAATCGTCAACTGGAGCGATACGGTCATACCCATGGCCCTGTGCTGCAGCCAATCCACTCGGCCGCTCACTTCTTTGTTAGCTTGGCAACACTGCCTTACGCAACCGCCATCCACCCGCCTACCGAATGTCGATACGCTCTGGGCTACTACCGCCCCGGCAATTGTGCCCCTTGGCTCAAAGACCCGCTCCCGATCAGCTTGAATGGCCTGCGACGTCAGGCTTTGGTGACAACCGGGTTAGGCTTGCTGCCTTAAGATGGCGAGAAGCCTCTGAAAAAGTGTCCGTCCAAGCGAGTTTTTTAATTCGCTTTGAATTGAGGGCGATTGGAACCGGCCGCAGGCATTTTGCTTGCGGCCGTTTTTTTTGAAAATATCGGCCAATCCCGTGCGAATAGTGATCCGTTAAGAGCTTATCCCACAACGAGTGAGCCGACGGCGCTATCCGCGGGCATTTTGAGTTTTGGGTTAAGCACTAAATCCATGGGCGTCTAGCAACCAGTTGCCCGATTCAACTTTGACGAACCGCACCGTACAAAGCTAAAATCGTGGGCGTTGGCGACCATCGGTTGAAATTCTCATGTTGGAATTTTCGGCCACTGTGAATTTTAAGTTGAGTGCCCGGTCATTCCTCAATCGCCTTTCGACTCACAATTGATTCCATTCGTTGACCATTGATTCGCCGAAAGAAAAACGATGTCAATTTCAAAAACGATTCTTGCTGCGTTCTTGTACTTTTGCACCCTCGGCGTATGCAGTTCGCAGGCGACCGCGCAAACCGAAGAAGCAATCGCTCAGCAAGATTCCGAAACGGCGAAGTTCTTTGAAAAAGCCCATTCGGCGCTGGACGATGCCTTGGCCGAATTTGATGATGCGCAATCGCGGCCGGAGAACAAGGAGTTGGCCTTCTATGATTTTTTGAGCAAGACCAAAGAGTCGCAACGGGTCAAAGTCGAGAGTTATTTAGACGTCGCGGGCGAAGCATTGGGCATTTCCAGCCTGAGCAATCGGCGAATTAAAATTGCCGAACTGAAAGATCAGATCTCCCAGAAACAAAAGAACATCTCGGTTTACCGTCGCAAGAAAATTTCCGCACCGGACTCGACCTACAACCCGCTTGTCACGACAAAATCGGGCTACGACAAAAAGATCACTTCGTCAGAGGAAGAGATTGCTGCGGCGAAAGAGTCGATCCAAGCGGAGAAGGATTTGTTGGTCGAGGACTTTGCGAAGATTGGCATGAAACTGGACGCCACCAGCGTCGATAACTTGCTGGATTCGATTACCGGCGACGAATTCATTCGCGTTTCGATCATCTTTGATAACGCCAAGAAATTTGCGGCGGAACTCGAACGGTTAACCAATGAATCGGGCGAAGACCTTGAGACTGCGAAAAAATACTACGGCGTTTACCTGATGCTGCTGAAAACAGTTTCCCGCCTGCAAGAAAAGTTCGTGGAGAATGTTGATGAAGAGTATTACCCGAAATTGACTCGATTTGCCGATCAGGCTCGCGAAAATATCGAAGAAGCCAGAAGGGCGATTCGCTTGGGCGGCGACCGAACGGTTCTCCAGAACAATATCGAAAGCAACCGCATAACTTACGACGCGGCGATGTTTTACAAACAGGGACTCTCGGAGCAAAAGCATCAAATGATGCAGGCAAATTTGGACACTAAAAAAAGCATCCTCACGGCCACGAACACTTACAAAACCGTGGCCCTTAGCAAGGACGTTGCTGAATTGATGGCGGTCAGCCGACGAGCGTTTGATTCGATTTCTGGTCTGGCGGTTCCCGACCTGCGACCGTTTAAAAATCAAAAAATGAAGAAAGCGTTTTCGGAGATGACTCGCGAACTTCGCAAATAGGTCGCGCATGTTACACTCATTTTGTCAGCCAAACGGTGCCGCGCTTTTGACAAGTATTTGATCGATGATTGCGGAATCCTGGGCACGCTGCTGATGGACAACGCCGGCCCAACACCGGCTGAAACTGTGCGGGTTTCGTCTTGCAGCAGCATTCACTCTTTGACCAAAAACATCCGCGACAAGCCAGCAATCACCGACATTTGCCAACCAGCTTTTGAGCTCTACTGTTGCTCAGGCTTGTTCGCCGGCCCTGGATCTTCTTTGAGGCTTTTGAACGTCATCGCTCGTTGGAGCGGTTCAATTCGAAGAACAACTTCTCCGTTTTGAAAAATCCGCACGGTCCCATTGGACTGGCTGACAACCACCGCAATGGCTTTCGTGTTTTTGCTGATCGCGGCTCCAGCAAAGTGCCGCGAACCCAATCCTTTGGTCATCGTCAATTCGACCGGGGAGGTGTCGACGATCCTGGCCGACGCTTCGATGGTTCCGTCAGCTGAGATGACAAAACAGCCGTCCAGCTGGGCCAACTCTTTGAGTCCCTCGCGGACGCGGCTGTCTGAAATATTTCGTTCCTTGCGACCGTACCCCTTGACCAGGTCGAAACCTGCCGGTCGGCTGTCGTCGAGCACCTTGCGGTGGTCTCCTACCACGAACATTGTCCCGATCGCCTTGCCTTCACGACCATCGCGGCCAATTTCGACGGCCAAGTCAACGACCAATTTCAGCGTGTCTAGCGGTACTTTGGTGCCGAGCTTTTTGAGGTCTCTGGCGGTCAATCGCCCCAATCGTTCCGTCAACTTTAGCACGCTGATCGTATCAATCTGCGCGGAATCGAAGTTACTAAAAACCGTGACCACGGTCGAGCCAGGAGTCAGCATCTCGTCAGCCACCCCCTTCAACATGGCCTGGGTCAGTTGATTTTGGATCGACGATTCAGGGATTTCCAGCAAAATTGAATTCAAATCCGCTCCAACGGCGGCCTCATGAATTTCGGCGTCGTTCGAGGCCACGATCAGCGTGTGGCTGGCCGAGCGGCGCTTGAGTCGTTTCCAATCCGCCGCCTGCTCCAGCAAAACAAGTATCCCGTCCGCTTCGACAGCCTTGGCAAGCTTCAACGCGGCATCATAATAGGAAAAGAAAACTTTGCTGTATCGAGGCGGCGTCATCTATCGGTGGCTCTCCATCACGTTGCTGTAAGATTCGACAAATCAACAGGTCGTCGTCTTAATGTAAACGTGTTTTCAAAATTCGACAAGCCGCACGACCTTGCGAATCCCTTATCAATGCGAACAAGCGGCACGCTAAATCTTCAATCTGGAGCTTGAAGTTCGATCCGTTCTGGCGATCGACAGCCGAACTTGTTTCGCAACCCGATTGCATGAATCTTGCGTCAGTTGCTCCATTGCCGACAAACGCACCGCGACGCAGGTAAACGATCTGACACACCAGTTCAACTAGCGGAAATCATTTAAGCCAATGGATTGGTCCGCGATCTGGTCGCCAGACTGTTTCTTGCCAAAGGAAGACTTCGGCAGATTGGCAACGTATTCTTGCCACGCTTGGACATTGCGACCGAGCGCTTCGCCAGTGACCGCTTGCAGGGACTCGGCTGCTCGCAGTTGCAAAGCAGGATCAGCGTCATTCAACGCAAGACCAATCGCTTCGACCGCGTCGCGACCCGAAAATTGCCCCAACGCTCTTGTGGCCGCCAGCCGCACATCGATGTCAGTATCGCTACCGACCATTCGCTGCAGATTGGGAATCGCTTTGTCTGCGGGCAGCCCTTCAAAAGCCTTGATCGCGGCCAAACGCACGTCTGAATTTCGATCTTGAGCGGCGTTGGCAAGGGCATCAACAGCGGCGGGACAGGTCAGACGTCCTAGCTGGTCGACTGCGTGCAAGCGGAGCAAAAGAACCGGGTCACGATTGGCCACGCTGGCCAACGCTGATGCGGCTTCCTGCTGACGCTCGATCGGGCCCAGCGATGCTTGGTCAACCATCGCCGACATGTTCTTCTTTTTGGTGAAGAGCGTGTCGGCGATCTTTTCTTCTTCGGCCCATTTGTTCTGGGCCCAAGGCGTGTATTTGCCCATCCGCCAAAGAGGGCCTTCGGCGCATCCGGAAAACAGTGAAAAAAGGGTGACCAAGCATAGCGCATGCAAAAGCTGGTTACGGTGCATCTCTATCCGTCCATTTTGGAATCGATGGGGTGGGCTGCCCGACGGTAGCAAAAGAAAGCGATTCCGCCCAGATGAGTTTTTTCGTGATTTCCCGGGCCAAATTGCCAAACTAATTCCAGCATGAAAATCGCTCAAAATCGATTCGTGCTGGCAGCCCAAACCACAAAAAAAGGCCCAGCGTTTGAATGCTGAGCCAAAAATGGAGCTTATCCGAAATCCAATCGCCAAATTCGCGAAACGAACTCGACCCACCCGCAACGAATCTACTCGTCGCTCTCGATTAAAACCGGCGCTCCCGCCGCGCTTTCTTGTCGTCTGGCCTGACGACCTTTTTGATCTTCATCGTAGTACTTGCCAGTATTGCCGTAGCCATATCCGTATCCATAACCGTAGCCGTTGTAGGAGTAACCCGCACGGTAAGCACCGTAAGTGTACTGGCTACCGTAACCGGATTGAGCACCGACACCGTTGACCACCAATCCGATACAGTTGGCACCAAGATTCTGCAACATCTGAGTCGCACGCTCGGCACTGACTCGCACGTTCTTCTTGATTCGAATACACACCACAACACCGTCAACTCGAGCCGCGATTGGGCTTGGGTCGGTCACGGCCAACATTGGCGGCGTATCAATAATCACAAAATCAAACTCCTCACGCATCTCTTCGATCAAAATTTTGACCTGCGGCGACGAGCTCAATTCGGCTGGATTTTGCGGCTTGGCACCGCACGGCATCACAGTCAAGCCGTCGATTTCCTCGCATTCGAACATGCAGTCGCGCCATTCCGACTGACCGGACAGAACCGTCGCGAACCCGACGCGAGACGAGATACCAAAAGTCGAATGTTGTCGTGGGCGACGCATATCAGCATCCACCAACAAAACTCGCTTGCCTGACTGGGCAATCGAAACCGCAAGGTTGGAAGCCAAAGTCGACTTACCATCGCCCGGTGTGGGGCTAGTCACTTGGATCACTGAGTTCTGTTTGCCCTGCGTGTTAAAGTACAGCGCCGTTCGGACCGCACGGAACGCTTCCGACACCTGCGATTTTGGCCGGTGATACGTACACACCATCGGTTCGATTAAAGAATTTTCAACCAAATAGCGTTTACCCTGACCAATCACGGGAATGTGTCCAATCAATGGAACTTGCAAATGCTTCGTGATCTGGTCTGGGTTGTGGAAGGTTTTGTCGGCCAGTTCAACCAAGCAACCGAGCCCAAAACCAACCATCGACCCGAGCAAGCCCGCCACTGGCAAAATGACCAGCAAGATCGGCCAAACATCCTTGCCGTACGTCGCTGGCTTGGTCGTGTCAAAAATGAACCCTTTGTGCAGACGAGCCTGTTGTTCCGACGATTGTTGAGAGACCAACTGATCCTTCGCGATCTGGGCTCGTTCGAGAAAAATGGCTCTTTCACCCTCCATTTCTGAAATCCGCTGCTCTGCCATTTGGACCATGCTGGCCTTCATCGACTGATCACGAAACTCAGCGAGGTGCATATCCATCGCGGATCGCAAATCACCAATCTGTTGTTTTGTATTGACCAAGAACATTCGGACAACGTCCTCGGGAGCGAAACCAACCACCCGACTTTCTTCCGTTTCGAGCTCTTTCAGTTTCGTTTTCCATTCGTCGATTGCTAGCGCCATCGCTTTGACGCGGCTATGCCCTGGCCCCAGTTTTTCAGTCATAATCAGCTGAGCAACACCGAGCTCCATATCTTCAATGGTCTGTTGCAAGCGGGCAATTTGCTCCGAGTTGTCTTCTAGTTGAATCTGCCCCGACTTGAGTTGCCCCGCCTGTTCCAATTGCCATACATACTCCATACAAGCTTCCGTTCCATCTTCCAACGCTTTTTCAGCTCGGGCAACGTACGAAGTCAGCTCGCTGTATTTTTGCTTTTCTTTTTCAATCAAGGAAAGCGAGTCAGCGACCATGCTCTGATTCAATTTCAAAGTTCCTGCCACTTTGAAAGGCTGCGCCTCCGCACGCGCCGCTTCCAATTTCGCATTTACCTTGTCAAGTTGCTCCGAAAAGCTGTCTTGCATTCGGCTCAGGAGTTCCGTCAAGTCACGCGAATTATCGCGGTATTGCTCGTCCAGCCGTTTTTCGTACGTCGAAATAATCGTCGCCAAAACAGTTTGAGCGTCGCTGGCGTCGATCGACTGATACTCAAGTTCGTATTTAATCGGCTCTTCGCGATTCTGCGCGATCTTCAAGTTACTCTGAATCTCGGTGATCTGCTCCTCTTCTGGCAAATCACGAAGCGTCTCTAGTTTATTCAGACCGAAATCGGTCAAACATTTGTAGATAATGTTATGCTCGCCAATCAGTTGGTCATGACGAATATTAAAGCTTCGACTCTGACCGTAAGGATCCCCGCTCCCGTTGGGCGTAAAGATCTGCTTTTCTTTCGGCTGGATCGTAACCGTCGCAACGCTCTCGTAGATCTTCTGGGCCTGAGAATTGTAGATTCCACCGACCGCCAAGCCCGCCAACATTCCCAAGAAGATCAGCCATTTACGGCGGCGCAAAATGCCCCAAAAATCGAAGCCGGCTTCCTCAGGTTCTTGTGGCGCAAACATGAAGGGTGACTGGTTCATATTTGGATTAGGCGGTTGAAGTTGCATGTTCACTGCAAAAGCTCCAGAAACAGCTGACTCATTTTGGCCAAGTGGTCAGCTAAAAATTGTTAAGCAAAGATATAAATCGCGTGACTTCAATATATCTATCGACGACTTTTTTACAAGGATTTGCCTTGTCGACGCACTATAAAAACGCCGCAACTGCCTGAGTGGTTCAACCAAGTCCGCTTCTGAGGCCAACATTGCCAACAAAATGCGAACAACCCTGTTATCACAGACCGTCAATTGTTTAGTTCGGCGAACAGACACCTAGGAATTAAATGAATCCTCCACTTAAACCTACTAGCTAAACTTTTACTTTTGGCTCAAGTTTGCCGCATCAAGAATCCACCGTCAAATGAATGTTTTGCCATTGATCGGCTGGAGACGGTCATTTCGGGCTTGCCAGCCGGCTAAACGCCTTCCCAGGCCCCGCCCAAGCCCCCCTTCCGCGATCCCCGCTCGCCCGAGTCTGATTGGCAAGGTTTGCCAAAGTTCCCACATTGATTCCGCTTTTTCCAAGCGAGAGCACTCGAAAGGAGACTGCCCCATTGATACGATTTCGCCATGAGTAAAACTCCCATGATGCAGCAGTATGACGACGCCAAACAAGCCTGCGGAGACGCCTTGCTGTTTTTCCGCATGGGCGACTTCTACGAGCTTTTCCATGATGATGCCAAAGTCGCCGCCAAAGTGCTGGGCCTGAACCTCACCAGCCGCGACAAATCAAACGCCGTGCCGATGGCCGGTTTTCCACACCACCAACTCGACGGCTATCTCGGTAAACTCATCAAGCAGGGCTTTCGCGTGGCCGTTTGTGATCAAGTCGAAGATCCCAAAACGGCCAAAGGACTCGTCAAACGCGAAGTCCAACAAATCGTCTCACCGGGAACCATCACCGACGCCGCCTTGCTCGACCCGGCCATCAGCAATTACCTGGTCGCCGTTTGCCCGCCACCGGCCTCCAGAAAAAAAACGACCGGTAAAAAATCGACCGTCCGATCGATCCAGCCACAAGACGCCGACAAAACGGATTCGATCTTTGGCGTGGCTTGGGCCGACATCTCCACCGGCCAATTTTTTGTCACGGCGGTTTCGCAAAACCGCTTGGCTGACTTACTCGCCAGACTGGCCGCCAGCGAAATTCTGATCCCCGATTACTGGAACGATGCCGCCGCGCTGACGGATGCGATGCACACTTCACGTCCCGATTGGTGTTTCGGCGAAAAAACCGCAACCGAACTTTTGCTCAAACAATTCAAAGTCGCCTCGCTAGAGGGCTTCGGCGTGCTCGACTTTGGCCCGCAAGCCGTTGCCGCCGCCGGGGCAATTCTGGACTACGTTAAAGAAACCCAAAAGTCATCGCTGGGCCACTTCGATCACCTCCAAGTGTTCCGGCAAAATGAATTCGTCGAGATTGACTCGGCCACTTGGCGCAGTTTGGAAATCAGCCAAACCATCCGATCGGGCAATCGCAACGGCTCGCTGTTCGCCGCCATCGATCGCTCCCAAACACCGATGGGCAGCCGGCGGCTAGGAACCTGGCTCACGAACCCATTAACTAAAATCAAAGACGTGCATCTCCGCCACGATGCCGTCGACGAACTGCTCAATCGCCAATCGATTCGCAACGAACTCCGCGACCTACTCAAATCAATCTACGACTTGCAACGCCTCGTTTCCCGCGTCGCCACCGGACGCCCGTCGCCTCGCGATCTGAGTGCAATCGCAAAATCACTGGCGATCATTCCGGTACTGCAAGAAAAACTGTCACCCGTTTCCAGCAGCCTGCTAAAAACGCTCCACGTCGAACTCGACCCCTGCACCAAGCTAAAAGACGAACTCGAAACCGCACTCGTCGACCCTTGCCCTGTCAGCACCAAAGACGGCGGCTACATTGCTGCGGGCTTCGAAGCCCGACTGGACGAACTTCGCAATCTATCCAAAGGCGGCAAAGAATGGATCGCCAAATACCAGCAGCAAATCTGCGAGGAAACCGGCATTCCAAGCCTCAAAGTCGGCTACAACAAAGTCTTCGGCTTCTACCTCGAAGTCACGCACACTCACCGCGACAAAATCCCCGCAGGCTTCATCCGCAAACAGACGCTCAAAAACGCCGAACGCTTCATCACGCCCGAACTCAAAGAATACGAAGAAAAAGTCGTTACCGCGGACTCTGAAGCCGAAGCGTTGGAGCTGAAAATTTTCGACCAACTTCGCACGCTCACTCAATCTCACACCGCTCGGCTCAAAGCCAACGCCGACATCATCGCCCAACTGGACGCCCTCGCCGGATTGGCTCAACTGGCAACCGAACAAGGGTACTGCCGACCGACCATGACCGAGGAAGGCCAGACACAAATCGAAGAAGGCCGCCACCCTGTCTTGGATATTGTCGAACCGCTGGGCGCCTTCGTTCCCAACGACACCGTCATCGATCAAGAGCACGGAGTTTTGCATCTGATCACCGGCCCCAACATGGCCGGGAAGAGCACCTACATTCGTCAAGTGGCCTTGATTAGCTTGATGGCTCAGATCGGTAGCTTTGTTCCAGCAAAATCTGCCACGCTGGGCATGGTTGACAAAATCTTTGCTCGCGTCGGCGCCAGCGATGAACTCTCCAAAGGCCAATCGACTTTCATGGTCGAGATGACCGAAACCGCTAGGATCTTGAACACGGCGACGAACAAGAGCCTTGTCATTTTGGATGAGATTGGCCGCGGGACCAGCACCTACGACGGGGTTTCGCTGGCATGGGCGATTGTCGAGTACCTGCACGATCAAGTTGGCTGCCGAACTTTGTTTGCAACGCACTACCACGAACTTACCGAACTAGAAAAAGACTTTGACGGCGTCGCCAATTTCAACGTCGCGGTCAAAGAGTGGGACGAAAAGATTGTGTTCTTGCACAAAATCCGCCCCGGCAGTGCGGACAAGAGCTACGGCATCCACGTCGCGAGACTGGCCGGCGTGCCTCAATGGGTCAATCGCCGAGCCGAACAGATTCTGGAACGCTTGGAGGCTTCGGGCGAATTAGAAGAAAACAAAGCGGCGATTAAGTCTTCACAAAACAACAGCAAAACTGAATTCCAGCTGACCCTATTCGGTCCAGTCACTCATCCGCTGGTCGACAAAATCAAGGCCCTCGACGCCAACGGCCTAACCCCCATCACCGCCCTCCAAATGCTACACCAATGGCAAACCGAACTTTCGGACGAATAGTTTGTCAACGGCGTTGAGCACCCGAACTGTATTTTCGCAAACTACAAAATTGGGGGCATTCGCGGTAGGCACATCGAAACAAAAACGAAACAAAAACGAAACGACGGCCAGATCGCCATTGCGCCGCGTTTTGAGAAAACGAACAAGGGCAGCAAATAAGTGAAAAAATCGAGTTGGTCGTAAGCCGGGTCTTGTTCCGACGTGGCGAACCACGCCGGCGACGATCATTTATCTAGGCACGCCATTGCTGACGTGCTCAAGCAGCCTACCCGAAAGTCAAACGCGACGGACCGCCCCGCGGCGTGGCGAACCACGCACTCCCTTCTGTTTGGCCTTGCTCCGGATGGGGTTTACCAAGCCGCCGCAGTCACCTGCAACGCTGGTGGGCTCTTACCCCACCTTTTCACCCTTACCGCGCGAACTACCGAAGCAGCATCGCGTTGGCGGTTTGTTTTCTGTGGCACTTTCCCGAACCTCGCGATTGGTCGGCGTTACCGACCATCCTGTCCTCTGGAGCCCGGACTTTCCTCTCGTGGATTGCTCCACCAGCGATCACCTGACCAACTCGATTGCAAAAGCGTAATGGCTGGGACCAAGTTCAGCAATCGTTGGTTCGCCGCTTTCAATGCCAAACGCCTTTAAATAATTCACTGACCGCGGCCAAAAAAATCCGCGCCACGACTTCACGACCGGCAAGTTTCACCAGCGAAATTCAATGCCAAGACGCGAGCTTTTCCAACGACTTTTTTTGGATCTTTGGCACTTCGCAATCGTCCGCTGGATAGCCCGCGACCAATAGAACAAACGGGCGTTCGTTTGTCGGCCGGCCAAGAATCTCATTCAGAAACTTCATCGGGCTGGGCGTGTGAGTCAACGTCCCGATCCCGCAGTGGTGCAGGGCATTGATCAAAAAACCCGTCGCAATTCCGACCGACTCGTTCACGTAATAATGTTTTTGTTTTTCGCCCGCGGCATCGAAACCGTAACTCTGAGCAAAAACGACGATCAAGCAAGGAGCAATCTCCAGAAACGGCTTACTCTCGTCGGTGCCCAAAGGCGCCAACACATCCAGCCAATCTTCAGGTGCTTTGCCGTGATAAAACTCGAACTCTTCCTTTTCTGCGGCGGCCCGAATTTGTTGCTTTACTTCCGAATCTTGCACGACCGCAAAATGCCACGGCTGCAAGTTCGCTCCATTGGGCGCTGTCCCTGCCGCTAACAGACAGTTTTGAATAACTTCTTGAGGAATTGAGCGATCAGAAAAATCACGAATCGATCGACGGCCGCGAATGTGATTTAAAAATTCCTGCGATCGCCGCAACGCTTGTTCGGTTGAATAACGAGCCAAAGCAGGTAGGCGTTCAAATTCATGTTTTGAAGAGTCCGCCACAATCAATTTTCAAAAACAAAAAAACAAAAACAAACGAAACCATGGACGCCTTGCCCACGTGCCGTGCCTCAAATACTAATTGATACCACCGGTCAACGCTTGAATCATTTTGTCGACGGCCCCTGAACTGTCGGCGGAGATCGTAATCGTATCGCCCGGAAGAACCTGATAGTCTTGCTCGGGACGCACCGAACGGTTTCGAGCATCGTAGCTTATGGGGCGTTTTATAACTTGCCCTTTTTCTTTCACGATGCGGCTGAGCGTAATTTCCATCGCTCGGAATTTCTCTGACGCCTTGGTCGCAACCAGTGCGTCTTGGACGGTCATCGGAACGGTAATGTCCATTTTTTGAACCGTCGGTTTGCCAAACCTAGGAATCATTTGAACTTGGTACTGACCGACCACTTTCTCGGGAGTCGGCGGAACCATTTCGGTATCCGAACTTGGCGATAGGTTCATCGTTTGACATCCGGTGAATATCATGCAAACGATCGCCGCCGCGAAAACGAAGTCGAAGTGTTTATTGTGTTGCTGGATAGCCATTGCCGAGAATCCCAAAATTACCTGATCGCCACGAAGCGAATACCAAACGGATTTCAGCAAATCTGACGGTTGGCTACAATGGCGTTTTCCACGAGCCTCGTTTTACGACATCACTTTTGATAGCACTTTTAACAAGCTGTTGCTCAAGCTTTTACTTTCGCTATCGCTTGCCCTTTCATTATTCGTAATCGTTCACGGGACTGGTCGGAAAACCCCTTTCCGGCTCGACTACCCGACTACCCGACTACCCGACTACCACTCTCTCAAACTACCCCAATGCCAATCAGCCCAGCCGAGAAAGCGATAACACCTCGGTCAAAGCCGACGAGGCCTCGGTTCCATTTTCGCCTGTCAACTTTGGCATCGTGGACGGCCGTCATTTGTTTTGCTCTGTGGTGGTTTCGAAGCCGGATCGAACAAATGATTGGCGATGGAGCCACGTTTGAACTGACGGAATTCCTCGAATCCCTACCGGTCGCGTTTTTCGCCATCTTGATTCTTTGCCCGGCAATGACTTGCATTCCGTCGTTAGTTGACTCACTACTGCAGAAGAACGTGCCTGTTCAGCGGCGTGCATCTGGGGTCCAGCTAATTCTCTGCTGGAACATTTACTCGATCGCCACGCTGTTGTTGGCCACGTTGGCATTTGGCACGGCAGAATGGAAAGGCGAACGTGGCTGGCATTGGTCGTACTATTTATGTGACATGCCGATGGCGTTTTTCAGCATTCCACTGTTTGTGGCAGCGGCATTCATTATCGCGCAGTCGTTAGTTGATCCGGACCCGCGAAAACGTTTTTCGAACCCCTTGCTGACCTTGGCCAGCGTTTACAATTTTTTGATTTCGGTACGGTACGCGATCGCATCTGCTTACTGTGGTTTCGGCGAAAGCCTGACTGCGATCGTGCCCGGATCGGTCGCAGTATGCTACGGGCTCTACGCTTGCACATTGATCAAACATCGCAACTATTCGTTGCGCCGAATTTTGCGACGGCCGCTTTGGTTGCTTCAATGGTTGATTATCGCGACGAGCCTTGAGCTGTTAAAGATTCCATTCGCGATCGAATACTACAAAAATTTGCCCGCTGAAGTCCCCGAAGGTTGCTTTGTTGTCACGGCGGCCTCAAAAGGGCACCCAAAAATCGTTGGTTCGTTTTATGATGTCGAGCGCGGCAAAACGATCAACCGGCAGTTAAACGATTTCTGGAACTTCGAAACGAATCTTAAAAACCACTTTCCCGCGTTTCATCGGCAACTGCGAAAAATCTATAACCGCATCGGCCCTCGAGTCGCTGGCCTGATCCGATTTCGTTGGCAAGCGGATATTGTCTATTTATTGCTTAAACCGGCGCAATTGATTTGCCGCTGGTTGACGCGCGGGCCCAGCAGGTGACACTGTTGGAACTTTAATCCCCTGTCGCCGGTCCATTGCGACCCTTGAACCCATTTATCGGTTTTTCATGAGCCACTGGCAAAACAAAGTCGTCGTGATCACGGGCGGCTCACAAGGCTTGGGCCTAGCAATCGCGAACCGTTTTGCCTCGGCTGGCGGCACCGTTGTCGTACTGGCTCGTGACCAAAATCGCCTGGCCGAAGTCACCGCAGCATCGCCGCAAATCGAAGGCATTCCAACGGACGTTCTAGACGACCAAAGCGTCGCCTCGGCCGTGACTGAGATTATTCGGCGGCACGAAAAGATCGATGTTTGGGTCAATAACGTGGGCAAATCGACTCGCTCCGATTTCTCAAATGCTTCGATTGACGAATATCGATCCATGATGGAAATCAATTTTTACTCGGCCCTCCGCTGCTCGATGGCCGTCTTGCCGATGCTGGCAAAATCATCCGGTTCGCTGGTCAACATTGGCAGCCTCGCCTCAAAAACCGCATGGCGAAACATGTCGCCCTATTCCGCCAGCAAACACGCAATGGCCGCCTTCAGTCATCAGATTCGGCTCGAGGCCCCCGCCAACGTTCACTGTCTTTTGGTCTGCCCCGGCCCAATCCAACGTCCCGACGCGGGCACTCGCTATGCCGACCAAACAGGAAAACTCGACGCAGCCGCGGCTCAGCCTGGTGCCGGCGTAAAACTGAAAGGCATCCCGCCCGAAAAACTGGCTCAGCAAATCGAGTCCGCAACACGACGACGAAAGAAAGAATTGATCGTTCCCGGCTACACGCGAATTTTATTTGGCCTGATGCAATTGTCGCCAACGTTGGGCGATTGGATCTTGCGAAAGTTTGCCAAGTAGACTCGGGGCTCATCAATCCGCACCGCTTGGTAAACCCAAGTTTCGGAAAATCAAACTCGCCCCAACAGCTTACTTTTGCTTCACATTTTTCTGCTGGTACAGAAACCGTTCGATCGCCGCGTCTTGACTGGCCGTATCGATCGTTTGCGCGACTCGGCTGGGCTGAATCGTCGGCGTGGGCGAATAGGTTGACGGCGCATGAGTCACCTCACGCCCGTGTGGAGATTCATAAGGAACGCCGGCCCAAGGCTTGCTTAGCGACTGGCAACCGCTCAGACAACCGATCGCGACGGCCAAACAAACCAAGCCTGCCATTTGTTGAGATTTTTCCTGCATAACGGAATTGACTTAAACAAAAACTGCCCTGTGTTTCAATATCAGTTTCGCCAAATTTTTGCCTCGATTACCGTCCAATTTTGACATCACGACGGTACTCGTGGACAAACTTAATAACCGTTTCGATTGGAATTGCGAAGGTCGTGTTTCGCATTGATCGCGAGATGTTGATACCGATAACGTTGCCCTGCAGGTCCAATAAGGGGCCACCGCAATCCGTTGGCGAAACGCTTGTATCATGAGCGATCACATCGCCGAACCCAAACCGCCGTTTACTAAACGGCCCGCCGCCCCAACGATCCCAGACAATTGGCTTTCGGGCTGGATTTTCAAAACTCAACTCAACCTGCCGGCCCGACCGATTGACTGTCAGCGGCACCAATTCTCCCGACGCCGCTCGACCCAACTCTCGCCTCAAATCCGCTTCCGTTGCAACGCTTTGGCCAGCGACCTGTTGGATCCGATCGCCAGTTTTGACGCCAGCAAGTTGGGCCAACGACTCCGGAAAAATGCCTCGCACGAACAATCCCGAATTAACACCGAACGTCGCGCCAAAATCAAATCCTTGTCGGTCCACGATCTTTTGAAAATCTTGAATTGGAACCATTATCGTCCCCAATGATCCGAGCCATTTCGAATCTTTGCCAGCAACCATCGAAACGCAAACCTGTCCTGCGACACCGCTGGTATGTCGATTGTCTTCATCCGCAATCTTGGCCGGCACAAATTCAATTTGGGCGGTTGAATCAAGCTGCAGCAGTACCAAATCAAGCTGCTGATCCTGAGCCAGCAATTTGGCCCAAACCGTCGCCTCGCCAACCATGCATTTAACTTTTTTATCACCGTCAGCGGCCGTCGCTGCCAAGACATACTCGGGCACGATCTCGCTCAACTTGCTAATCACCAAACCCGATGGCGAAACAATCGTCCCTAAAACTATATCAGGATCTGCGCGATCTGAATCCGCCAGCGAACCACACTCGATCCGAACCACACTCGATACATTGGGCTTCCACAAATCAGACATCGCCGCCTGAACAGGAGACGAGTTCCGGCTGAACCGGCCAACTTTATCGTCATCTCCGATCGAATGTAACGACGCGTTGAGCCCAATCTGAGCGCCCGATATCAGCTGCTGCCAATCTTTAGAAAACTGCCCAACAGAAACATGGATGTTATGCTGGACGTCCATCCGAATTCGCGAGTTGATCCCAATCACTTCGCCATCCAAATTCAACACCGGGCCTCCCGAGTCACCACCGATGATTGGAACGTCACTCACAATCCTCGCCGCATCGACCGACGACACTCGCCCGATCCGGACCGCGGGCGACGTTGCCGTTGCGTCGTCCCAAGGATATCCAAAAGCAACGCACCATTGACCGGGTTTGACTTCGATAGGCTGGGCGGACTTAAGCGACGGCCATTTGCGATCGCCAAGCAACCGCACCAAACCGATATCAGTTTGCCAATTAACCCCATAAGTCTGCGCCGGCCAAAGGATTCCGTTGGCCAGCCGAACTGTTATTTTTCGGCCGGGCGTCCCAGAAACGTGCCCGGCAGTCATGACCCAACCATCGCTAGTCACGATCACACCACTTCCACCTTCCAGCGAAACCACTTTCTCAGCCACACTTGGTAGCCAGGATTTAATTTTCTGATCCAAACACACCAAGTCGACGCAGCCAACCTCATCTTCGGACCTCGTTTGCGTCGCGATGGATTGCCCGATCAAATCTGCCGAATCGCAAAAACCGACGACCACCCAGCAAGCGGACGCCAGTATCGACAAAAGCAACTGCCTCATTTTCACAGCTCGAAAAACTTTCAGTGGAATACTCAAAACGGAATCACCATGGCAATCAATCGCCAGCCGACCAACTGAACTAACGTGGCCAAAAAAACCTGAGCCGCAAGACTGCCACAAAGCCTGCAATGAAAAAGGCGGCGAACCGGCAACAAACAAACCAAAATCGCCACCACGGTCACAACGGCCTGCCACCCTAAAAACAAACCGACCCACGCCATCGTTGCGACACCGTCAGGCAACGACTCAACGCTAACCGGTGCAGCTAACTTTGGAGACTCAGATTCTAGTTCAACTCCGGTATTTTCGATCCCCTGATCCTCGTCGCTTGCCTCAGAAGCTCCACCATTCGCATCACAATCCAAGTCCGCTGCGTTAGATTCATGTTCGGCAGAGATTCCATCTGTCTTCGAATCGCTAGCGAATTCAACAGCCGTTTCCTTAGCCTGCTCCGCCGAGTTTTCCCAGGCGGCTGGTTCCAAGGAATCAACGTCTTTGACGTCCTTATATTCCCACTGCAAAGCCGGCAGCCAGTCCAAAACAGCTCCGGCAATCAATCCCGCAACAAGCCCCAAGCCAACCGTCGCCAGCCATGGCTTGCCAACCCCCATCTTTGGCAACGTCTGCCCCAGCCAATCCACGACATAGCAATGCGGCAAAAACGCTGACAACCCGACACCAATCACCGCAACGACTATCACAATCGATCGGGGCACCGGAAGCTTCTCAGTCCGGATCACGACGGTCGTAAAAAGTCCATAGACCAGCACCAAGTGAAAACAAACGATTTGAATCAAATCGTTTCTTGGATCGGCAATCAAATTCCCCACAACGTCCAAACGATGTTCAGTCCCGGTTCCCGGTAAATTAATTCCGCTCCAAAAAACAGTCAGCGCCACCAATAGCAGCGTCACCAAACCAAGCGCCAATTCGACGATCAAGTAGCGAACGGTAATCGGTGTTTTGCAATCACGACAGCGCCCGCCATTTTTCAACCAGCCCACAATCGGCATATTGTCGGACATTCGCAATCGTACATTGCAATGCGGACAATAGCTGGAACCATTGATCCCTCGCCCCCGAGGCACTCGCCAAGCAACCACGTTTAAAAACGAAGCGAAACAAGCACCAAAAAAGAACAGCCACGAAATAATCAAGCCATACATGATCCACATTTGCAGCGAATCGAGCGTTTGCAGCGAATCGACCAACCAGCGCGGCATGAATCCCGCCTGCAGCAGTTCGCCGGACAGCACCGGCAGAACGAACAGCAGCAATCCAATCAACCCCAGCAACAGCCAGAATATCGATTTAACGAATGAGTTTCGCGTCAAGAGTAATCACCCGCTGGGTAAGAGGGTCGGCGGCAACGAAGCAACCGACCAAAAGCGAAAAATGATGGAGCGACAGCCAAGAGGTCAGGCGAGTCCTCAACGGCCCTGCGCGCCGATGATCAACTTGGATTTGATTGGACAACGCGAGCAGACGGCCAACTTCAATTCAGGCTACGATTAAGCTCCTGATTGATCATCCGATTCGAACTGTTTATGGCTTCCGTCGCAGTTGGGTGCATTGCCGGTATGCTTACACTGACACACCCAAATCGTTTTCGATTCTTCTGCTTTAAAAACGTTCGGCGTGAACCCAGATCCTTTATGCGAACCGTCGCACATGGCACCATCAGCCGACAAACCACAGGTGCAGTAGGCGTAATTCTTACCGGCTTCTACTTCAACTTGTTTGGGAAAACAGGCGGCAACTTTTGGCTTATCCATAACGTTTGTCTTTCACGTACATCAATGATTTTAAAGCTAAATCATAATCTGACTGTTGACGCTTGGACAGCCCGAGGATGTCGCTGGCGGCGATTCAAAATCTTGCCACAAACAAATCAGCGACCCGCCCGAAGTGAATCGCAAAAAACTACCAACCGACGACGTCCGTGATGTCGATCAAACCGACGGCCACTCCGTCCGGATCAACTACCGGCAATTCGCTAAGATTTCGACCCGCCAACTCTTCGATCGCGACGCTGGCCTTCGCGGCCACCGAAACAGTCACCGGTTCCTTCGTCATCACCTCCTTAATCGCCCAATCAAAACACTCGTCTTGCTGGCGACTCAGCAGCCTCGCCAAATCACTGTCGGTAAAAATCCCGGTCAATTGTTTTTCGTCATTCAGCACCAACACAACACCCGCCCGTCGCGATTCAGCCCCAGATCGAATGTAGATGTCGCGGACGGTTTCGCATTCGTTTGCCACGCGACATTCTTGCAACGGTCGCATCACTTCTTGGACCTTGGCCAATTTTTTCCCCAGCGAGCCTCCTGGATGAAATTTGGCAAAATCACGAGCCTGAAACGAACGCATTTTCGCGACAACTAAAGTCAACGCGTCCCCCAAACCCAACATCGTAGTCGTGCTGGTCGTGGGCGCTAAATTCAAAGGACAGGCTTCGACGGTTTTGTTGTAACACAACGCCACGGCCGACCGCGTCGCCAAAGTGGACGTCTCATTACCCGTCAACGCAACCACCGAAGCTCCGATGCTTTTGATCGGTTCTAGCAGTTGTAAAATCTCGGCCGTTTCACCACTATTGGATAGCACTAACACGACATCGCGCGACGTCACGCGTCCCAAATCGCCGTGCATGGCTTCCGTCGGATGCAAAAAATGACTCGGCGTCCCCGTCGATGCCAGCGACGCACTTACTTTTTGACCAATCCATCCGGCCTTGCCAACGCCGGTCACAATCACAGCACCCGAACAATTGATCAGCGTTTCCACCGCCAAACAAAAGTCAATCGGCAACGCTTCGGCCAGTTGCTGTAAAGCACTTGCTTCTTGCTTCAACACGTCCGTCGCCATCCGCAGCTGATCAAACTTGGTCATGATCGATCGCCGCTTAAATCGAGCTGTCGAAACCTGATAGCGGTCTGATTTTGTCAAACTGTTTAGTGAAGTCGCCATCATGCCGCCTCTTCAAAATCAAGGTTTCGCATTTTCTGATACTCAGGGCACCGCGCTAACAGTTGCTCATGAGTGCCCACGTCCAACACCCGCCCGTCTTTCATCAACATAATTCGATCCACCAAATCCAAGGTGGACATGCGATGAGTGATCACAACCGTCGTTCTGTTTTTGATAAAGTCGGCCAGCGTTTGGTGGATCAAGTATTCGCTCTCGGGATCAATCTGGCTGGTCGCTTCGTCCAAGATCAGAATCTCAGGATCCTTCAAGATCGCCCGAGCAAGAGATATTCGCTGCTGCTGTCCTCCCGAAAGCCGGCCCGCTCGACCGCCGATTTCCGTCTGGTAGCCATCTTCCAACGATGTAATAAATTGATGAGCATGAGCCTGCTCGGCGGCGGCCAGCACTTGGTCTTCGGTCACTCCGTCGGATCCGTAAGCGATATTGTTTTCAATCGTGTCACTAAACAGCATCGTCTTTTGCGTGACGTAGCCAATCTTCTGTCGCAGCGGTTTGGTCGCGTACTCGCGCACGTCATGGCCACCGATCCTGATCGCTCCGGCGGGTCCCGCTTGCGTTTGGCAGGTGTCGAAAAAACGAGGAATCAAGTTAATCAACGTCGACTTGCCGCACCCGTTGTGCCCAATGATCGCTAGCGACGTCCCGGCAGGAATTTCGGCCGTCACGCCGTTCAAAACCGGCTGATCGGTTTCATACTCAAAATGTACGTTGTCAAAGGACAACGACAACGCGCCCGTTGGAATGTTTTTGGGCGACTCGGGGTCGCTCACGTTGGGAATTTGATCAATCAACGGAAACACTCGGTCCGACGCCACCACTCCCGCCTGAACCAAGTTGTAAACGTCAGCCAATTTCCTCAGCGGATCCGCGACGCCGATCAACAAACCAAAAAACAACATCAAACTTCCGAAGCTCATCGGCGCATCGCACATACGAATTCCAAACATGTACACGGTCGAATTCAAAACCAAATAACCACCCGCCAAAACAGACAGCGTAATCATGCTCACGCCCAACAACTCGTTATTGATTCGCGATAGAGCACCGAAAACAGCGATTCGCATCGACCGCTTGTAAACGTCATCAGCAACACTCTGAAATCGTTCCCGCTCGTGATCTTCTTTGGTAAATGCCTTCACGACTCGCAAATGCGTCAACGCTTGGTACAACCGGTTCAACAACTTGGCCGATTCTTCCATCGCCTTTTTATTGGCTCGCTTGGTCACGCGCGCCAAAGTGACCATCAAGAAACCAGCCAACGGACAAATCAACAAGCTAAACAGCAGCAACCGCCAATTCACCAGCGCCGCGCCGCCAAGGCAAAAAAACAGCTTCAACGGCTCCCGCACGGTCTTGCCGTAAATCGTTGTCATCGCTTGTCCGATCGAACCGGTTTCTCCGCGAATTCGGCTGATCAAATCACCAGTCCCTTTCACGCCAAGCTCGGCGGCCTCCATGTCCAAGACGTTGCCAAAAACATTGTTCTGCAAGTCCAACATCGTTCGCTGCGATACCCGGGCAACCGAGACCATGCTGCCCATCAAAAACAAACCGCGTGCGACCGTCCCGAAAAACATCAGCCCCATCAGCCAAGCCAATGTGGCAAACGGCGTTTTCGGCGCGTACTTTTGAATCCACGGCGTCAGCCAAGCACGCCCATCGGCCCGCAGCTGCTGGATTTCAATATCGTACTCGGCGGCAGCAATCTGTTGTTCGATTCTTTGCCGGTCGTCACCAAACAACGCTTCTGTTTTTAGCTGCCGCTGATACGACTGGATCGCCTCAGTTCGTTCAGCAACCACCATGGTCGATTTTTCGGTTTCGGCTTCAACCCAATCGTGCAACGAATGCCCGGTCAGCACGACTTCGACGAAAGGATAAACCGCGCCAAGATTGGCCGACCAGAGCAGCGCCACCATCAAGCTGCACACGAACGACGTGACCAGTGACCAGCGATATTTGAGCGTCATCCGTAACGCTCGACCAAGATTTTTCATAGCTTACATTTCGCGAATTAGCTTCCGTGCTGCCGCTGGACCGTCCAATTTCGACGACCGCGGTGTTGCGATAAATCAAATTTTACCCCATTTAGCTCGTTTTCCCCAAGGTCGATTTCCGTCGTAAATAGCGTCGGGGTGTAAGTCGCGGTTTGCGCTGCCCCTGAGATTTGAGATACTGTGATTGAGAATTTCACCGAAGGAATGGTGAAAGTTATTCAAACTGCATATGGCGTGGTAAACAGGGATGAAAACTAGCGACGAACTCAAGGCGGAAATTGCCAAGCTTTCACGAGAATTGGCAGAACGCCAGCTGCAAACCATTCGCGGTCAGATCGAAATTCCCGAACCTGAGCATTATTGCA
>CAZROJ010000040.1:0-15134 GCA_964601665.1 uncultured Pirellulaceae bacterium
TGATATTTGATATCTCATATCTCATATCTCATATCTCATATCTCATATCTCATATTTGAGTTCTGATATCTCGTATTTGAGTTTTGAGTTTTAAGTTTTTAAATCTGACGTTTCTGGCCTTAAGACTTCAATCTGATATTTTCACATCTTAAGTATGAAACGAGCCTGCAACGGGTCTTCTCGGAAAACAAAACGAGCAGCCGAACGCCGCCAGATATCTAGATTTTGCCAGCCCCTCAATCTTGTTCAATCGATTCGCCGCACGCGTCGCATCTCAAGCGACTGTGCAGCATCGCATTGCAATGACTGCAACGTTCGAAAATCGAATCATCCGAGCTCGACGGAGCTGAAATCTTACCGCCATAAGGCAAACCATCCTCGCACCTATTTCTTTTTGGACCAATCTCGTCTTTGACGCGAACTTGGAATGCCCAGTTTTTCGCGGTATTTAGCGATCGTTCGGCGAGCAACAGGAAAACCCATTTTCCCCAGCCGTTTCATCAGCTCTTCGTCGCTCAACGGCTTGGCCTTATCTTCAGCATCGACCAGTTTTTTTAATTCGATGCCAATCTTGCCCCAAGCAATTTCTTCGCCATCTTCGTTCGTCGTGCCGTGAACGAAAAACATTCGCAGCGGCAAAATGCCTCGATGCGTTTCAATGTACTTATCCCCGACCGCTCGACTGATCGTCGTGACGGCCACGCCAACCTTGTCCGCGATCTGTTCCATCTTGAGCGGCTTGAGCGCTTCTGCGCCTTGCTCGAAATATTCTTTTTGGTAGTCCACAATTTCTTGTGCCACTTTCACCAAGGTACTGCGTCGTTGCTCGATCGATTCAATCAACCATTGAGCCGAAGCGATCTTTCGTTTGATAAATTCTTTTTCTTCGGCCGTCGCTTGTCCGTTGGCAAGCCGTTTGCGGAAGTAGGTGCTGATGTGCAAATTACGAGCCGGCCCCTCTTCCATTTTGACTTCATAATTTCCATCGTCATCGACTTCCAACCACATGTCTGGCGTGACCTTGGGGACGAAATCATCAACGAACCGACGAGCTGGCCGCGGGTCGAGCGTTTTCAATTCGCCCCAGGCTTCGCGAATCTCGTCAAGGCTCATCCCACTTGCTTTTTCAATAGCCGGCAATCGGTTGTGATGCAAATCATCCAGATGATAGATGATCAACTTGCGAACGTTCTGTACGTGATCCAATTCGGGTGACAACTGGAGCAGCAAACACTCCTGCAAGTCACGCGCCGCAACGCCCTTGGGCTCCAGAGCCTGAACGTGAGCCAAAGCGTCTTCGACCATTTCACTGTCTTCTGGCGAAGCATCCAAAGGCAGCAAGTCAGACAGCGAAATTTTAAGGTAACCGCCATCTTCGGCTGATAGCGACGAGATAATTCGCTCGCACATTTTCATCAGCTTGGGGCCCAGATCCAGGTCATGCAATTGATCCAGTAAATACGTTTGCAGCGACCCGTCGCTATCGACGATATTGGCAATAAAGTCATGCCGCCGATCCATCGATTCTTGAATCCGGTTAGACGACGGTCGAGTGCTTTCGTCGAAATGGTCTGGAATGTCTTTGTCCAGATTCAACAATCGCTCAAAGTCGTCTTCGCCGCCGGAGCCCTCTTCGACGACCATTTCCTTCTGTTCGACGTCCTTGGATTCTTTTTCCTTTTTGAGTTTTTCCCGTGATTCCTCTTCTGTCGTTTGATTGTCAACGACCCGCTCGAGGGCCGGATTTTCGATCAATTCGGTTTCAATCTTTTCATCCAAAGCAGCCTGAGCCATCTGCAGAATCTCCATCGATTGGATCATCCGCGGAGCCATTGTCTGGGTCTGCTTTTGAGTTTGAGATTGACCGAACGAAAAACGCATGGGGACTCTAAAAAAGATATTTGACTGCTAACAACACTTGTAGATACACATTGTAAGCGAATTGTGCCACGCGGGTTCAGGCCGACCGGGGAAAACGCTCGCAAAAAATCATCAACCGATTTCCAAAAACTGACTATTTGTCTCGCCGGCTGTCTCGCCGGCCCGCAAGTCGACTTGGAACGGCCACGGTGAATCCGAATACGCCACTTGCCACATAGGCCGCGGGAGCCTTCAACGGCCAGTCGGGCACTCACTGCGACAACTGAATTAACTCTATCTTACGATTAGCCAATCTGCTAAACAAACAATCTTGGCCTGCCGTAAAGTCACCGGCCTCGGTCAGGATGTCACATTTAGGACGAATTTTATTTTCCTGAAATTCATATTTTGGTGCAAATGCCAGACAGCAATGCGATTCGATTCCTCTCGTGGAACCTGAATATGATGAACACCTCGGCCCAAGCCCCCACCGGCTGGCGTATCGACGAAACCGAAGCCCTGATTCGCGAACGTATTCTCGAACACGATATTGACGTCGTTTGTTTCCAAGAACTCCCGGCGATGGTTCCTTATATCGAAACCCACGACCTCGCTCCCGCCAACACGATCAGCCATAGTGGCACCGTCGCTACGGTCATCCGCAAAGACATTTTTGACGGCATGGTTTGCCGAGCGATTGGCCGTTACGCCGTCGTTTGCGTGTTCCCCAAACTATCGCTGTCGATCGCCAACGTTCACTTGGAGGCTGGCCCAGGCGCAGAAGAAAAACGATTCCAGCAATTGAAAACCCTGTCCGACGTCTGCCCAACCAAGGGCCTGTTAATCGTTGGCGACACCAACACCCGCGTCGCCGAAGAAGCGAAACTTACCGCGATTGGTTTACTGGGCCAACGCCCGCCCAGCCCTACTTGGGACAGTCGACGCAACACGTATTCATCCGAACGCCCAAATAAATTTTCCGCCTATTTCACCCGCTACTTCCACAACGCCGCGGTCGAAGTTTCCGACGTGCACGTCTTTAATCAACCACTGGAACTCAAAGGCGAATCGTTTTTCCTGTCCGATCATTTCGCTCTGTCGGGAACAGCAAAGATCGCGACAATCTGATTGCCCTACGGCGAAATGCGAAAGTGTTTCCAGCTTCCGTCTTTGCTCAATTCGTAAACAATACGATCGTGCATCCGGTTCGCCCGGCCCTGCCAAAACTCGATCCGGTTGGCCACAATTCGATACCCGCCCCAGTTATCGGGCAACGGAATCGGTTGGCCGTCAAACTTCGCTTCGATTTCGATTTTCTTTTGCTCCAACTCGTCTCGATTCTCTAGCTTCGAAGACTGAGCCGAAACAGCCGCACCGATCTGAGAACCACGTGGCCGAGAATGAAAATACTGTTCCGAATCCGATCGCCCCGTCTTTTCCACCGAACCTTCCAAACGCACCTGCCGGCCAATGTAAGCCCAATGGAAGGCCGCTGACGCGTGCGGATTGCTGGCAATCTGCTGGCCCTTGTCCGAATCGTAGTTTGTGTACAGCCGAATGCCGTTATCGTCGATTCCCTTCAACAGGACATAGCGATTGGAGACGCGTCCGGATTTGTCCGACGTCGCCAAAGACATTGCGTTGGCTTCGACCCAGTCATCGGGTTGGTTTTCTTCAGCCGCTTGGTACCACTGCCGAAAAAGATCCATCGGCTGGGCCGGAAGCTGAGATTCGTCGATACCTTGGTCGGCATATTCTTTGCGAATTTGGTGAAAGGTGATTTTTTCGGGCATCGGGTGTCAATTCCGGGCAAATTGAGTTTTGAAAGAACTTCGACAACGTTTATCATACCGTGGTCAATCCTCAAAATTAAACCGAACAGCATGTCGCAAGCACAAAAAGATACTCGTATTGAAACAGACAGCATGGGCGAAGTCCATGTCCCCGCTCAAGCTTACTACGGAGCTCAAACACAGCGTGCCGTCGAAAACTTTCCGATCTCCGGCTGGCAACTACCGCCAGCGATGATTCACGCGATGGGCCGCGTCAAACTCGCCTGCGGAATCGCCAATCGCGACCTCAAAAAACTTTCGGGCACCGGCAAAAACCCGCTGAACGACGCCCAAGTCCAAGCCATGCTCGATGCGTGCCAAGACGTAGTCGATGGCCAGCTTGACGGCGAGTTCCCGATTGACGTTTTCCAGACAGGCTCCGGCACGTCCAGCAACATGAACGTCAACGAAGTCATCAGCAACCGTGCGATTGAAATCGCGGGCGGCGATCGGTTTGCGGCTGAAAAAACGATTCACCCCAACGACCACGTCAACATGGGGCAGAGCACCAACGATACTTTCCCGACCGCGATCCATGTTGCGGTCGCAGTCGAACTAACGACGCAACTGATACCGGCATTGCAAAGACTGGCCGACACCTTCAACGAAAAAGCCAAAGCCTGGGATCAAGTGATCAAGATTGGCCGCACGCACCTGATGGACGCGACACCACTGCGACTCGGCCAAGAAATTGGCGGCATGGCTCGGCAAATTGAACTTTCGATCAAACGAGCCCAACAAGCGATCGAGGACGTTTGCGAATTGCCGGTTGGCGGGACCGCCGTCGGTTCAGGAATTAACACGCATCCTGAATTTGGCGAACGCGTGGCAACGGAACTAGCAAAGGCGACTGAGATTGCTTTTGTCGAAGCCGAAAATCATTTCGAAGCGAACGCTCAACGCGACGGCTTGGTCTCATGCCACGGCCATTTGAAATCCATCGCGACCACGTTGTTCAATGTGGCCAACAACATCCGCTGGCTCGGCTCGGGCCCGCGCTGCGGCTTCTACGAAATCGCTCTGCCGTCGCGGCAACCGGGCAGTTCCATCATGCCGGGCAAGGTCAACCCGGTCATGTGCGAAAGCATGATGCAGTTTACCGCTCGAGTCATCGGCAACGACCAAACAATCACCGTCAGCGGTGCGGCAGGCGGACAGTTTCAATTAAATATCATGATGCCTGTGATGTGCCAAACGGTTTTGGAGAGCATCATGTTGCTCGCCAACGGCACGAACGCGTTTGTCGATTTTTGTGCGGCCGACATGCAAGCCAATATCGATGTCTGCGAATCGTTTGTAGAAAAAAGCCTGTCGATGTGCACAAGCTTGAACCCGTACATCGGCTACAACAAAGCTGCTAAACTTGCCAAGGAAGCTTTTGCTTCGGGCAAGACAATTCGCGAGTTGTGCGAGGAACAAAATATTTTGCCGCCCGACGAATTAGCTGAAGCACTTGACCCAATGCGAATGACTGAGCCACAGGCCTAGCGCTCGCACGATGCACTTCGAACATCCGGCAAGCGGGCACCCGCCGCCTGCTGCCGCTTGTTCTTACCGAACACCACACACAACAAATCCACGGAGGGTTTCGATGCTTAACCACATCATTCAATCAACGACTTTCAGATACACAATCGTCGTTGCTTTCGGCACCGTTACATTCCTGCTTGCCCACTCTCCATCAGCCGGGCAAATTCAAAACAACGACTCAGCGGAACTCACCCAAAAACTGGCGATCGAGGACGATACAGACGACCCCAAACCCACCCTCCAGTCGGCGACCGAGCAAAAACGGCTGGTGCAAGAGATTTACGAAACGACGAAGACGGCCAAATCCGCCAAACAGCTTTCGGGCATGCTCCAAAAGTGTGACGCGGCGATTAAAGCAGGGTTGAACAAAAAACGCCACGATTACGTTCGAACACTGAAAGCTTGGGCGCTGAATCGTCGTGGCGAAAGTCGGCTGGAAGTCGCCAAACAACTCAAAGCAATCGGCAACGTCGCTCAGTATCAAAAAGCATTCGACGAAGCGATCAGCGATTTCAACGATTCGCTGTCGATCGATACGACTCGCCACCGCACGTTTAACTCACGCGGCATTGCATACCTTTTTGACAATCAGCTGGTTTTGGCGGCTAAGGACTTTACCAAAGCCGTTGGTAAAAAAGCTGACTTTGCGGCTGGATACTTCAATCGAGCCGAGGCATTGTCGTCGATGAAAAAGTTCGATCTGGCCCTCAAAGACTACGAAACCGTTTTGCGGCTGGAGCCAAACGATGCTCAAGCGATCACCGGCCGAGCCCACGCCAACCTGGAGCTTGGCAATCTCGATTTGGCCATGAAGGACTACGATCGCATCGTCGCCGAATATGACAATAACCCAATTGCACTAGTCAACCGAGGCGACTGCCACCAAAAAGCGGCCAACTGGAAAGCGTGCCTCGCAGACTACCGTGCCGCTAAAAAAATCGCCAGCGAAAATTTAGCCAGCGAAAATTTAGCCAGCCAGCGAATCGCATGGGTTTTAGCAACCGCCAGCAACGCTCAGTTCCGCGACGCCGAACAAGCATTGCAGCTAATTAAAAAATGCATGCAAACTGCTCACCAGCCCACGGTTGCGATGCTGGAAACTTTAGCCGCAGCCCAAGCATCTGTTGGGCAATTCGAACAGGCGCAGCAGAGCCAAAGCAAAGCCATCCAACTGACCGGTGGTTCGACCGATTCCACGACGCCATCCAAAGTAAAAACTGCAGTCGGCGATGACGTCGCCGCACCAACCACTGCGGCCCAAGTTCGAATGGCTTTGTACGAAGACAAAAAACCGTACCTGCAGAATGAAAAGAAATAGCCGGCCTGATTCGAACTTAAACTTTTTGGTTCCATTGGCGGCTGAGATATTTCGACTGCAATAACTGATCAGTCAAATCCATCAGTTGGCTTGAAATACCAAATTCGCCACTGGTCGACCAAGTTTTTGCGATCGCGGCCGCAAGCGGTTCCGGCGTTGTGGCCAGCTGAGCCAAAAAATCGCCGTGGGTTCGCTGCCGTCGATAGTCCGGCTGCCGCGCTGGCGTGCCAAGGCACTGGGCGATTAAATCAATGTCCAATTCACAGATCATCGTGCCGTGGTAGACCATCCAATTTTTCTTGCATCGCATCGAGTTTCCAGAAACCTTTTTTCCATCCACCGTCAGGTCGGACGTCCCTTCGATAATCGATTCAATCCCCAGCATGCCTAAAGCCGTTTGCATGTTGGACATGATCGAGTGGTGAGCCACATCCAACATTCTGAGCTCCGGACGTTTTCGATAATCCAGCAACACCGCGTACATCAAACACCCCGGTCCAGTCACGATCGACTGCCCACCGCTGCATCGCCGAACCACCGGAATGCCTTGCCGGTTGCAGAAATCGTGGTTCACTTCTTGCTGCCACGGCGAACTCCGACCCAAAACAACCAACGGGTTCTGCGGCTGCCAGAGACGTAAAACTTCGGGATGCTCAGGCTGCCGTTCAGCCAGTTCAAGCAACGCCTCGTCAAACGCCACATTGGCGATATCTGAACTGAGTGTTTTAAGGGAGAGTTCCATTGGCTTGCTGTCGTTAACGCTTCAAAAACTTTTGAATTTCGACAACGGCATCCTCTACAGACAGCTCGAAATCTTGAAACAGCTGCTCGACGCCGTCAAGCTCCGGATCGGCGGACACCAGCTCCTCGATCGCCCCGGCTAAACGCGAAGCAGTCGTGACACCCAAATGCCGTAGCGATCCGCGAAGCGAATGAGCACCAAGACGAACTTCTTTAAGATTTTTCGACTCGATGGCCTGCCTTAAATCGCCAATCTGGTTCTCGCGATCTTTAACAAAAACCTTCATTAGTTCCTTGAGCAGATCCCGATCGCCGCCGACTGTTTCAAAAGCAGCTGACCAATCGACGACCTGAATTCCTGATCGCGATTTTTCAGGTTGTGCGAGATTGACCGAGGTATCGCGGCCGACCATTCGTTCGATCATTTCGTTCAGGGTTTTCGCGCGAACGGGTTTGGAAAGGTATTCGTCCATGCCAGCCGCCAAACAACGGTTTCGATCCGCCGGACTCGCATGGGCCGTTAAAGCGACAATCGGGATTCGATTCCCTGATTCAGCCTGGAGCTTTCGGATTTCATAAGTTGCATCAAACCCGTCCATCTCCGGCATTTGAACATCCATCAGGATCAAGTCAAACGGCTTGCTCTGAAAGAGCTCCACTGCTACCAAACCATTGTCGGCGATCACCGGACTATGTCCCGCTCGGCTGAGCAAGGCCGACATCAGTTTTTGATTTACTTGGTTGTCTTCGGCCACCAAAACATTCAAACCTTCTTGCGAAACCGAAAACACGTCAGCACTGGGTTGTTCCGTTTGAGCACCGCCGTCGACCGAATGCTTGACTAGAAGATTCAAGCAATTGATCAAATCGCTATCCTTGACCGGTTTCAAAAGCTGGTCGTCGACCCCTAAAGATTCGCGGGCATCTTTCAAGTTTTTCGAATTTGTATTTACCAAAAATACAATGCCAACATCTGAACACTTTTCATTGTGTCGAATTTGTTTGCCCAGTTCCACGGCATCTCCGTCTTTCAACTCAACTTCGGAGAAGACCAAATCAAAAGGCTGGCCGTTGTTTGCGTAACTGGTCAACGACTCGATTGCCACCTGCACCGAATCAACCGCAATCGCATCCATTCCAAGGTGCGAAATACGCCGAACAAAATTTCTGCCAAGCGACGACGACTTGAGCACAAATAAAACTCGTTTGCCGGCCAGCCCCTGCGTTGTTGCATCGAAATCGACGGGCCGACTATCGACTTCCACATCAATTGAAAAGTCAAAAGTCGTGCCCCGCCCCGGTTGGCTGGTGACATTGAGCACGCCACCCATCAGCGCGACCAGCCGAGACGAAATGGCCAAGCCGAGCCCCGTGCCGCCGTATTGACGAGTCGTCGATGTATCGGCCTGTTCGAATTCTTCAAAAATTCTTTTTTGTTTTTCTGGCGGAATCCCCACTCCCGAATCGGTCACGGCAAACGAGAGCCTAACAAGATTATCCGCCTCGCCAATGCCTCGTGTAATCGGTTGGTTGCATACCGATAACTCGACCTGCCCTTGGCTGGTAAATTTGATCGCGTTGGAAACAAGATTTACGATGATTTGCCGCAGCCGAACAACGTCGCCAATGATCTCCGTCGGCGTGTCTTTGGAAAAACAAGCGAACAACTCCAAACCCTTGTCATGGGCTCGCAACCCGAGCGATCGGAGCGTATCGCCAATGCACTCTCGCAGATCAAATCGCTGCGACTCCAATTCGATTTTGCCGGACTCGATTTTTGAGAAATCCAAAATGTTATTGATCAACGACAACAGCGAATCGGCCGACAGCTGAATCAATTTTAAATGCTCGCGATCACTGGGATCTTCGATCGTATTCAACAGCAAATCCGTCATGCCGATGATACCATTCATTGGCGTGCGGATTTCGTGGCTCACATTTGCCAAAAAATCGCTCTTAGCCTGACTAGCGGCTTCGGCAATTTCCTTCGCCTGCCTCAAAGCCTCTTCGGCCAGTTTTCGATCCGTGACATCCCAAAACATACCTTGGACACCGATCAACTTTCCATCGTCGCCCGTAATCGGTGCTTTGGTCGTTTCAACAAAAACGCGTTCGTCCAATGGATGCGCCTCGATATCTCGAAGCGATTGCCGAGTTCGCATCACCCATTGATCATCTTTTTGATACTTCTTGGCTCGTTCGGCTTCAAACAAATCGTTGTCAGTTTTACCAATTAACTGCCCCAGCGGCAGCCCCGCGGCCTCACAAAACTTGCCGTTAGCAAAAATGATTCGGCCTTGCCGGTCTTTATGAAAAACGGACAGCGGCAGGTTCTCAGCCAATGATTTGAAACGCGCAAACGAGTTTTCGACAGAATCTGGACCCGTCGACTCGCCCGTCGACTCGCCCGTCGGTGACGCGATCGCGATGGCAACTTTTGGCTCATCAGAAAGCTGCTGCGCATCTTGGCAAAGCCGAAACCGAATATTGAATGGCAGCGTTGTTTCGTGACAACGAATGCCGATTTTTAACGTTCGCTCGGGCAACGCCCAAGAAGCAATGTCGCCGAACTGTTGCTGGTCTTGTTGATTGGCCTGCTCAAACCAATTGCCACCGGCCATCAACTCGATAGCCGCCGCCGCAGTATTGCCCAGTAAAACCAGACCGGTATTGACGTCAAAACACCAAGCCGGGTGTTCGACCATATTTAACAGGTCGAACAGGTGCCGGTTGGTGTTCAGGAAATTCTCGGCCACGTCTTGGCCATTGGATGAATTATTCATGGCAAAAGCGAAGCGATCGGTTCATTTGCCAAAAATGTTCTGGCACAAGCAAGGCAGTGATTGAAACTAACCCAGCGTTCGAATTGATCGAAATCGCCCAATCAATCCGACGCCGATTATAGACTCAATACTAACCAATCGCAGCCAAAGCGGCATCGTAGTTTGGCTCTTGAGCGATCTCGGGAACCAGTTCGGTGTAGGCAACTTCGCCTGAGCCATTGAGAACCACAATCGAGCGTGCCAACAGGCCTTTGAGAGGACCGTCGACGATCGTCACGCCGTAACCGTTACCAAAACCATCGCAGCGGAACGCTGACAAATTGGTCACATGTTCGACTTGGTTGCTCTCACAAAATCTCTTTTGAGCGAACGGTAAATCCTTGGACACGTTCACGACAACTGTGTTTTCCAACGCACCGGCTTTTTCATTGAAGGCCTTGACCGACAAAGCACAGACGGGCGTGTCGAAGCTTGGCATGGTACTGATAACAACGTTCTTGCCAGCAAAGTCAGCCAAAGTGGCTTCTCCCAAGTCAGCACCGACCAGCGTAAATTCTGGGGCTTTGCCGCCCACCTGCGGAAGGTCACCCGAAGTATTACAAGCGTTACCTTTAAGCGTAATCTCTGCCACGTTTTTTCCTTTTCAATGTAATAAAAATTTGCCGAACTCGCCGGCGTTATTTGTTAGTTCAAGCTGTTTGTCTCAAACTTATTATTTCTAAATTCAAATCTTCAAATCTTCAAATCTTCAAATCTTCAAATCTTCAAATCTTCAAATCCTCAAATCCTCAAATCCTCAAATCCTCAAATCCTCAAATCCTCAAATCCTCAAATTTCACATGTTCAAATTTCAAACTCAATTCTCAAACCAAGAATCCTCAACCTTCACCTCAATCGTTACCCATTGAGCTCTATCACTCGTCAAGACCTTCGACATCTAAATTGAATTCATCTTCAGTATTCAAATCGAACCTCTGCCCATCGAATTCCAAATACATCTCCGTACTTTCCAGCCGACGCCCCGAGGGCGCAACGGTGGCCTTTGAGTAGACCGTGCCACTGCCGTTGGGACCAGTCACGTCAACTTCGAAAGTCATATCCTTGCCATTTTGGCTCTGTCGCGGCCCACCCGTAATTTCAACCGGTTCCCCGAGTGCCTCTTTGACCACCGCTGAGTTCTCAGCAAGTGCCACGGTCTCATTCATGATGCCGATCGTATCTTGCATCAATGCACCGAAATAAAAGACAAAGCCACCAACACAAATCGCGGCCAACAACCCCAGGCATCCGCAACCGCCTAAAATCCACTTCAGCGCCCCCGATTTGGGTTTTTCATCCTGCATACTGGGAACATTGAGGGTTGCTTGATTATCCAAACTCATAGCGTTGACCTAAAGGGGATCTTAAGAATTACCAATGACCTCATTCAACGCTTCGATCGCGTTGCACCGCCACTGCGAATTGGTATTTTTGATTCCCGCATTCTATCGAATCCGAACACGCCCGCAACTAACGGCCGCACGCAAGCGCCCCGTTATGCCATTTTTCTAAAACAACAATTTCAAAAAAAATCGGCTTCGCAACTCGCTAAATTTGATCCCGGTCAATATCGTCGGGCGACACTTGATCCGGAGCCGTCGAATCGCCATCCTCGGCCGAGTACGACGGTTCTGGACGCCGAACTTGCGGGATGCCATTTGCGTCAGATCGCAGGGGTGGCAATTTGTAAGTGCGCTTTTCATTCACCACGAAAATTTCGTCCATCTCCGATTCGTCCACGTCGTGTCGCAATAACAAATAAATCGCAGACGCCAGACACCAGAACATCCCGTACAAAAACGCCGCCGCCAGCGACTTGATGACCGCGTTCCAAAAACTGATTGCCATTCGGCCAACGTACATCGACTGCGACTCCGTCGACACCCCTTCCTCGTTTAAAGGCGGCCCATCGAAAATCACATCCACCCTTCCCGCATCGGCAATATTGGCTCCCCACGACACCGACCAAAACGTCAAACCGACCATCCCGTCGGCAACCGAAGCGACAACCAACCAACAAACGCCACCAAAAACCATCGCTAAAATCGCGTAAAACAAATAATGAAACGGTCGCTGGAAAACGTAAGCAAAGGAACGCGTCAAACTGTCAAAAGACGTTTGCCCCTCACAGGCCACGCTGGCAATCATCAGCGGCCAACCAAACATCAGCCCCAGTAGCAAAATTCCCATCACGATCGAAATCGCCACAACCAAAAACCAGGCGATACCGATGACCAACAAACCCAAATCAAACCCCATCAAGAGGCCAATCAAAAACGTGGGAATACAAAGCCCAGCAACAGCCATCAGCGGCGCCAGCACCGCACCAATCGCCCGCGCCCAATGGTCAACCGAAAACTCGAACGCATCGTCCAACCCCGCGTGCTCGCCGCGAGTCAAACGCAACAAACTAACTCGGCAAATGGCCAAGCCGACGAAGCTCCAGATCGCCACCGTCCACAGCGAACCAAACAAGTAATAACAAAACTCTCGCAGGTTCGTTTTTCGATCAAACAATCGCTTGAACGGATTGACCGTCTGCCGAAAAATCTCACGAGGTCCCGTCAACCTCACGCCCAGCACTTCCATCGGCTCCACCCCGTCGGGCGTGGACGCGAACACACCGCGGTAGGGACTACGATTGACGGCCAAGTCGTCCAGTCGAAGCTGACTTTCGGCCGACAAAACTCCTTCGCTCATCCGCCAACCGACAGGAGTCGCGACAACCGCCAGAGTCGCCAACGCTAAAACCGTAAAACTCGTCGCAATCGGCAAGGTCCGAAAAATGACTATCCAGGGGCACAGGTCAGCCCAAGAAATTTTTTGTATGACGACGGGTTGTTGATCTGTCATCGAGAATTCCGCAATAAAGTCGCTTAAAATCAGTGGGCCGGGATTATAAATCACCTTGCCGCAAACCAAAACCAGCTTGAGCCAATACCCTTCAAACTAATTCGACAGCAAAAACCCTCAACAGATTGGCGTAGAAACCGAAAAAGGAGTTAGACTATCGGGCTCACGTGGGCGGCCGAGTCGATTTGATTTCCGTTGCTCTCGGTTGACTCGCGACCACCTTCTAAAACAATCTAACTGCCGGCAATTTCGGTTGCCGTTTTGCAATCTGCCTAATCCGATGAAGTGTATTTGTTTTGCCGTAACGGCGGTTTGCGTTGCTCTGTCCAGTATCCAGCTGGCCGGTGCCCAATGGAATTACCAACCGAATAACTATCGCTACCCCAGCCAACCGGCTAACGGTCAACTGCGTACCAGCCAAGGTTCGCTGTCGGCCAACTTTTCGCGCCCCGTTGCCCCGACGCTGGCTCCCAATGATTTAGCCAGATTCGACTTTAGGAACCCAAGCTTGGATTTGCTTCGAAAGCTTGGCGAACAAAAACCTGCCTCCGCCGATAAAGACGGCTATCAAGTCTACCCGCGACTCTCCGGCGAATTCGAACGTCAAAAGGCCATGCTGCTGAGCATCAGCGATCTGCAACCTCAGCACCATGGCGTTCTCCAAGAACTGATCGCCAAAACCGCAGGCCACCTCGACTTGGTCATCTTGGTCAACAATCAAGCTCAACTGAAAACCGCCGTTAAAATCGCCGACGCTTCCAAGGCCGATCTGTCGCACGTCAAGTTTTTCATTTTTGAACTGGATACCATTTGGCTACGCGACTTCGGCCCTCGTTTTGTCCAAACCCAAACCGGCGCTCAATCGATTGACTTCTATTACGATGGCCAGCGGCCCCAAGATGACTACTTCCCCAACAACTGGGGCGAGATCGCCGGCATCAAAAACAAAACCGTCGAATGGACTCTGCAAGGCGGTAACTTAATCAGCAACGGCCAAGGGCTGGCGATTACGTCGACTCGATTTTTCGAAGACAATTACGTCCGCTTCACCAGCCCCAATCGGCCTCGTAACACCGAATACGAACGCCGAAAATTGGTCGTCGAGTCGTTTAAAAAAGAATGCAACATCGACCGACTGCTTTTCCTTCGGCCATTGACTCCCGAAGCGACCAAACACGTTGACATGTTCACCAAGTTTTTGGCCCCCAACCACATGCTGGTCGCGAGATTGGACCCGCGCGTGGATCCGGTCAACGCCGGAATCCTCGACCAAAACGCTGCGTTCCTCCGAACGGTTCCCGTCGACGGAAGACCGATGCGAGTAGACCGGATCGATATTCCACCACGCCAAGGAAAATTCTGGAGCCCCTACACGAACACCATTTTTGCCAACGACCTGGTGCTGGTCCCCATTTACAAAAATGATTCGCCACGCATGGTTCAGAACGCCGTCGCCACTTACCGCCGCTTGCTACCCAATAAGCATGTCGACACGATCAACCTGACCACCATGCAGAAGCTCGAAGGCGCTTTGCACTGCATGTCGATCAACGTCCCCGAGTTTGTCGATCTACCTGAAGGACTTTTGGATGTCGCCCGAGCGAAAAAAATCATCGACGGCACACAGCGCTGGCAACCGCCAAAACGTTTACTGGTCAACGAGGATGTTCGCGAAGCTCGCGACCGAAAACTAAGACAAAACCGTCGCCTCCGAAATCGAACTCAATCGACGCCCAACAACCCGCCAGTGATGATCGCGGGCGAGGTCGTTTCAAATTCGGGCACATCGAAATCCAACGTGTCAAAATCCAACGCTTCATCCACGCCACCGGCCGCCAGCGACCAGACGCAGTACCGTGCTGCCCAAACTTACCGCCGCGTCTTCACCGGAAAAAACAACAGCTTTTCGATCGACGCCTACGCCGTTGCCCTATCAAACGGCCAACTTTACTTCCTTCGGGCCAGCGATAATAAAACTCTGCAAGTGGCCGTCAATCAGCTGAGCGACAACGATCAGCTGTGGATCCAACGCAACTCCATCAGCATCCTCAAATACGGAGCCTTGGTGAAGCAGTTCATTTCCAACCCGCCGAAAAAGTAGTTCGACCGCCGAAATCAGGCCGAGTCGAAAACGATGCGCCGAGTCGAAAACGATGCGCCGAGTCGAAAACGATGCGC
>CAZROJ010000040.1:15234-22160 GCA_964601665.1 uncultured Pirellulaceae bacterium
AGTCGAAAACGATGCGCCGAGTCGAAAACGATGCGCCGAGTCGAAAACGATGCGCTAAACATCTGGTCGGAGCCGCGTGTTATCAAGCAACTTCCTGATCCAACCTCGTTTTTAATCCAGCAAACCTTCGAACGCTTTTTTCTGACGCTGCTTTTTCGTTCGTTCCTGCAACGCCTTTTGCTGTTGGATCATCTGACGAACAATATCCAGCAATTCGTTTTGCGTTTCGTGTTTAATCAGCAACGCCAAAACCGAATTCAGTTCCACCAAAATCCGATCGGTCACCGCAATCGAATCAACCGCCAATCGATCCGAATCGACGCGCAGCTTCACCAAGTCGGCAGCTTCACCATTCGCGACCTCAATCGCACGAAGCTGCTTTTCAAGCTGACTCAATAGCTCCGAAAGATCAGTCATGGGCGACTCAACGACCGATCGAAGCGGTGCGATGACCTGCTGCTCAAAACGTTTTTGCCGCGCATCGGCTGAAACTCGGTTATTGATCAACTGCAGCCTTAAATCCTCGAACGCCTCGGCGCAATTTTCCACTTCCTGCTTCGATTTATCGTTCTGCAAAATCGCTCGCTGAGCAAACAATCGCCGAAGCTCATCACGCTGCGGATCGCCCTTGGTTTGTTCGTCCTCTGAATCCGCATTGGCAGCGCGATCCCCCGGCTCAACCACCGCCGACGAATCATCCCCCACCGACGACTTCGCCCGCACCAGATAATCCCGCAACTCCTTGACCTCGCGGACGATTTGCTCCAATCGGCGCCGCTGCCCGACCTCCGCCTGCTCCAAAATCCGCAACAATTCGTCCGGCGAAACAATTGTCAAATCGTAACGATCACCAACCCCAACGTTAGGATCCGCTCCTTCTAAATCAAAACGATCACTGGCCACAACCACCAAAGAAAGCTGCTGATCGCCCTCGGTCGGCAGACGAAAATTTTCTCCCAGCGATTTACGCCGCTGACGAAAATCAATCTTTGTCTCCACCTCATTGCCTTGGATATCCAGCGGTTCTTCCATCGGCACCGCGTCGCCAATTTCGATTTCGACCCAAGCGCTGCCCAGTCCGTAATCGTCTTCCAGTTTGACAGCGAACGGAATTTGAACGTCCGGCGTCACCGCTTTGCCAATCCCAACCAACCGACAGTCGACATCCGGCGGCTGATCAACCACCGTACCAATCGTGACCACGTGCGGTTTATCGTTGACAACACCATCGACGTCGCACAGAAAAAACTCCAGCGACGTTTCGCGCCGGACGAACGGCAAATCAAATTCAAAACGATCTCCCGTAACCGGCAGCACTCGCATCGATTCGCTCGACGGCGACTCACCAGAAACATCGACTCGCCGAACATAGACTTTCGAAAGCTCGGATTGTGCTTGAGCCTGAATCTGAACCCGCGTTCCTACAGGAACAATTTTTTGTCCGTTCCACTCTTCGACCTGGTCAACATAGGCCGTCGTGTTTTCGTTCACCATGTAGCTGGGGTAACGAAGATGCAACCATGTTTTTTCTACGACCGGCTTGTCGACGACCCGAATCTTCACCACATCGATTCGATCATCGCCGCCCAACACATCGAACGTCAAGTCACCCATGACATTGTCCAAGGGTGGTCCTTGGAGCGAGTAGGATTGCACGCCATCACGCGGCGAACCGATTCGTTTAAACGGCTCGCTGCCACCGCTACCATCGACCGCTCGAAAGTTCAGCCAACACGTTTCTGGGATTTGCAATTTTCGCTCAAATTCATTCCCAGCATTCGACGATTCGACCGCCGTCACCGCCATCGACAGGCTGCTCCCTTTGGCGACAGTGATCACACCATCGGCAGGCACCAAAACCGCCGTCATTTCTGGAATCGCCTCGATCACTTGATCTCGCTTAACCGTGATACCCGCAAACTCAATCTGTGATTGTCGAGGCCATTTTTGTTCGTCCAAAAGATACAATCGCTTGAACGCCAACGACGCGATCGACGGCTTGGCGACCACCATCAGTGCCACGGAACAGAGCAGGGCGGCGAAGACCCAGCCAGACCTTCGCAAACTATCTCCGCGAACGACTTTTACCACGTCAACTTCGCCAGCAAGTGCCTCCGCCTTCGCCTTGGTCGAGGCAAGCAAAACACGGTGGCTGGAACGCGAGCCCGCATCGGCTCTTTCTTTGTCTTCCCCTTTGTCTCCTCCTTCGTCTCCCCCTTCGCCTGATTTGGCCAAGTCGCTGACGGTCGTTAACAGGCTGTCATTGAATTGCTGATATTTCTTTTCCACCAGCATCGCCATGCTGACGTCTCTTAGCCGCACGAACAGTCGGGAGAGAACGAGCCTGTAGAAAACCCACACAACCGCCACCAACGAAAGCAGCAACGAAACCACTCGCCCCCAAACCGGCATCTCTGAATAACCAAACCGTACCGGAAAATAATCGAGTGCAAACGCTACCCAAAATGCGGTTAGCAGCGCAGCCAAGGTCATCGCGACCCCCTCGCCCAAAACGATTTTTCGAATACGCCGGCGGACGCGACCAAGAAGCCTCGCGATGGTTGGCGAATGATGACGTAGAGTTTTGCGTTGGGGCACGGCGCGGGATCGGTGAAGTCCTGAAGAAATGCGAACCATTAATTTTACAGCATTTGGCTCGCGCTTCGAAGGCAACGTCAACATTCGGCTCAAACTATCCTCCAGTGCGAAATCTCTCACCGAACGGACATGGCTGTTAGCGCTTGGCCGATGGCACCGGGTCGTCTAAACTCGACGTCCCGCTCGCACCTTCAATTTCGCTTGAACCTTCAACGAACTGAATCATGACAAAATACTTCCTGAGACTCATCCTCTTGATCGGTGCGATCATCGGCTTCCTGCTTTTGTGCGAAGCCTTGCTACCGCGAGCCTATGATTTTGAACGCACGGTGACGATTCAACAGTCACCCGAGAAAATTTTTGATGAAGTGAATTCATTGAAAAAATGGCCCAATTGGTCCAAGCAATTCAATGTCGATCAGATCGAAAAACTTAAAATCAATTACAGCGGCACTGACGCTGGCGTCGGCGCTGCTCAAACGTGGTCGGAGATTCGTGGGGCTGGCAAGCTTTGGATCGCCGAATCCGTGCCTGCTAAAAAGCTAGTCTACGAATCCGAATTTGCCAGCTTCCCTAAGATGACGGGAACGTTTTTGTTTAGCCCGAAAGGCAAGAACGCCACCCAAGTGACCTTGCGACATCAAGGTCGTCTGCCGCGAACGCCGTTGTACGGATTGATGTCGATGTCCGGAGTCTTTTCGTCACAAATGGGACACGAATACGAAAAAAGCCTTCTCGGCCTGAAAGAATTTATTGAGTCCAACAAGTAGGCAGCCTTCACCAACATGAAGTTCGCGATTGCCGCGTTTTCGTGGTTGCGTCTTCGAAAGTGACTCTCAGCCCATCTTCATTTCAACAGCAGCTCCCAAGACAAAACCACAACCTTTTTACGCGGTCTGCCGGTCGAACCAACCCAGCATTTGCTTGACTACCAGCTGCGGGAAAACCCAAGCGTCCTTTGCGTAACGTTTGACCAAGCGTTTTGGCTGGCTGCACATGCGATGCAGCCACTCGACGCCACTGCGTTGCATCCAAACCGGCGCCCGTTTCTGCTCACCCGCCAAAAAGTCAATTGTCGCTCCGACGCACAGTGCTACTTTCGCATTCATCATCTCAAAATGCTCGTTTACCCAAATCTCTTGCTTGGGTGCTCCAAGTCCAACAATCACGACGTCGGGACGAGCGAGCGCGATTCGGCCTAGCAGAAAATTATTTTCTTTGGTGTCTTTTTCGAATCCGAAAGGTGGACTGTAGACGCCAACGGTTTCGACATTGGGCCACTGCTTTTTCATATTTTCGGCAGCAACCGCACCCACCCCAGGCATGGCTCCCAATAAGAAAACGCGAAGCTTCCCACTCGGATGGTCTCGGTCAAAACTATCGAACAACGCCGGCACCAACTCAGAACCAGCGACCCGTTCTGGAAGCGGCTTTCGCAAAAGTCGTGATGCCCAAACGATTGGATGGCCGTCGGCCAAAATCAAATGAGCTCGTTTGTATGCTGATACCAAGTCGGCATTCTCTTGGAGTTGCACGGCATGGTCGACATTCGGCGTCACGACGTAACGACATTCTGGTTTCGGCGAATCGTCTTCGATCCATTCACGCAAACGACCAACGGCCTCAGCCATTCGAATGGCATCAATTTCGATTCCGAACAAGCGATGTTTTTTAGGCATGGAAAATTTTAAAGATTGAGATGAATTCAGTCTTTGCCAACGCCGATCGGCTGCAGCAAAAAACTAGAACGAGAGTTCTCAACCCTAGGTCAAGGCAATTCGCACTTCGAATTTCCCTGACCAATAAAAGATAAAGCCTTGAAATTGCCGATCCGGCCAACTCCGGTGACAACGATTTTTCCAATTGCCCGGTCGCTTGAAAAAGCCAAACGAATAAGCGAGTCAATTTTGGCCGCGAATCGTTTGCCAACCCAATCTTGTAACCAACACTGCAGAGTACATCTCTATCAAACGTTAGCCCTTACTGCCGGTTCCATGTCCAACTGGAAATCAAAATTAATTCGAGCCTACCGAGTATTTTCGGCACCCTATCGAAAAATTCGATTGGTCAACATGTCTCGTACCGGAACAGTGCCAATCATTGTTTTGTTTTACCATCGGGTTGCCGATGAACACCCCAATGATTGGACGATATCGCGAGCCGATTTCACACAACAGATCGACTGGTTCCAGCAACAATTCGACATCGTTGGCCTAGAAGAAGTCCAGAACCGCATTCGCAGCGGCTACAACGATCGCCCAACTCTGTCGATCACCTTCGACGATGGCTACGCAGAAAATTCTGATTACGCACTGCCGTTGCTTATCGAACGGAAAATCCCGGCCACCTACTTTGCGACCGTCAACCAAACACTAAAACAAACTCCGTTCCCACACGATATCGAGCGCGGACGCCCCCTGCCAACCAACTCGCTAGAGTCATTAATCGCGATGGATGCGGCCGGCATTGAAATCGGTGCGCACACTCGCAGCCATACCGACCTTGGCAAAGTCACGGATGACCAAGTTTTGATCGACGAGGTAATTACGTCAAGCCTAGAATTGGAAGCGGCGATTGGCCGAAAAATCCGCTACTTTGCGTTCCCATACGGATTGACTCCCAACTTGAATTCAAAAGTCTTTGGCATGCTTCGCTCCGCCGGATTCCTTGGTGCTTGCTCAGCTTACGGCGGCTGGAACGATGTTGGCGATGACCCATTCCACATTCAACGCCTGCACGGCGATCCCAATATTGAACGGATCAAGAACTGGCTGACCTACGACCCGCGAATCAGCGCTATCGAAAAATACTCGCCCAGCTCAGAAACGTTTGACCGCGGGCTATTCGACGCAGCGATCCAATCGGCTAGGTCCGGAAATAACATTCAATCAACAACGCTCTCGATACCGAACTCACCTTCAGTCATCACGCCATCTGCAGCCTCTTAGTGCTTATCCGTCGCTCGTTTATTTTGTCGCTCGTCTTATTCGTCACCCGTCTTCGTTACTCTCTTCAAACAGCCAAAACTTCAAACAAAGCTCCTCATGTCACCGCAGTCGCTAAATAAAAACAGCCAATCGTCTCCGTTTGGTCGCCCGCTACGAGTCATGTTTTTGCTGACCAGCATGCCGGTGGGCGGAGCCGAAACACTCTTGGTAAACCTTGTCCGTCGATTCGATCGTGATCGCATCAATCCGCTAGTTGCCTGTTTAAAAGACAAGGATGTTTTGGGCGAGGAACTGAAACAAGAAATTCCAGTTTTCGAAAATTTAATCCAGCACAAGTATGACTTTGGCGTCGCCGGAAGACTCCGCCGACTGTTTAAGCAAGAGCAAGTCGACGCCATTATCACCGTCGGCGCAGGCGACAAAATGTTTTGGGGCCGATTGGGCGCAAGACGGGCTCGGGTTCCGGTAATCCTTTCGGCGCTTCACTCGACCGGATGGCCAGATGGTGTCGGGCGACTTAACCGAATGCTCACCGGAATCACCGATGGTTTCATTGCCTGCGCTCGACAACACGCTGAATACCAAGTTCAACAAGAAAAATTTCCTTCCGAAAAGGTATTTCTGATTCCCAACGGAATCGACACCGATCGTTTCGTGTTTGATGCCGCCAGCCGAAACCAATGGCGCGAAAAACTCGGAATCGCTACGAGCACACCCGTTGTTGGAATTGTGGCCGCACTACGCCCCGAAAAAAATCACGATTTGTTTTTACGTGCCGCAAAACTAACCGTCGCCAAACTGCCCAACGCCGAATTTGTTATCGCTGGCGATGGTCCCGAGCGTCAACGTTTGGAGCGTTTGGCCGAAACGCTGGCCCTGAAAACAAAAACACATTTCATTGGTTCAACGTCTGACATTCCTGGCGTGCTGTCGATGGTCGATCTTTTTGCTTTAACGTCACACAACGAAGCGAGCCCAGTATCGATCATGGAAGCACTGTCTTGCCGACGCCCGGTGGTTGCAACCGACGTGGGTTCGATCGATGAATCTGTTATCGACGGCCAAACGGGTTTCCTTGTCTTGCCTGGCGATGCCGACAACATGTCTGATCGTTGGTGCAGACTACTCTCCGATACTCAGCTGGCCTCACAATTTGGTGACGCCGGTCGAAATCATATCATGGCTAATAGCTCGCTGCAGAGCATGACCGACGGGTACACACAGTTGATCGAGACCACTTTTGCGATCAAAACAAAATCGAACTACGATCAAATCCCAGCTCAAGCCGCATTCAGCCAAACACCTTCAACACTTCAATCCGGCTCGTAGCTCTGCTTTCAGCCAACTCGGTCGGAGCGCTGAAAATCGACTTCAATTCGC
>CAZROJ010000040.1:22260-27519 GCA_964601665.1 uncultured Pirellulaceae bacterium
CTTGATGCTTATATTCGCCGCTTGATACTTAACAAGGCCCCGAGCGAAGCTGAATTGTGCCAAAAGTGCTATCACTTTTTTACTGCCACTGTGATACGAGCTGCAATCGCCCTAGCTGAATAAAGAACGATCAGTTTTAATACAGGCCATAGCGCCGTGCCCGGTTAACTTTGGATAACTGTTTGCCACGACAAGGACGCGTCGGTGAGCATGGGGCAGTCATGGGTAGAAAACCATAGACCGCCGCTAAGGGTCCAAGACCGACATTGCCACCAACATTTTCACACAAATAGCCTCGCGTGTTTCATGCGCTGGCCAGGAAAGGAAGCCTGAGCATGATGCGATTGCACCAGCTCGCACAGCTAGTGGGAGGCAACTTAACATCTGCCGAAGACCCAGAGGTAACTGGAGCAGCTTCCATTGCGAGGGCGAATGAGTCGCAAATCACCTTCGCTTGTACGGATAAACATCACGACCTGTTTATCGCCAGCAATGCAACGGCGGCCGTTGTCCCTCGATCGATTACGTCCAGCAGCAAACCCTGCATTTGCGTTGACGACGTCGAAGCGGCATTTGCGAAAATCGCGGCTCACTTCAAACCGCCAATCGAACGGCCCAAAAACGGCATTAGCCCCGCCGCTACAGTCAGCCCAATTTCCACAATCGCCGATGACGTCTGCATTCACCCGGGTGCGGTCATTATGGATGGTGTCCAAATTGGCTCGGGCTCTGAGATTTTCCCCAACACGACCGTCATGGAAAACGTGCGAATTGGCGAAAATGTCAAGGTCTACCCCAACGTCACGATTTACGAAAATACAGTGATTGGTAATCGCTCAATCATCCACGCCGGCGCCGTTTTAGGTGCCTTTGGTTTTGGTTACAAATCTGGCAGCGGACAACATGTACTGTCAGCACAATTGGGCAACGTCGTGATTGGCGAAGATGTTGAAATCGGCGCCAACACCACTATCGATCGCGGCACCTACGATTCAACCACGATCGGCGATGGCTCAAAACTGGACAATCTTGTCATGGTCGGCCACAACTGCTTGATCGGCAATCACAATTTGCTCTGCTCACAGGTCGGCATTGCCGGTAGTTGCGAAACTGGCGACTACGTGGTGATGGGCGGCCAAGTCGGTTTAGCCGACCACCTGACGATCGGCGACCAAGTTCAAATTGGAGCCAAATCAGGATTGATGCACGACGCCGAACCCAAACAAAAACTGTTCGGCATCCCAGCCCGGCCCGCACGTGAAGAAATGCAACTTGTCGCCAGCCGAGCCAAACTTCCAGAAATGCGCCGAACCTTGAAACGGATTGAAAAATCGGTCGAGCTTCTTGCCAGTCAACAAGCAGTCAACGCGCCGGCCAACCAAAACGCCAGTGACGAAGAAGACCAAACCGAAACCAAGGCCGCTTGAATTTTGGGCCTAGGGAAGTCTTCCGAAATGGCTGCGCCACAAAAAAGTGCAACTCGATAGCCCTTAGCCGTAACCACGCATATGCCCCAAACATTTGAAGCTTCGAAGCCGACCAGCAACAACAATTGTACAACGGTCAAAAAAATAGGCTTGGTCGCCGGATGGGGCGAGTTTCCAATCGTGGTCGCTCGAACCTTGCTGTCGCAGGGGCATGAAGTTCACTGTTGTGCGATACGTGACCATGCCGACCCAGCACTCGAATCGATCTGCACGTCCTACCGCGTTTTTGGCATGGGGCGAATGGGCGGCCAAGTTCGATTCTTGCGACACGCCGGCGTTAGCCAAGCGACGATGGCGGGAAAGATCTTTAAAACGCTGCTGTTCCAACGGCGTCGCGATCTCCTGAAACACTTTCCCGACCTGACATTTCTGCGGCACTTCTACCCGATTTACGTTTCTCGAACCAAAGACCGACGCGACGACACTCTGTTAAACACTGTCGTCGATCTCTACCAAGCGGGCGGCGTCGAATTCGCCCCCGCAACGGATTTCGCTCCGGAGCTGCTTGTGAAAACTGGCTTACTGACAAAGACCCCACCAACGTCCGCACAACAAAAGGACATTGAATTTGGCTGGACGATGGCCAAACAAATGGGCGGTTTGGACGTTGGCCAAACGGTTGTCGTCAAAGACCAAGCAGTCATGGCGGTCGAAGCCATCGAGGGAACCGATGCGTGCATTCGACGAGCGGGCCAGCTTTGCCAAGGTGGCTTTACCGTCGTCAAAGTTGCCAAACCCAATCAAGACATGCGATTCGATGTGCCGACGATCGGCGTCAGCACGGTCGAATCAATCCACGCCGCTGGCGGAAACGTCTTGGCGATCGAGGGCGACAAAACGATCATTTTGGACCAAACCAAAACAGTCGCCGTCGCAGAAAGTCTCGGCGTAACCATCGTTGCCGTCGCCGATTGACCGACTTGTACTGACGAGTCGCTCGCGGGAGAACGAGGCTCCCACCGAGCAAGCCTGAAAACACGTGACTGTCGCGGTATGAGCATCACCTTCGCCACAACATGCAAAACCTTGCACTGCAATTTCGCATGAACCATCCAAGCTTGGAATCGCAGGGCAAAATCACCCCACAACCGGCCTACGAGAACACTTGCAGCAATTCGACGTCAAATATCAAAACCGAATTGGGCGGAATCGTCGGTCGGCCAGCTTGCCCGTAAGCCAACTGGCTGGGTATCAACAACTTGCCGCTTCCACCAGTTCTAAACAGTGGAATTCCCAAGGTCCAACCGCGGATAACTTGTCCCAGTGAAAAGGAAATGCCACTCTCCGAACTGGCGTCAAAAGATTCGCCTTCGACAATTTGATTCTGATCGTTCACCGTTAAGAACCTGCCCGTGTAAGCAACGCGAACACTGTCATTGGCAGTCGGGTTCAACCCCTGCCCCGGTTCGTCGATGACCGCAAAGAGGCCTTCCTGAGCGGAAACGGCGTTCAGGTTGTTGTCAGCAATAAACTTCTGCAAGATCGCGTCATCGATCGCTGATTGATCCGTCAAATAATTGATCTGAATCGTCGCGGACTGAGTTCGGCCCAGCACGTCCACCACATCCATGACGACCTGGCGGTCACCGCGGGTCGCCTGGCTGTGTTGACCATTGAAATAAGCCAGCGACCGTAGAACAGCTTGGTATTCCGCTGCCGTTGCGGTTCCGGTCAAAGTAATCCGGCTATTGGCTTGATCGTAGTCTGAAACAGAAATTTGGGCATTGCTGGAACCGAGTGCGAGTAGCTCTGAGTTACCGTCGACATTGCCGGTTAGCTGCAAAGTGACAGACTGAACATCCGCATTGCTCACGCCGATCCTGTCGCCGATTGGTATAGCTCCAATACCAGACGCATACGAGCGAACCGCCTCGAGCCCACTGGAATCCACATCGGCATCGAACAGTAAATCGGAAACACTATCCAGCTTATACATTCGGACATTGTCGATATAGGGACCATCGCCATCGCCCACGCCCGCCTCTAAAAACACAAGCTCGGTTTCGCTTGAATCAGCGGTGAAAATAAAACCATGGTCTTGCCAATCAGCGTCGGCGTGAACGGTCGTTCCCCATTGACCGTTCCAGCGCACTCGCATTTCGTCGTTGCCACCCGCGTCGCCGTCATTTCGGGCTGAAAATACGACGTAGTACCGATCGCCCGCGGTCGTAGCAAGGTCTTGCACGACGACATCACGGAAATCAGGATTGATATCCAAGTTCAAATAATGAGGGCCGAATGAACTAGGGGACTCACTGCCAATTCGCACAACGCCTTCGCCACCATCTGGGCTGACCGCACTCCAGCCGGGGAATTCTGAATTGTTAAAACGTGTCGGCGAATCCCCCTCTACCGTTATTTGGTCCAAAGGTGATTCAAAACTAGAGTTTTCAACTTCGACACCGGTCGCTTCGACGACGCGAATGTTATCCAACAGCGGCCCGATCCCATCGTCCCCAGTCCCAACACCCACCACTTCGCGGAATCCAATTTCTTCGCTCGTGCCATCGGCAGTAAATGCAACAACGCCCGTGCTCCAAATATCGCCGCCAGTGTAACGGCCAACCACCGCCCCAGCCACAAGCACTTCGAAATCAAAACTGGCAGCATTCTCGGCTCCGCTGACAGCCGGGTTGTTACGAAAATCAAAAGCAAAAATGTAGTCCATGCCATCTTCAACGGCCACGGATTGAAAAACATCGTCGATGTCAGTTGCGGTCGAATCAAGATCCAACACATTGCCGTAGCCGTTGTAGCCAAAAATATTCAGCTGGCCGCCATTGCGACTCGACCAACCGTCGACTTGATCGGCAGCATAAAAATTCCCGTTGCCACTCGCGGTGCCGGTCGTTTCAAAATCTCCATTGGAAACTACCGAAAGCACGCTGGTCAACTCTCCACCCAACGCTTGGTGGGCACCAATCACGTCGGCGGCGAGCAACTGCCGTGGCTCCAGTTTTTCAAACTTGAATTTACTAGACGAACTTCGTTTCGATTTTCGTTTCATGGCTAAGCGGATTAGAGGTACTGGTTTTGGGAGTAAGCGCCTATCCCACCACTGGTGAGCCCACGGTGATAGCCGCGGGCATTTTGAGTTTTGAGATATAGACTGAATCGCATCATCGCGGGAGCGGATTCGGCGGTAGGCTTGGTTCTAAAAAATTGATTTGCTGGGCTGCCGAAAGCACATCGTAACTTCGGCACACCGAGCCCCTTTAAGAGGCAAAGCGTTATCGCATAGTATAATCTAGCGAGTTTTTTTGAAGGCGAATACTTGGATTCAATCGCGGAAAATACCAGCCAACTGGCTGCTTAAACCGCCATTTTCACACCAACCGTCGAAAACTGAGCCGATCTTTATCGGTGCAAATGAAACTCCGCAACAATCGCGGCATTCACTTAAAGATTTGCAAAACAGCCGACATTTAAGATGACACCACCCGGTCGCGCGACGCCGAAGATCCCAAAAACAACCCAGCAGGCCCTGAATAAAATTGGAGATCGAGCTCTGCCATGCAGAAGCTCCACGACCATCCGCTCGCCCAAATTTAAATCCCGGCCAGCAAAAACCAGTTTGCCGCTTGACGCCATCAAGCTTTCGCCATCAAGCTTTCGCCATCAAGCTTTTGCCATCAAGCTTTTGCCATGTAGCTTTTGCCATGTAGCTTTTGCCATGTAGCTTTTCGCAGCTAAATCAGCGCATAAAAAAACTGGCCAAAAGAGAGCCCCGCACAAGAGTACCCCGCTTAGAGCTGCTCCATGTTTCAGGCCT
>CAZROJ010000041.1:0-27475 GCA_964601665.1 uncultured Pirellulaceae bacterium
AATTGCGACCGACGTTGCGTCCCCCAATTGGACGCACTATCGAACGCTGTCGATCACCACCAATGTTTTTGGTGCAACAGTCGCCGGCCCGATTGCATGGATGTTGGGCTTGGATGGGCCCACCGTGATTGCGACGCAGTTGATCGCTTGCTGGAAAGCGACGGTTGGCTTGAGCGACTTAGTCTACGGTTGGCATCAGCGAGAAGGACGGTTGGACTTTGTTGCGAAACTGCAGGTCAGTCACAGCGTTGCCACCAGCGTCGTATTTTTGACGGTGTTTGCGACGACCAAGAGTTTACCTTTGACACTGGGAAGCGTTTTTGTTGCCAATTTATTGTTGGTGCTGCTGGTGGATTTGAGAACGGTCAAAACGCCGATGTTGGCGACTGACAAGGGGCTGGGGATGTGGGCTTTGTTTCGCCGCAATTTGCCATTGGGATTGGCCGCAGCGATTTTTTCTTTAAACATGATTTTGCCTCGCGATCAACTTGAGAGTTCCTTTTCGATGGTCGAAGTTGGTGTTTTTTCTGCGATCGCATTTCTCGCCAGAGCGGGGACGCCGATGATGCAAGCCTTCGGACAAGCGTCAACGCATCAATTAAATCAATGCGTTTCCAACCAAGATGGGCGTTCTTTTTTGGCTACGCTTGGGCGAGCCATTGCGTTGCCGGCGGTTGTTGGAATCGTGATGGTCGTTGGTTTTTGGATCCAAGGAGAAGCCTTGGTTGGTTTGATCTATGGTGAAAAATACGCCGCCGATCCGACGGCCATCGTTCTCGTCATGCTCTACGCCTGCTTCGTGTATCTGTCGACGGTGTTGACCTACGGAATCATTGCCGCCGGACGTTTAAAATCGCAGTTATTGATTCTGACAGGATCCGTGCTGATCACCTATTTTGTTGGTGATACCCTGATTGCCCAACAGGGCGTGCGTGGAGCATGCTGGGCAATTCTTGGCGGCGGCCTGTTTCGTTTCACGGCGACGCTGGGCGTCATTTCCTGGATTGGTTGCACGATGGTACCCCAAGAAAAATTTGCCTTTTCACCCCCTGATGCAAGATGATCAAACAAGTACTACGACGGCTCTACGCCGATATGGTTAAGCGGCGCACAAGTGTTCGCATTCAAGCACCCAGCGAATCGCTGTCTTGCGAGAATCCGATTTTTGTGATCGGAATGTTTCGATCGGGAACCACCTTGGTGCGATACTTATTGGATAGCCATTCTGAAATCGCTTGCCCGCCCGAATCGCGATTTATGTTGCACCTGAAACCGTGGCTCAGCGATATTCGCTGCCAAGGCGGTTTGGCGGCTCTGGGCTACGACCGAGAACATGTTCGCTCTCGTATACGAGGTATCGTCTCCTACTTTATGGAAAACTATGCATCGTCCAAGGGCAAGTCTCGCTGGGCCGACAAAACACCTGAATACATTGACTGTGTTGATTTTTTGCAGGAACTGTACCCGCAGGCTAAATTTATATTGCTGTTCCGCAATCCCGTGGACCAAATTTACTCGAATGTAAAATCAGGTCTAGGAGCCTCGGATCGGCTGGTCGACTTTATGGCCGATGGCACGACCGACATGGATGCGGGTGCTAAGTATTGGAACGACAAAGCCGAACGAATTTTTGAATTTGAATCGCAGCATCCGAAGAACTGCCACCGATTGCGTTACGAAGATTTATGCGATCAGCCCGAAGCGGAGTTGCAGCGGTTGTTCACATTTCTGGGGTGCGATTACGAACCCAGCGTGCTCGAGTACTATCGTTTCGATCATGACTTTGGTGCCGAGGACGGCAAGGTGTCGACAACGCGGACCATCCAGCGATCGAGTTCGTCGCCTGAAGATTGGGAGCCAGCCGTTTTAGAGCGCGTTATTAAAACGACGCAAAAACTGGCCGCCCAAGCCGGTTACGATTCGACGCCGCAGTCGATCGATTCTAAACGAGAGGCAGCCTTATGATTGCTTGGGTCGATCGCGTCTTTATGGCGTTTATATTTTTGCTGCCAGTCTTGCCGCGACCGACAGCCGAAGGTCCCGAAAAGTGGGTTGTGCCCGCATTATGTGCTGGGTTGATTTCCGCGTGGGTGGTGGCGTGGCCGAAACGAAATTTGGGCAAGTGGAGTTTTCAGGTGCTGGCGTTGCTGTTGGTCTTTCCAATCGCTGCCTTCACACTGCGAATGATCGTCGATTCCTCGACGGATGAAGTGTTGCAATTAGTGTCTCGCGTCTTGTTTGCCACAACGGTTTTTGTGCTGGTGCACTGGATGACAACGACGACGCTGACGTTGGAACAACGTTTTCAATGTTTCTTTTGGGGATTTGTCCTTAGCGGTTTGATAGCGATTTTTGTCTCCATTACCGGCGTTCAAATTTTGGAGCCTGAGTCTGTTAAGCCATCACGCTACTTGGGGTTATTTAAGACGACCGGCGTTTTTCGCAGCTTTGGTGAATTTGGGATCATGGGTGCGATCGCTTGGTGCTACTTGTTGTTCTTCGGGCACCGGTTGCACTTTAATACAAAAATTGTCTGCGGGGCGATTGTGTTGGCTGCTTTGTTGGTCGCCCAATCACGAAACGTCTATTTGGTGATTGCGTTTGCGACCGTTTGGGTGTCAGCGATTCGGTATTTGAATCTTAGCCCGGCCCTAAAATTTTTGACTGCGACGCTGATCTTTTTGATTCCTGTTGGAGTTGAATACACGGTGCCGTTACTGACATCCAGTTCGATCGGACGCACGTTGGTCGGCCAAGAAAATAGTGTCTTTGAACGGAATATCCACGTGCGTTTTGACCAGTTTAGCGAAGGATTTGAGCTGATTTCGATGGATCCGATGGGCAGCATTGCCGGCCATTCAAGAGCCGCTTGGCGTGAGTCGTCGCTGCGGAAACGCGGGATTTACATTTCGCCGCACAATCATTTTTTGAGCAATTTTTTGTTTTTAGGACTCGTCGGGGGCACCGTTTGGATTGTCGGCTTGTACGTGATGCCCAGCTGGCAATTGGCCCGCTGGGCGGATGTCACCCAGCCTGAATTGCAGTTTTCGTTATCGATTTTGCTGTGCACATGTATCGGGCTGAGCTTTTACGAGGGCTTTTTCTCTTTGGTGGTCGCCTTGGTTCTGGCCCAAGCATGGACGGCGATGGTTGCGACCCAAAGTAGGGAGCTGGAAGCATGATCAAAGTACTTCAAGTCAGCACCGTTGCGATTACGCTCGAACGTTTCATCACGCCGATCGCTCGAGAGCTAGAAGCCTACGGCGTTGTGATGGACGGTGCGGCAAACGGAATTACAACGAACGAAGTCTGTCAGGCTCACTTCGAAAACGTTTTTGAAGTGCCATGGACGCGGTCGATCCTATCGTGGCAAAACTTGACTACGGCCAAGCGTCAAATTCGCGAACTCGCTCGCCGCGGAAATTACGATGTGGTTCACGTGCACACGCCGATCGCTTCTTTCGTCACGCGGACGGCGCTCAAGAACCGGCCAAGTACCCAAAAACTATTGTATACCGCTCACGGCTTTCATTTTCATCCTGCCGGGTCTGCGTGGAAAAACGCCGTGATGCTGCAGTTAGAAAAATGGGCAGCGCCGTCGACCGACCACTTAGTAGTGCTCAACGAGATCGATGCTCGAGCCGCAATCGCACATCAGCTGGTTCCTGAGTCCAAGTTGACACGTATGTTTGGGATTGGAATCGACTTGAATGATTTTCAAATCCCAGATGACATCGATGAACAACGCGCCAGAGTCCGATCGACTCTGGGCCTACAAGATCACCAGCATGCCATTTTGATGATCGCCGGATACACCGCCAACAAACGACACGTCGACGCCTTGGCTGCTTTGGCTCAAATTCCTGCTGATGAAAATTTGGTTTTGGTTTTGGCGGGCAGTGGGACAGATAAACAGAGCCAACGGATTCATGCGGCCATCAGAAAACATGGAATCGAAGATCGGGTTCGGGTGTTGGGATATCGACGCGACGTGCCCGCGCTTTTGTCGGCCTGCGATTCAACGCTGTTAATTTCCGACCGCGAAGGCCTCCCTCGTTCGCTGATGGAAGCAATCGCCTACGGGAAGCCCATGATTGGAACCGATATTCGAGGGATCGCAGATTTGATCACTCCGGATCTTGGATTGCTTGTTCCGCGTCGCGATCCATCGGCTTTAGCCACAGCGATGATGGACGTTCGATATTTCCAGCCAGACCGGGCCGCTGGCCAAAAGTTGCTCGAGCAGTGCGGTTTGGATTCGATCGTCCAGCAGTATCGATCGCTGTATCAACAATTGACTCAAAAAGAAGCGTCGGCATCGCAGGCTTTGACCCCCGCGAACTCCAACTAATGAAAATTTACGCTGTCACAAGGTAGTAACGACATGAACAACGAACAAATATTTCTATCGCCACCGCACCCGAGCGGGCGTGAACGCGAACTCTTGATGGACGCTTTCGATTCTAATTGGATCGCGCCGTTGGGCCCGCACGTGGATGCTTTCGAACGAGAATTTGCAGCGGTGATCGGCACCAAGCATGCGGTCGCGTTGTCCAGCGGTACGGCGGCATTGCACCTGGCGCTTGAATTGCACGGGGTGAAACCGGGGGATCAAGTGTTGACCTCCAGCTTTACTTTTGTGGCTACCGCCAACGCGATTCGCTACTGCGGCGCTACGCCAGTATTTTTGGATAGTGACTGGGAAACTTGGAACATGGATCCCAATCTACTAGAAGACGAATTAGTAGCGGCTGCCAAAAGCAACGCTTTGCCCGGTGCGGTTCTGGCCGTCGATGTGAACGGTCAGTGTGCCAACTATGATGCGATCGAGGCACTATGTGACCGCTTCGAAGTACCTTTGATCGAAGATGCGGCCGAATCGTTGGGCGCGAAAATGAAAAATCGAAACGCTGGTCAGTTTGGCCGCTGCGGTTGTTTTTCATTCAATGGCAACAAGATCATCACGACCAGCGGCGGTGGCATGTTGGTGACCGAAGACCCCGCGATTGCCGATCGCGCACGATTTTTGGCGACTCAAGCTCGAGACCCCGCGCCGCATTATGAGCATTCGGTAGGTGGTTACAACTACCGGCTGAGCAATCTTTTGGCTGCGGTGGGGCGTGGTCAATTGGAGACGCTGGAGGATAAAGTGAATGCGCGTCGTCGAATTTTTGACGTCTATCGGCGAGCGTTGGCAGACTTTCCCGGTATCGATTTTATGCCCGAACCCAAGGGTTATTTTTCGACTCGTTGGCTTACCGCGCTAACCATCGATCCACAAAAATCGGGTGTTGATCGCGAACAGGTACGTCACGCGTTGGTCGAACAAAATATCGAGGCCCGGCCGCTTTGGAAACCAATGCACATGCAGCCGCTGTTCGTGGATTGCCCCAGTCGCAACCGAATGGTCAGTGAAACGCTATTCGAAAACGGCTTGTGCTTGCCCAGCGGATCAGGACTGACGGACGATCAGATGGATCGAATTTTGAATGTTGTTTTGTCGACGCTTAAGTCGAACGTCGCCAAATGAGTAACTCAAAATCAAACTCAATTCACGCTCAGGCCCCCTCGAAATTTCAGCTGGCGGCCAAACGTGCGCTGGATGTATTGCTGTGTCTGATTTTAGCACCCGTGTTGCTGCCGCTGTTTTTGTTGATTGGCATTCTGGTCAAGTTAGACGGTGGGCCGGTGTTTTATCTTTCGCCTCGAGCTGGAAAACATCGGCGAGTGATTCAAGTTTACAAATTTCGCAGCATGATTGTGAACGCGGATCATTATTTAGATGACGCCGGACGTCCGACTCGACCGCGTGTCACTCTGGTTGGCAAGTGGCTGCGGCGGTTTAGTTTGGACGAGCTGCCTCAAGTGATCAATGTGCTCAAAGGCGAGATGAGTTGGGTGGGGCCGCGGCCAATTTTACCGGTGGATGCGGAAAAGATTGAACAAAAGTATTTGCCGCGATTCGAGGTGTTGCCGGGGCTGACCGGGTTGGCTCAAGTCAACGGCCGAAATCAATTGCCTTGGTCCAAGCGTTTTGAGATGGACACGGATTACGTGCAAACGCTATCGGTTTTAAACGACTTTAAAATCGTTTTGAAAACCTTTGGCACTGTTTTGTCGGGAGCCGGAATGGCGATGGATCGAAACCCAGATCAGGCACGAAAGTAAACCATGAACCAACGTGCCGTAATTTCTGACGACTGGTTGGAGAGACTCAATCTTGCTTTGCAGTCATCGCCGGAAACTTTAGTAACGCCCAATTCGCCGGCGGAAAATGTTTTCGTGGTTGGGGCTCCGCGATCGGGTACGACGCTGCTGCTGCAGATGATCGTAGCCGCTTTGGACATTGGTTACGTTTCCAATCTTGCGGCCAGTTTTTGGATGCGTCCTGAAGCCGGTGTTTTGCTATCACGAAAATGGCTCGACCGACCAACGCTGCGAACAAATTCAAATTACGGCCAAACCGAAGGCCCCGAACAACCGCACGAATTCGGCGGGTTTTGGCGGCGCGTCCTAGGTTACCAAGCGATGGAGCAAGCGGAACACCCGGATGTTGATTGGGCCCAGGTCGAGCTTGAACTGGACCGGATCGGAGCCGCTTGGCAACGACCTGTCGTCTACAAAGTTTTCCAATTGTATTGGCATTTAGCAGAATTTCATCGCCGGCGACCGTCGCGATGGATCTGGGTGCAACGGGATCCGATCGCCAACGCCGCTTCTTTGTTAAGACTGATGGAACGGCGCGACTGTGGTTTTACATCAGCGGTGCCTGAATCGGTCGCTGAATATGAAACATCCGAGCGATGGCAGCAGGCGACGGTTCAAGTTTTTTGCCTGCATCGTTGGTTGCAGGGCCAATGGGATCAGCTGGATTCGGATTCCAAACTGATCGTGGCTTTGTCGGACCTGCAAGCGAATCCTAATCGGGTGATGAACGAAGTAGGAGGATTTTTGGATATGGATCCCGTGTTGCTTGATTTTCAAAACGGACAAACGTTGAAGGCTCGCCCGCCCGAAGACGCAGACCTGCTGAACAAGATCCAGCGGTTCTGGGAGGAAATCTCGTGATCGATTGGCGAATTATTGATGCCCAGGACGAGTGGCAACGGGTGTTGTCGGCATTTCCCCATCGCGATTTCTTCCATGCCTACGCGTTTCATCAGTTGCACCAATCTCAGGGTCAACCGGTCATGCATGTGGCGTATGAAAACGGCGAACCGCAGTTTGCGTTTCCGTTTTTGAAACGTCCCATCGATGCGAATCGTTTTGATCTTACGTCGGTCTACGGTTATCCAGGGCCGTTGTTTCGCCAGCCAAACGAGGCAACGGACTGGTGGCAGCGTTGGCAAAAATTTGTAAAACAGATCGGCGCGGTGGCTGTTTTCAGCCGTTTGCATCCGCTGCTTCACGAGGCTTTGATCGATTCAACGGCCGCCAACGTGGAGCCACTCTCGCATACGATCGCCATTCCTTGCATCGACGAGGAGCCGCGATTGCAAAGTTACAAAAAAACGACCCGGTATGAAATCCGCAAGCTCAGCAAAGCCGGCGGCCGAGTGCAATTTGATTGCTCGTCAGAAGCATTGGATATCTTTCAAGAAATCTATTATGCGACAATGCGAGGACTGGATGCGAATGATTTTTATTTTTTCGATCGCGAGTACCTAGAGACGATCATGAAACTGCCCGGCGTCAGTGGATCGATTGGAGTCGTATATCTCGATGACAAGCCGATCTCAGCGGGCTTGTTTACTGTATGTGGCGAAATCAGCCAGTACTACTTGGGCGGAAGCGATTGGGAATTTCGCAAGTGGGCCCCGGCGAAATTGCTTTTGCATCAAGCGGCAGCTTGGAGCGGCCAGCAGGGCGCGACTTGTTTGCACTTGGGCGGCGGCATGGGCAATGACACCGACGGTCTGTTCCGATTCAAGTCCACATTTTCCCAAAATCGATTGAAATTCGCGACCGCCCGAATGATTGGGGATACCGATGGCTACCGCGAATTAACGCAAGAACGAGCAAGCGTTTTGAAAGTGCCAGTGGAAACCGTTGAAACTTCCGGCTACTTTCCTTGCTACCGCTGGCCCGGATAACGGTGGGCGGATTGCGTTGACGAAGGCATTTCAGGTTTCAAAATGAATTCGCGCGTGCATGTCACCAGCGACGCTTGCAGGTAGTGGACGACCTGGACTTTTGGTGATTGAGTGTCAATTTACCCCTGCGAACGAAAAAAGCGGCCAGCTAACGATTTAGCTGACCGCTTTTGAATTGTCATGCACTCAAGACGCTGCCTGAGCTAAATTTTTAGCTTCGCATCAATCATTGGTTTGCTGATGCCAATTTTTGATCGCCAGAAACCAATTTACTCTTGGCAACCGCGAACGCGTAAACGACCGTTTTTTGTTCGGGAACGAAATCGTTGTCCGAAGCGACCAACAGCAAGCGATGGTCGGCATCCAAATCCGGACCAAAAGCCAAGCCTTCGATCTTTTCCGGCATTTGGGCACCGGCTAGTTGCCAGCGTTCATCCAACAAGTCGATCAAGACTTCTTTGTGCACTGGAACGATGCCGTCGGGAGATCGGAAATGCGGCAGCTGTTGTTGGTTACGGCTGTCCGAAGCGTCCTCGGTCGAAACCAAAATCAGTTTTTTGAATTCGGCCGCTTCGCCAGCTTCGCCATCTCGTTCGATGACCACAAACCGACCTTCGCCGCAGTTAAGAACTTCGTTCAACTTGTTCTGGGGATTGTCCAGTTGATACACGTACTCGCGGACACATTCGCCCCGTTGATTCATGACCGGCATGCGACAATTCAACCCGGTGGGCTTGGTGTCGAGAGTCGATCGGTAAGAATCTTGCAGCAGTGGGCTCTGCATCAATCCGATCAGAAGTTTGCCATCGTTGGACAACGCCAGCCCTTCCATCCCTCGATTGGTTTGCCGTCCGGCGACGTTTAGCGGATTTTCGGTTGGCTTGGAGACCCCCGGATTGTCGATCAAATACCGATCATCCACCGACAGTTCGCGAACGAACTTTCCTTCGACGGTAAATTCAATCAAACGCGGTCCGTATTCGTCCGAAACAAATAAGTTTCCATTTCGTCCAACCCGAATTCCTTCAGGATCCAACCGACGCGAACGACTGTCCGTGGCTTGGTAAGCCGACGCAAATCCAGTGAAGGGCAGGCCCGCTTGATTGGTCAAGGTCACCGTCTGGATCGTTTGGATTTCAATTGGCGATTGGCCAGCGGGATCGACTTCAATTTTCACCTTTTGTAGTCGACACACCCAATCCACAGCACCATCCAACGGGCCTCGATCGGGCAGCATCCAGTAAGTGTTGCCTTGACCGGTCCACGTCAGTGCGGAAATTCCGCCGAACATGTCGTTGTAAAACGTGCGGCCTTCAGGCACTTCGTCGCTGCTGGTGCCGGCGACAGGAACGAGCTGTTGATTTAGGCCCGACAAGTCTTTTGCTGTTCCGTCGATCGTGCCGACGCCGAGCAAACGAACTGGGCTTTTCGCGTTATCGTTTTCGTTGTCACGGGCGGTTGCTTCAGTTGCGAAGCTGCCTTGCAGCAACGACAAGCCAACAGCCAAAGCAAATCCGAATTTTACTTGAATCGATTGGTTCATCATTAATATTCTCCGTTGACTTCACCGCCGGCACGTGTGCAAAGCTGCACGAAGGTTGCTGCATCGATGGTGTCCGAGATAAAGTGAGCCGAACCGTCCGCCATTGCAAAGCATGCGCCACCGGTGTGAAACGAAAACGCTTCGCTAACATTGATCGCGTTGATCATGCGAGGTCCGTACTTGTTCAAACCGTCCTGGGTCGCACCGTTGATGCTGAAGCCACAATCGGGATCAGCCCAACCCGTTCCATCAACCGGGCAGAGTCGACCATTGAAGTTGACAACTTTGTCGTCGGTGTAGTTGGCAAAGTCTGCCAGTGTCATTCTTCCACCGGCGATGTAAACGTCTGGCTGGCCAGCACATTCAGCTACAAACAGCGTGTTGCTGGTCCCATCGGTGGCCGCCGAGATTGGATTCTTCTTAAACTTGGCCAACAGTCCCGCTCGAGCGTTCGTTCCAGGAACAGGCGTCATGAGTACCTGCGAGTAAACTCTTTTCTTGACTTCGTTAATGGAGCCGTAGTCTCCAGCAGCGGCACCGACGCAGTGAAAAGGATCGAAAGGATCCGAAGAGGCCGACGACGGGCAAGTGAAGATGTCGACACGAGTCGAAATCACAGCACCGTTGTTTGAGTTGGCTCGATCAAACCATGGCTGCGAAAAATCAAACTGGTTCGCCAAGTTTCCTTGCTCAAGGTAAGGCAGAATCAGAGTTGTCCAGCTTTGAAAAGCCGATTCGGCTCCCGCGTTGTTCGTCGAACCAGAAGGAATGACTTGATCGTCCGGAGCCAAGCGGCTTGGCGGAAAGGCCATGTGACCGCTTTCGTAGTTGTGCAATGCCAAGCCCAGTTGTCGCATGTTGTTCATGCAGTTGACCCGACGAGCGGCTTCACGCACGGATTGGACAGCTGGTAGCAACATTCCAATCAAGATGCCGATAATCGCAATCACGACCAGTAGTTCGACGAGTGTAAATCCGTTTGCTTTGTTTCGTTTCATTTCCATTCTCGTTAACTTTTGTTTCTAATCCCAAAATCTTTCGATCGAATTTCGAAACGACGTTTCGAACCAATGTCGATCGAGTCGGGCGGGAATGTACAAAACCTATGTTAGGAAACGACGAAGCTGATATTAAAAACCGGTTTGTTTTGCACGGGCGTGTGAAGAAAAGCTAACAAAGCGAAAAGGTTGGGCGGTTGGGCAAGAAACAATCGCCTTTCGCCCAACAACCGAGTCACTTCGTACCCTCCGATCCCGTGGTTGTCGGGGGGCCACGGAAGTTTTCTGGTACGGCCGGCTCGAGCTCGACCAAACGGTTCACTTTGCCGACTTGTTTATGCAACTCAAAAGCATCGTACAGATCACCGATTGCGGTTCGGGCTTCGAAACTCAGTTTGTCTCCATCGATGTGAATCACTTGGTAGAGTTGTGTGTCTTCGGCGATTCGTTTCATGAACTGGTATTTTGAGTTTTCGTACATTTTTGGACCGCTGACCGAAACGACGTAGACCGTCCCGGCTTCCTTGTCGATAACTTGCACCCCAGTCGCTTGGTTTTCTGTTCCAACGGCCAATCCAATGTTCTCACGTTGGGTGAAATCTTCGGCTTTGGAATCAGCACGCGGTGTTTGGAGTACAGTGCGGCCATAACTGTGATCGTGCCCTTGAAGTACGAGATCGACTTTGTATTTGTCAAATATGGGTTTCCAGAGCTTGCGCAGGGCAACATTGTCACTCTTTTTTTTCGCCGTGGAATACAGCGGGTGGTGAAATGTGCAAACCACCCAGCGACATTTGTTAGCGGCCAACACGCCTTCAAGCCACTGCGCTTGTTCTTGATGCATGGACATCGAATTCAAAGCAATCACTCTCAGATTGTGGTAGGTAAGGGTGTAGCAGGTTTCCTCCAAACCGACTGGACCATTGGTGGGAAAACTAAAGACCTTTCGCCAGTGCTTCGATAGGTTACGGCGAACCCCGTCGACCTTGACGTGCTCGTGGTTTCCCGGAATCGCAATCAAGGGTGTCATCGCATTCAGCCACCCGCCCGCGCCAAACCACTCACCCCACTCAGCATCCGATTCCGCGTGGTTGACGAGGTCGCCGGCGTGCAAGATGAACGCGGCTTTGGGGGCATCTCGGTTGGCTTCTCGAATGACTCGAGACCACATTGAGCGGATATCGTTTTGGGCATCACCAAAGTAGATAAATGAAAATGCCTGATCTTCGGCAGCCGCAGTACGAAACTGGAACCATTCGCTCCAGTTGACTCCGTCGCCAACACGATAGACATAAGGCTTGCCGGGCTTGAGATCCTGAAAGGTAAGGCTGTGGTAATGCGCTGTATTCAGATCCGATTTCAACGCTTGGGAGTCAGCGGTAAATCGCTTGCTTTTCGTCACAAACCCGGGTCCAGCTTCAGCCTCGGCGATTTCTGCCAGTGCAGTTTTCACCCTTACCGAGGTTCGCCACGTCACCGTTTGTGTCGTTCGAGGGTCACCGTTCAGGGTCAACACAATTCGATCCGGCATGGCACTGGGCGCGTACATGATCGCCGCTTTCACTGGCGAGAGAGCATGGTCGTGATCATCCGAATCTGAATGCGAGTGCTGTGCAACCGCCAACGTGCTGGAAAAAGCAAGCGTTAAGATGGTACCGTGAAATAGGTTCAAAAGTAAAATGTGCGGGCGAACAAAACAGTTCATTGAAGTTCCTTCAAGTTAGATGGCCAGTTAGTCACTTGGTGAGTATCTTGTCGGTTTTATTGCGGTGAGCTCGAGGACACCAGTGACTCCCATGGGCCAGTGATTGCTAGGGTGATTCCTGGGGTCTGCAGGTTGGCAAACATCCATTTGCCGTCGGGACTGAAGGTAACGCCAGCCCACTCTTTTCCTCGAAAGTCTCCTTGAAAGCCATTTCGTTCACCGCCGAGCACAACGTCGTTTAGCGCGAAAGGTATGAGCTTTCCTTCTTGGGACAGAAGATGGATGCGTTGAGGAAATTCAGCGTCTCCGTAGTCACCATCTTCGCAGAGCGCCAACCCGCCGTGAGGATTGACGCAGAGGTTGTCCGGCATGTTCAGAGTCTGTTTGCCAGGGCTTTCGAAAAGCAAAGTCAGTTTCTCGGCTTTGGGGTCATATTGCCAGATTTGCCCAGCTTCGGCGGCTCCACCACTGGTCGCATCAAAATAAATTTTATCTTGTCCGGCCCAGCAGCCTTCCAATCGACTGAACGTCGTTCCCCCCAACAATTTACCTTGTTTAAACACGCCCAGTTCGTCGGCCTTGTCCAACCCTGGCGTATGCGCCAATCTTGGATCATTGATCGTATGCCAACGGACATCGAACGTCGCGTTGGGTTGGACGTGACCTCTTAGATCTGCTTGCCCGACGACCTCGGCCATTTGTAGTTTACCGCCTTCAGACAAGCGGCCGTTTTTAACCGGGATAAAACGATAGAAACCAGCCGTCTTGCGATCCTCGGTTTCGTAAACAATTCCCGTGCGTCGATCGATGGCAATTGCCTCGTGAACAAACCGCCCCATGGCTTCGAGAGCGACCGGTTCCTTGACTCCCATCGGATCAACTTCAAAGACCCATCCGTGCGATTTGTCGAAAGTGCGATCGACATCATTTTTATAGTGGTCTTTATCGCCCACGCCGAGCACGGTCTCTTCGGCGGTCAGCCATGTTCCCCATGGTGTCACACCACCGGCACAATTTCGACTGGTGCCGCTTATCGAAGCAAAACTTTCCAACCACTTGCCCGCCTTGGTATCAAATTTCAAAGTCGTACATCCACCTCGGGCGCGACCATCATAAGGATTTCCACCTTTCACTTTCCAAGCGGTTCCATCGTCGCTAATTTCGTGATTTCTGACGAGCGTGACAACGCCGTCCTTCTCCGCCACGACCCCCATCCCATCATGATCGGTTGGCGTAGCGAGCCCGTCGTTCATCGGGTCTCCGCTCCAGCCATAAGTGACGTATCGGAAACCCTCGGGTAAGTGAATCAGCTTGATTCCGGTCGTTTGGTCGGCAGTAGGTCGCAAAGCCGGACCTTTCCCGACTCCTTCGCCGAACGCGAATCGACTACCCATCGACGTCAACGCTGACGCGACCCCAAAACCAGTAACCGAAGAAAACGTTTCACTCAAAAACTCTCGTCGTGATCGCATCGTGACTCCTTCAATGGCAAGATTCTCAAAACCGAAACATTACCACTGTTTGATAAATTGATAGTGAAGCTCTTTTTAAGATTGTGTGAGGGCGTTCGAAAGCAATCCGATTAGAAAGGCTGTCCTTGGCCACAGCTTAAAACTTGGTGCACTGCTGGGTCAGTCTGACTTAAACGATTAAACACTTAAACAATTAAACGAAAGGTGCCAAAGGTGCCAAAGGCGATTGAGAAACGACCGGAGATTAAGCCCAAGATGGCAATCGTTGCAAACATCAGCAGTAGAATTTTAATTGCCGATCGCCTCAAGACTCGGACGCTCCAAAGAATCGAACTTGTCGTCGGTTTGGTTGGCTTCGACTTGTCGGTTTGACGTGTCTAGCGCCGAAGGCGTTTTGCTGAATGTCTTCAAGATTGGATCTTCCATTACCAGTTGTTCCCACGTTTCGATGGGGGCGTACCACCCCCCGCCAATGTCCTCCTGCAACGGCATGATCCAATTTTCTGGCAATTCATCTGCCGCCAGATCAATGGTCGGGTCGACCAGCAATTGCGGTGTCCGGCCGTTGAGCGAGCAAAGTGAAAATACTTCAACGGCCACATCGGGAATGCCCTTGAGTTCGTGATAGGACTTGATGAAACGAGCGAAGTCCCGGATGGCAAAGGGATCGCGCGACATCCTCAAGAACTGGTGACGCTTCAGGTGTTGGTAATGGTTGAAAAGTACGCCCCTGCCGGTGGACTTTTCGATGACATAAAACTTGATTAGCGTTGCTTTCCCTCGCAGTTTCATGTGCCACGCGAAATGGTGGTTACGCTCGGTCCAACTTGTATTCTCAGCCAACGCATAGTGCCGCAGCGGCAAAACGATTTGGGCAATCACAAACAAAATCACGAACCCGTATAGAAGCCAACCCTTGATGCCAGCCAGATGGTCGATCTTCGGTCGGTCGCTGGCCAGCGTGGCTGGTGCCTTTAAATTTTTGGTGAAATATTGCTGGAACTTTCGCGGCCAACCAGGCTCGAAAAAAATCGTCGTAGCGAAAATCATCATCCATGGGAAAATGCCGATCGTGAACAGCGTGGCGTTGAGCAGATGAAACACCACCGTTAGCAAGAAGGCGAGCCGACGCGTCTTGCGATACAACAGCATTGGCACAATCAATAAATCAAAGAGCATTCCCGACCAAACGAAGAATTGGACGAACCACTCCTCTTGGCAAAAGGCTCCAATCGCGAAGTGATCCTGTTTATTGGATAGCACGAATCGCATTGGATACCCGAGTAGCCAATCCGCGTTCATTTTGGCCACGCCACCGTAGAAATAGACGACTCCGATCTGGAAGCGAAGCAACCATAGTGACCAACGAGGGACCCGCCGTGGCAAATTCAAACGCAGTGAATCGAAACTTAAACAACGATGCACTGGGCAGATGATCAGCAAAACTGCCATCAAAGAAACGAAGTAGTAATGGTTCTGGTAAGTGGTTTTGTCAAGCAAAAAAATGTAGATAAAACACGCCGCGAACAGCACACTGCAAAAACGATAAAACGCCCCCAGCATGATCCCCGTGGCGGCCAGCAAGGTTACAACAAAATGCAGATGCATTCCGCGGCCAGGCCAGCGCGTATGCCAATCCCAGCCAAAGTAGGGAAACAAGTACGACGGCTCATAGTAGTTGTACGAAATCTTATCGTAGACAATATGGTTGGCGGCCCAGTAAATCATTACCGCACCAAACGCAGCTCGTAGAAAGGCAATCGAGCTACCGTCTACGCCTTGCGACATATACTTTAAAACGGATTTCGGCATGATCATCAGACGGCAGGCAGCTCATGGATTCAGCTGCGAATTAGACACACGGGTTAAAAAATAAAAAGCAGCCAAAGGAATGGTTCGCATCCTTTGCTGCCTGATCGAACTAGTGCTCGCAGAGCACTTGTTTGCTCGCTTTCAGCTGCCAAAAAAATGGCTCAGTGAAAACGCTCGGAGCTTCGTCTTACGAAAGCTAGTCATCATCATCATCATCGTCGTCGTCACTTTGCCGCCCACGTCGACGAGGGTCTATTTTTTTCTTCTTGACGATGATGTCGAAATGATAGGCGCTTGAGGAAACTTCAACCTCTTTAAACGCATCCGTCAATTCGCAATTGTGCTTTTCCAACGCCTTGGGATGATCGCTTTTCTTATTCGGCTTCTCGGCCAGAAAAACGTTGTGCTTTCCTGCGATCGCACCATCTCCAGAGCGGTACGTGGTCAGCTCAAACTCGCCGTTGTTGATCCTGCCAAAGGCAGCCTTACCGGTATTTCCTTCCGCGTTAACTTCTTGAGGCCGAAAGGAGACGATGCCGCTTTGCAACGGTTCGCCAGCTTCGGTCTTGATCGTTCCGGTGACTCGCACCGTCGCAAACTCGCCTGCACCACCGCAGCCCGTGCCAGCCAAGAGCAAGGCTGCCAAGATCAGGCAACCAAATTTGTTTATCCCAATCAGCATTCTAGTACTCCCCAACTACTCGACCGTCGTTACGGGACCCAAGCGCCCAGTAAGTGTCGGCATCGATATTTTCATTCAGGAAGTGCGTACTGCCATCGGCAAAGCCCATCATCGCTCCACCCGGGTGAAAGCTCCAAGCACAGTCATCGTCCAGTGCCGAACCAAAGTCGCTTGGTCCGTTGCCAGTCCAGCTGTTGATTCCAAACGAAAGCAACGAAGATCTTTCAATTTCCCCTGGCTTAAACAGCACCATTTCATCTTGATTGATGGCACCAGCCCAGACTGGCCAGTTGTCGGCCTCTTCGCCGGGATAGGAGGATTCGCCGATAAAGATCGTATTACTGCTGCCGTCGGTGATCGAGCCAAACGTGGCTTCGCTGATACCGCCTTGACCGTCGAATGCGTCACCGCGTTTGATCAACAACCCATTGTCGTTGGTATTGCTACCGTCCCTTTCGCCCGGGCCAGCATTTCCTTTGTAGTCCGAGGTACCGTAGCCAACTTGAAAGTTTTCGATCTCCGAAGGTCCGGACGAAAGCGCAATACTGGCGGGTACCGTAGCAGCAAGTCCCGAACTCGGGCATCGGAACGCTTCAACCGTTTCACCGCCACCCAGTACGATTGAGCCTGTATTGGCAAAAGTCGACTGAAAAACTCCAGGGTTTACACCGAAACCTGGCTGAAAGCTATTCAGCAAGTTCTGCTGTTCAATAAACGGGAAGATTTGAACGCCCCAGCTCCAGCCGTCATCGTCAAATCCGTTGTCGTCATCGATCGCCGTCAACGCCCCCGAGGGAAAATGCATATGTGCACTTTCGTAGTTATGCATTCCGAGCACCAACTGGCGGACGTTGTTCGCACAGGAAATCCGGCGAGCTGCCTCTCGCACGGATTGCACGGCCGGCAAGAGCATGCCGATTAAAATTCCGATGATCGCAATCACGACCAGAAGTTCAACGAGCGTAAACCCGTTTGTCTTTATTCGTTTCATTTCCGTTCTCGTTAGCTTTTGTAGCTAAAAAAAGTTCAACCGATCGAATTTCAAAACGACGTTTCGAATTAATGTCGATCGTGTTGGGCGGAAATTTACAAAATTAATGTTAGGAAACGACGAAGCTGATATGAAAAAAACAAATTGTTTTGCTCTGCTACGTTAAGAAAAATTAATGATATGCGAAGATCGGTCAGTTGAAAAAATACTCCGGCGGTTGCGAGGCACGCCTACGCGGCCAGTGGCAGAGTTTTCCGATTGAGAGGAGGTGTCAATTAAGCTGCTGACTCGGAAAACAACACTCGGATCGTGATCCAACGGATTGAATAACACTTCCTCAAAGTCTTCAGGCGTCAGATCTTGCTCGGCTATGGGTTCAACATTTTCGCCAGTCCAAACCAATGTCGAAATTGACGGCTGAATGGGTCAACGCACCGACGCTGATGCGGTCAACACCCGTGGAGGCGATATCGTTGATGGTCTTTAAGTTGACGCCTCCAGACGCCTCCAGAAGAATCTTTTCCGCCCGATCGTTTCGCATGTCCACCGCCTCGCGAAGCTGATCGCAGGTCATGTTATCAAGCAAAATAATGTCGCAGTCGGTCTCCAAGGCGACCGCTAATTGATCCAGCGTGTCGACCTCCAGCTGCAAAATCGTGGCCTTGCCGTTGGGCAGGTTGTCCGCGTTTTCGTTGATCCAATTCCGAGCTAATTCAATGGATTCGGGGATCGTGTTTTCGCTGTCGCTGACTAGCGAGCGGTAAAAGGCCAAATGGTTATCTTTGAGCATGATCGCGTCGTACAAACCCATGCGATGGTTCGTTCCACCACCGCATACTACCGCATATTTTTCCAAACGTCGCCAACCGGGTGTGGTCTTTCGCGTGTCCAAAACCTGAGCAGGATAGTCGCCGGTTTCGGCGGCGAACTGCCGAGTCAGCGTGCTGATGCCGGACAAGCGGCACATAAAATTCAAACAGGTACGCTCGACAGTTAAAATGTCATGAGCCGATCCGGACATCACGGCAATCGTCTGCCCCGGTTCGACATGCGAACCGTCTTCGATTTCAACCATTAGATTGATTTGGGGTGCGGACTTTTGCAATACCAGCTTTGCGACCTCGACGCCGCAAACTACACCCGAGTCGCGAGCGACAAACGCGGCCTTCGCTTCAGCCTGTTTTGGAACCACCGCGTCCGTTGTGCAGTCGACGCCTCGATCCAAACTAGCCGCTCCGGTGTCTTCTATCAAAGCCATCTCGATCAACTTGAGTGCGTCAGCGGCGGTGGCGTTTGAAAGTTCTTTTAACGGTTTGGAATTCATTAGATCGATTTTAAGTAGGTGGAAATTTTGTCGGAAATCTGGTCGCGAACTTTTTGAAACACTTTAAACTTCTGTTCGTCGGTTCCCTGTGCATCCGCAGGATCCTCGAATGGCCAGTGTAAAGTTTGGGCCACGCCCGGCATCACGGGGCAATCGTTCGCAGCGTTGTCGCAGACCGTAATCGCCAAATCAATTGGTTGGTCGACGAATTGGTCGACGGATTTCGATATCAATCCGTCCGTCGGCAAATCGATCTGCTGCATCGCTTGAATCGCCAGCGGGTGAACGTAGCCCGAAGGCTTGGATCCCGCCGAGGCGACCTGCCAGGTGGGAGCATTTTTTTTCCAGATTGCTTCGGCCATCTGAGAACGACAAGAGTTGCCGGTGCAAAGAATTAAAACGGTAGGCATAAAAGTAGTTTCCTTTGAGGATTTGGTCGTAACGACCGTTTGGCTCCCGTTAAAAACGGCTACTGGTAGCATGCGTCCCCAACGGGAAAGCAAATGAAAAACCAATGCCGAAAATGCTCAGGCTTAATCGATTTTTCGACTCGGATTAGACACTAAGAACCAAATAATCGAACCGGAGATTTGATTAATTTGAGCTTAAAGAAAACGTTCTCGGCTGGGCAACGATAAATGTCAGTGTTAGTATTTGCCATCAGCCGAGGAACGTTATTGACCACGATTACGCCATTGATGCCCTGTTGGGCGATGTAATCGTTGATTTTGTTCCCTTGTATTTTTATTGATATTTGAGATCGCGGTCTCCGCGGTCGCCTTAGGGAGTTGCCCGCGATGAGTAAAGCCAAGCTAGAGTACATTTGGTTGGACGGTTACAAGCCGACCCAAAGCCTTCGAAGTAAAACAAAAATCGTCGCCGATTTCAGCGGCAACCTAGAAGACTGCCCCCAGTGGTGCTTCGATGGTAGCTCGACCGAACAAGCCGAAGGCGGTTCATCCGATTGCCTGCTCGAACCGGTAGCGATCTTCCCTGATCCCGGTCGTATCGAGGGCTACTTGGTGATGTGCGAAGTGCTAAACTCCGATGGCACGCCACACGAATCCAACGGTCGCGCGACGATCGACGATGGCGACGCCGATTTCTGGTTTGGTTTCGAACAAGAATATTTCTTGTGGGATCCCGAAACAAATCGGCCTCCCGGATTTCCAGCTGCTGGCTACCCAGCCCCTCAAGGCCCTTACTACTGCAGTGTCGGCGCGAACAACGCTCACTGCCGCGATTTGGTCGAAGAGCATTTGGACATGTGTTTGGCTGCTGGTTTGAATGTCGAAGGCATCAACGCAGAAGTCGCCGCCGGCCAGTGGGAATTCCAAGTCTTCGCCAAAGGTGCTCAAGCTGCCGGCGACCAAGTTTGGATCGCTCGTTACTTGCTGGAACGTTGTGGCGAAAGCTACGGCTTGGCGATCGAATACCACCCCAAGCCATTGGGTGACACCGACTGGAACGGGTCGGGCATGCACGCCAACTTTTCGAATTCGGTTCTGCGAGAGTGCGGCGACCAAGCGACTTACGAAAAAGTTTGCCAAGCGTTCGCGCCACGCGTTAAAGAACACATTGCAGTTTACGGTGCCGATAACGATCAGCGTTTGACCGGTAAGCACGAGACGCAGCGAATTGATCAATTCAGCTTTGGTGTTTCGGATCGTGGTGCTTCGATTCGAATTCCTGTGGGCACCGTGACCAACGGCTGGAAGGGCTGGTTGGAAGATCGCCGTCCAGCTTCAAACGCGGATCCCTACAAGGTCGCTTCGGAAATCGTCAAAACTGTCAAAGCAGTTGTCTAGTGCGACGACGCTGAACAGAAGTTAAGCTAAAAGCTAAAATTTGAAACGTCGCTCAGGATCAAAGCTTGAGCGGCGTTTTTTTGAATGGGCGGCGTTTTTTGTCTTAGCCCTAACAGCCGGCCGCTTATGAGCCGGCCGCTTACGCGATCGCGGCTCATGCGCCGCTCGGGCGATCGCGGTTCGTATGCCGCTAATGCTCTTTGGTAGCGACTGCGTTTAGTTCGTACCACTGGGCCAGATTGTCCGCGGCGTGATCGGTAGGATAAAGTTTTTGCATGCGTTTGAGTTTGCGGTCGATGCGTCGCGTTAGCGTCATGCTGTTGATCAAGCTATGGTCGTTCATCCCCATTTGCTCCATCAAAACCAGCGTCATTTCGCTTAACTCGCTAGCTACAATTGCGTCCTCAAAAGACTGAAAGTAACCCAAACCGACTTGAGCACCAATCCGTTTGCAATACTGGTGGATTCGCTGATCGTGCTCAATCAAGGGATGCCGCTCGACAACCAACACTGAAAGGCCTTGGTCAAAAATTTGATCCGGCGAATCCTCAATTTCGGGAACCAAAGCCGAAAGCACCATGTAGACTTGCCCCGCCGTCAAATACTCACAACCGTCGCCCTGCAAAACGTCTCGCTGCAACGTTTGGTCAGCAATTTGATATTCGATTTTGGATTCAGCCAGAAAGGTTTGATACTCAATAAACGTGTCCGGGAAATGAGTCACCAACCAGATCGCTCGGCCTTGTTCTTTTTGAGTTCGTATGGCCGTGAGCACCGACTCACGCAACGCTTCTTTTGTTTTTGTGTAAGCATCGTCGTGGCGGCGAAATCGAAGCCATCTTTTGATTTTGCGAAGCATAGTTTCGGCTCGGTTCTACGCCAGTTCGTTGGATGGTTTCTGGCGACGCTCAGGAACCAGTTGCTCGACATTTTCGTGCTCAATCGATTCAACGTTAGGCGTCGCCGCCAGCTTTTCCGGTGTCCGTGATCCGTAAGTGATCGCCCAAGCGTGACTAAACGACGCGCCGTAAAAGACGACCATGCTGGTCATGTAAATCCAGATCAGCAAAACCACCAACGACCCCGCCGCACCGTAGACTTCGCTGGTCGACGAAAACTGCAGATACAGTTGAATGATGTAGCGGTTGCCCGCCATCAAAACCGCAGTCACAACTCCTGCTGGCAGAACATCCCAGAGCTGTAATTTGACAGACGGCACGAACCAGAACAGCGTCGAAAAGACAATTGGCAATAGCAAAAATGATAAACTTCGATCCGCAAAATGCAGCCAGCTAATCAGGATTGGATGGCCTTCCATTTGCTGGGTAACATAAGCCAACGTCGAATTTAAAACCAACGCTCCGATCAGCATCAAGCCAATGATCAGCACCATCGAAATTCCAATGCCACGTTTACGCACCGCAAACCAAAAGCCAATTTTCTTCCCGTCCACGTGCCAAATATAATTGAACGTGTCGTACAGCTGCGAAAAAACACCCGAGGCACCAATGACCAACACGCCCACCGAAATTGCACTGGCGAAAATCCCCGACTGCGGCCCGCTGGCACGTTGAATGAGTCCGGAGATTGTTTGAGCAATTTCAGGGGTGGTGAATTGTTTGACCACCGACAAAATTTCGGCTTCGGCCAGTCGGTCGTCAAATAAATAGCCGGCAATCGCGATCGCGATCATCAATGTCGGTGCCAATGACAACATCGCGTAGTAGGTCAGCGCAGCCGCCATTTGGGACGCTCGAGCGTCAGACCAAATTCGGATCGAACCGAATAACAATTGCCAGATTTTTTGAAACATTGGTGGGGTGCTGAATGCACTAGCGATCGGCGGCAAGCTTGGACCGAAAGCAGCTTTCGGTTCGCCAAAAATCTTGTTTGTCTCGCTTATTAAACGTAATTTAGAAATTATAGCTCAAGCCGAAGTTTCTGCGACGGTCGGTCCGCTTTCAGCGTTTGGGATCACTCGTTAGGATAAATTTCGTCGGAAGAAACACCACAATCCAAACAACGGTCCGACCTCTACCAATCACAACCGTTGGCTTGTATCAACATCAACCGCTCACGAGAAATCATGTCAATCACCGATGGAATTTTGTTCGCATGGAATAAGAATCGCGACTACGCGGCGAAACTGGTCGCTGACCTCGACGACGAACAAATGGTTTTGCAACCTGCCCCCGAAGGGAAAGCCGCGTCGAATCATCCGGCTTGGGTGCTGAGCCATTTGAATGCTTACTTGACGCCGATTAAATCGATCATCACGGACGTCGAGTTCGAAGATCCGAAAGGGCATGCGTTCGGCATGCACTCAAAACCTTGCTCGGACGCAGACGTCTATGCTTCCAAAGAGGCTTTGATTGCCGAGTTCGTTGCTCAGCATGACGAGATTGCGGCGTTGCTAAAAAGCCATGGTGATTCGGTTTTTCAAAACAAAGTGAAGCTCGAACGCTGGCAACCCGTGATGCCAGTGGCTTCGATTGCCTTGCCGTACCTGATGCTCAGCCACGAAAATTGCCATTTGGGCCAAGTCAGCGCATGGCGACGAATTCAGGGAATGCCCAGCGTTTAGGAAACGAGAACTCGGGGCGGCTGAGAGTTCTCACCGCCCAATCGCTAATTCGCAATCATTTTAGAATTGGGTAGGATTGGATTGGGACAGGCTAATCCGCCGAACGCGTTAAATTGAGTGAAGGAAAGTTAAGCAGAACGATCATGGCTGGAACAACAAAACTAAAATTTCTCGAACAACGCAGTGAGCTAATTAAGCAACTGCCTGGTTTTCAAAAGCATTTTCGCGTGCCCACGTCAGCGAACGCTTCGGATCAAAAGTTTATTGCTACGCTCACCGAACCGCTGCTGGACGACGATCTGCAGGAGACATTTTCAACGCTCCGGAAGTCGTTTGGTTTGAAGCGAAAAGAAATTTCGGTCGACGGCCCGTTCGAAGGTTCCGGTATGGTTGAAACGCCGTTTTTCAAGTACGAAATTCGAGCGGAAATCGATGAGGAAACGCCCTCGCGGGTCACCTTCACTCGTTCGGTTTCGAACATCACTGAATTCGCTCGCGTGATCGCGGGCCCTTTTGACGAAGTTTTTGGGCAACGGTTTTCAACGCTGATTGTGGATGTCGATACCGAATTAGACTTGGAGGCGATCGTCGACGCGATTGAAGACGAAGAACCCGAAGGCGTGTCGGTTGACTACGACAAGGATCTGACCTGGTGCGAGATTCAATTGCTGGAATCAACCGCGACCATCATTGTTGAACCCAATGCAATCAGCGTCCAATCGGTCCGCGAGACCACGCCCAAACAGTTGCTCGAACGCTTCACCGAGATTCAACGGCAGTTCATTGATAAACTGGATTGGTCGGGGATAGATTAAAGGTTTGAGTGGTTCGTCAAAGTTGAAAGTTGAAAGTTGAATTGATTGAATCCATGTGCTCCAGGTGCTCCATGTCGGACAAGTGATGACCAAAATTTTCGGCTTGCCCAAATTCGCCTTCGCGATTCACCAACCTAGTAAATTGCACTTGCTAAATTACCTCGCTAGCGAAACGGCGTCACAATTTTTAGAAATTTGACGGAAGGTTGTAAGTGTCGCGCTGATCAAGCGTCCAAGCTGACGCAATGAGTAAACCTACCCAACTAGGACCGGTATAGTTGAAAACAACTGATTCTCACACTGGTGTTTTGTTCGGACTGCTGTTGATCAGCTTGGTTTTGTCGGCGCTGGGTACACCCGTACTCAAAGCGTTGGTTGAACAAGGAGGACACTTAGGAATCACCAAAGTTAACGCGTTGTCGTATTGCAACATTTTCTTCGTCGGAAATCTTTGTTCGGCTCTACTGGTACTTGTTTATTTTCATCCTGGTCGCCTTTTGCAGCAGGCCAAAAAGATCTCGCGTAACGGCTGGAAAAGCTTGCTTGGTAATGTTTTGTACGCGTGCGTTGTTTCGCCGATCTTGATCGTGATGGCTTTAGAGGACGCGGGAGACATTACGACAGTTATTATTCTGCTGCAAACCAATGCGGCTTTTTTTGCCTTGTTTGCTTGGCTACTGGACGGCGAAAAGGTAACTCGACAATGCATGCTTGGGCTTTGCGTGCTATTCTTTGGTGTCCTCACGTTGATGTTTTTTTCCGGCGCCGAGCCAATCGGATGGATTCATGCGTGCTCGATCGGGGCGGCGGCTTGCAACGCGCTGGGCTCTTGCTTGTCCCGCAAACCGCTCGCGGATCCTGATGTTTTGCCACCGTTTTTGCTAATTCGAAATCTACTGGGCGCAATGGTGTTCTTTTGGTTAGCGATCAGCATGTTCGAACTGCATCATTTTGCTGATGCATTTTCACCCGGGCTTTGGCCGTTGATGCTGGTTTACGCCGCGCTGGTTGTGCTATTGGGACAGCTTACTTGGTACAAATCCGTCTCTGGCTTGTCCAGTGAGACGGTCGCAACTTGGAGCACCATCGTCCCTGCACTCTCGCTATTTTTCGCATGGCTGTTGCTGGGAAGTGTTCCTTTACCGATGCAATGGTATGGGATTGTGATCGTTGTTTCGGGGCTCGCCATCAGTAAGGTACAACTGAAGCAAATCAACACATGCTCGGACGCCACACCAAAGTCCATTGCTCAACGGCCACTTACTGGTGCCTAAATGCAGGAATCAGTAACGCCACAAGCTGGCAACTTGATCGAAATCGTTCGCCCGCCTTCTCGCAATAAGCAAACAATTCCATGAAATCGCAGCTTGCACTTGCATTTTAAATGCATTTGCATATTATATGCATCTGATTTCGGCTCCAGACCGTGGCTGTCGATTCAGAGTCAATGGACTCGTTCAAAATCCAGTTCGCGAAAGAATTTTAATCATGACACAGGCCAGCATGAACACCGAAGAAAAAAAATTGCCCGTAACGGTTCTCAGTGGATTTTTGGGGGCAGGTAAGACAACCTTGCTGAACCATGTTCTTTCAAACCGCGAGGGGCTGAAAGTTGCGGTTATTGTGAACGACATGAGTGAGGTGAATATCGACGCCGCGCTTGTCCGCGACGGCGATGCCCAACTTTCGAGAACCGAAGAGCAGCTGGTTGAGATGTCCAACGGATGTATTTGCTGCACGCTTCGCGAAGACTTGTTGATCGAAGTCAAAAAGCTTGCTGAAGAAAAACGATTTGACTATCTGATGATTGAATCAACAGGCATCAGCGAGCCGATGCCTGTTGCGGAAACATTTACGTTTGAAGATGAAGATGGCGAAAGTCTCGGCAGCGTATCGGAAATTGATACGATGGTAACGGTTGTCGACGGTGCAAACTTCTTGAAGGACTTTGGGTCGTGGGACGATTTGAAAGATCGCAAGATGGCACTCAGCGACGAAGACGATCGAAACATTGTCGATTTACTGGTTGATCAAATTGAGTTTGCCAACGTCATCATTGTGAACAAAATAGACTTGGTTTCGCCTGAGCAAATTGGCATGATCAAGAAAATCATCAGTCAACTAAATAGCTCAGCCCTTGTGCTTGAATCCAACAAGAGCCAAGTGCCGCTTGACAAAATCGTTGACACGGGTCGATTCAAGCTTGAGGAAGCGGAAGAATTATCGTCTGACTGGCTGACGATTCCGCGCGGTGAAGAGGAACCAGAAACGGAGGAATACGGAATCTCGAATTTTGTTTTTCGCAGTGATCGACCGTTTCATCCGCAGCGACTTTGGGAGGCGATTGGCGACGACATGGAAACGGGTCTCTTCCGGGGAGTCCTAAGAAGCAAGGGGATTGCGTGGATCGCTTCGCGTCAGGATTGGGCTTACAATTGGTCGCAAGCCGGTTGCTCGGTTCTTCTTGAGCCCGCAGGGTTTTGGTGGGCGTCTGCTCCTGACGATTCGTGGCCCGAAGACGAAGAGACCATCGCCGAAATCAAATCTCGGATGGTTCATGAGTACGGTGACCGCCAACAGGAGCTTGTTTTCATCGGTCAGAACCTGGATAAAGAACATGTCACGCGTCTCTTGAAGCAATGCCAACTCACCGACGAAGAATATGTACTCGGCCCGGCGTCTTGGGAGCATTTTGTTGACCCGATGCCGCCGATCGAGTTCGAGACCGAAGATGACTATCCCGAAGACGAATTCGCTGCCGGGCAGTAAATAATCGACAGCTTCATCGGGTCGCTGGTTCAGAAAAGATCACTCGCAGTCGTTGCAGTGGCCTCGCAGTAAGATCTCGGTAACCTCGCCGAACTCTTGGCTCAACCGAATACTGCCAGCGGTAAGCTTGACCTCATCCATGCAGGAAACACTGCCGCAGTCGACACAAACAAAGTGCGGATGGGCCGGTCCGTGACCTTTGTCGTCAGCGACCAGTTCGAAGCGCCAAACGCGATCTCCCAACTCTGTGCGGCGCAGCAGTCCCGCAGTTGCCATGTCGTTGAGGTTGCGAAAGACAGTTGCTTTGTCGACGCCCAGTTCCTGCAACTCTTCGGAGACTTCCGCGTGAGTCAACGGGGCCGTCGCTTCATGCAGCAGCCTGAGCGTCGCGATCCTCGCAGGAGTCGCACGCAGACCCGCTTCGCGAATTGCGAGCTTGATGGATTCGGATTGGTCTGATTTATGATCGCTCATATTCTCGGCTGGGCTGTCAACGTTAACCTTGCTAAACGACTCCCATTTTACCACATAGCCGACGAAAACAAGGCTTGTAATGTTTTAGCAGGGCAGGGCAGGGCTGAACTGATGAAAACCAATCCGACTCGGCAATTTCGGCGGTTCTTCCATGACAGAGTACAACGAGATCCCCGCCAACGATTTGGGAAATCGAGCGACATTGTCGCACAACTCTCCGAGTTGTTGTCGCAAAACTCTCCGAGTTGTTAGCGCGCGACACCGATTGGTCAAGACGCTGGCTTTCGCCACTAAATGATAACAAAGTGGCCACGGTCGCGTGAAAGCAAGCTGGCGCAAGGTTGCTCTCAGCGCCGATTGACCTGAATGCGAAAATGCAAACGAATTGCATGTGCATTGTCAACG
>CAZROJ010000042.1:0-9000 GCA_964601665.1 uncultured Pirellulaceae bacterium
ACGAAGCCGAATCCAAAGCGTAAAATCCGGTCGCCCAAGACGAATGAGCGTCGCCGCCCCATAAACATTTTTCGCGGTGTGGGCAATCTTCCAAGATCGAGTGCATGTTATTCAGATGCGTTTGGATTCCCATTTTGAAAATGCGATCCAGCAGCGGATCAGAGGATTCAAACGTGGCGGTTACCGGCGTGTCGGTGTTGACGACCAGACCTTTGATTTGTCCCGGCGTCGGAGCCTTGCTGAGCCCATGGATTTCGGCATAGCGAAAACCGTGGTAGCTGAAATAAGGGCGCCACTTGTGCGGTTTCCCATCCGCAATAATTCGGTGGTGTTGCGGCGAGGCATGGCAAGTCCAAAAAGACTGCGGGACATTGTCCAGATGCTGCCCGTCTTCGGTCAGCATCTCGACACACCGAAGTCGAATGACCGTACCGGCAGGTTCGTCAAATTCCAAACCAATCCAGCCACTAATGTTTTGGCCCAAGTCCACGATCCAAGTCTTCTCGCCGACCTGGATGGTTTTGACTGGCTCGATTTCTTGGACCACGCGAATTGGCGGGAAATCCTGGGCAATTAGTTTTGGTGAAAGCGCTTTCACGACTTGAACGGGTTGCCAGTCGGCTGGCTTGTCTGACTGCTGCCGCGGGCCATGCCACTTGCGATAGTCGATGTAGTCACCCAGAAACACGCTGGACATCGTCAGCCCGGATTGCTTCCACCGCCAATTTTCGTCCGAAACGATCTGCTGGTTCGTGCCGTCTTTATAGCGGATGTCCAAGTAGGCTCGTAAACCTGGATTGCCGTATCGCAGTCGCGAGTGAGAAAACGTGCGATCGTTGTTGTACCAGCCGTCGCCCAGCAGAATCGAAAGCGCGTTTGCACCTGGTTTGATTTGGTCGCGGACATCAAAGACGCTGTAGTGGGCGAAATGCTGGTAGTCAGTTTGCCCCGGAGCGAGGACTTCGTCGCCGACTTTTTGGCCGTTGAGATAAGGTTCGTTGTACCCAAGACCGCAAACGTAGAGCCGTGCTGAAGTCACGTTTTTGGAGACGTCAAAGTCTTTTTTGTACCAAGCGGCAGCCAGCGGAGCTCGCGGTGATATCTTCGCTTCACCGAGCGGCTGTTTCCCGTACCGGCAAACAACTTTTGCCGGTTTTCGTTCGTCGCCGATCTGAACCTGCCAATGCTCGGAAGTTTTTATCAGCTGTTGGCTGCCATCAGCGAAAACGACTTGCATACCAAAACAGACTGGAGTTGCAGCATCGGCATCGGTCAATTGGATGCTGACTTCATTTTCGGCTTGCAAGTAAAAACTATAGTCCTTGTAAAAGATAGTCGCTGGGCCTTCGGGGCCGCTGACACCTTTGCGATCGTTGACCGTCAATTCGGTGGATCCGTTTTCGACATGGTTCCACCAAGTGCCGGCGTAAACCACCTTTTTGTCCGGCAAACTGAATTTGAGCTTGTAGGTAACCATGTTAGATTGCTCTGGCGTCTGGCCGGCCGCGATCCAATCGCCCATCACATCGATTGGGCCGTAGTCGGGCTGTAAAGTGCGGCCGCAAGAGATCCATTTTGCTCCCTTCCAATCGCTGTCGCGGGTCAGTCCGACGTCGAACCAAGACGGTTGTGACCATGGAAGAATCGTACCGGCATCATCTTTGATTCGGACCCGCCAGTGAACTCGTTTTTTGGCTGCTGGTCGTTGACCTGAATATTCAATCGCAACGGATCGAGAATCTTCAATCCAGCCAGAATCCCATAAGTCGGCTTGGTCCAGCCTATCAATCGACGTTGCCGCTTGGATTTGATAGGCGGTTTGAGCGAGGCCTTGGCGATCGCCTTCGAGGCGCCATGACAGCAGCGGATCGTTCCGGTCGACGGCCAATGGTTTGACTCGGTAGTCACAACGTAGGTCAACCGTCTCTTGTGATCGACCTGATTCGTGGTTGCTGAACAAACCGAAAATTAAAAGTGTAAAAACCGAAAAGCGATTCACGAAAGCACCCATTTGATAATTGCATTTCTAATAAACGATTGCTAGTTGCCTGGCTTTAATTGGCCAGACATTGGTACGGATTTGCCAATTCGCAATTGGACGGACCTGCTAAGACCTGAAAAATCCAACGGAGAATCAGCTTTGGGGGCGGCGTACGTCCATGTCTTTCGTTGACTCTTCGGTAAAGAAGAGTCGAACGCAAGGCGGTTGTGCCAAGTGCAGGTCACCGTGACTTTCAATTGATTTTCTCCCGGCTTCACCAACGCGGTTATGTCTCGACGAAAAGGAGCCGCCCAGATCGTACCGGCATCCTTGCCATTGACTTCGATCTCAGCGATCACGCCGACCCGGCCAAGATCCAAAAGCAATCGGTCTGCATTGCTTACCTGATCAAGTGAGAATTGAGTCTGGTAGATTGCGCTGCCCGAATAGTGACGCACGTGTTTGTTGGCCATCTCCGACCAAGGCTGTACTTTTTCCAAAGAAATCGATTCTGGAACATTCCATCCAGGCGGAAAAGAGAGCTTCCAATTGTTTTCCAAGCGGATGGTTTGGGTGCCGACTACATCGAATTCTATCGGCGGATTACCGGAAGTGTTGAATTCGTATTTCCCGTCCTGCCAAGCGATAAACGATTGGCGATCATCGCCCATTTCAAATACCGGCGGCTCGGGATCCACCCAAGGTTGGTTTCGATCGGAAGCTTTCAATCCGTAAGCGGGGTAAGGTTTGGCAGTGTCGACACGTTGGCAGTCGGTCGCATCCAGCAATACCGATCCATCGAGCGTGACTCGTTCGAACTCAAATGTGTCGGCGGCCGATTGTTCTGCTTCCGTTCGAAACACGACGAACACCGAACCTCCGGCGGGCAGTCGCACTGGAACCGTTGTTACCGAATCGGTCGATCGGTAGGTCGCGATCTGTTTTCGTTTCCCATCGATTGGGCTCCAGAGTTCTGGCGTGCCCTTCGCGCGAAAGTGTAGGTTTGCATCCAACGGTTGAAGCCGGTCTCCGGCTACGAAATAGATGTCCGTATCGTCAGTGCGTCGATGGCACCACCTGGCCGGTAAAATACCGCTGACGTCTGGCTCGATTTTTAGCTTCGCCAATGAATCTTTTAAGGTGGATCCCCACAGTAAACGACCCTTGCCGATGCGGCGGTCGCCGTTGGTAGTTGGCTTCGATCCCCACAGATCGGCAATCAGCGATTTAAACATTTTATCGGATTTAGCGCCGCCGCTGAGCGAAGGATTGATCTCGGGGGCTTCACCAATCACGGTGGCTCCAGCGTTCAGCAAGGCTTTGATTTTTGCCAAGGTGTCGGGCGTGAGTCGACGGCATTGCTGTCGTGGTAACCACAATACTCGCCAACGCGTGCCTTCTGGAATGACCAAGTCGCCATCGCGAACGCTTAACCGGTTTAGCAGGACGTCCGAGTTCAAGTAGTCGAAATGGAAACCGGAGGGGAATGGCGAGTCCTGTCGCGGCTTGTGGTCGACGTCATCCCCAAGGTACCACAGCACGTCAGCAACAGGCTGTCCTTGCTCCAGCATGAAAGTGCAGCGTGCGAGATAATCGGTAAACAGCGGCATGTGTCGCCACCACGTTTGTCCACGGATGAATGCGGTTCCAATTCGATTGCCAAATGACGTTCCCGGAACGCGGTCCAGTGGGTTGTGAGTGAAGGTGTGAAAAACGGGATGCGTAACCCCCAAAGCAAAACTTCGATCGGCAACGTTTTTCAATTCAAACGGGTGCTCGCGCCAGTTCATCGGAGCCGCGGTAAACATTTCCGCGGCAACTCGAGGTTTACCGTAAATGTGCCCCGCTGAAGCAGTGGGGGCGATCGGTTTGGTTTCCAGGCCACCATAGTGCGGATCGTTGGGCTGCCAAACTTCGCACATCGGGACGTCGGCCGACTTAAAGTATTCAAGGATATCGCCAGGCGAAACGTCGCCGACGGCGGTTTCAAACGAGAGCTTTAATCCGCGTTCTCTGCCCAGCTGAGCCATCCGGCCAAAATAGTTTTCAACGAGCAAGTCGCTGATCGTAGCTCGCCAGTCGCGTAAAAACCGTTCAGTTGACTGATGGTCATTTACGACCCAGCCGGCCAAGGCTGGTAACCACTGACGCAAACTGTATCCGCGACGTTGTTTGAACTCTTGTTCCATGGTCGGTGTCCAGGTTTGCGTGTAGCATTCCCAGCTATCGATCAACATGCCCTTCAATCGGTCGTTGTCCGCCGGTCCTCCTGATTGTGAAAGCCGACCGATGTAACCGGCAAAGTGCTGTTCGGCTCCTGCAGGCGAAAGCTTGTCACATTCGAAACCGGTCGCCTCGGGCGGTGCCGGTTTGTTTTTTACCCCAGTGTTGACGTGTCCAAAGCGAACCACCGTCCAGTTTCCGTTCGGAACGTTCCACTGCAAACGGCCATCGGTATCGACGTTATCAGTCAAGTCAATCACCGATTCCACCGAGATCCATGCCTTGGGTGACTGCTTCGGGTTCGTGGATCGCTCGAGACTGCGCAACGCATAACCTGCCTGGGCCCGCCAATCCTGCAGGCGAGCGGTCGACGACAATCGCAGTTGCGATATTTCCATCGGGCGACGGTTGTGGAAAACAATTCGATATCGATTCGATTTTGCATCGGGCACAGCCAAACCAAGCGGGTGTTCAGGCTGGCGATCCTGCCACGTTCCTCGAGGAACTTTATGGCGGACAAGTTCTGTCCACGCTTTGTCTGCCGGCACGCAGATGGCAATTTCAGAATCCGGATCGAAGCTGACTCGTTTCATTAAGTGCTCGATCGGCGGCAGTTCGATTGAACGCAGAGTCACCGGTTGGTCGAAAGTCAATTCCAGCCACGCAGGCTGTTTGCCAACAGGAATCTGAATCTTTACCGCTTGACCAGCCAAGCATTTTGACCAGTCCGCATCCTGCAAAGAACTGCGTATTGTCGTTGGAGTCAACCACTTCCCGTCGTCGCCGTCTGGAGTCGGAAAGGCGAGTACCGCGATGTCACGGTAGTCTCGCCAGTCTTCGTTGCTAGGAGCCGGCTGTTTCAAATCAATCGAAATAGGCTTGCCGCCGACGACGTTTTGGCGACTGTAGATCAAATGACGCATGGCGTTGTTGGGCGTAATCCAAGGCCCGCCCGACATGGCCCAACCGGGGCAATTTTGCATCGTAAAATTTAAATTCAGTCGCTTGGTTTCATCCGCAATTTTGGCGATCAACGAATCCCAAGTGGGGCTGAGCGTTTGAATTTGTGGTTTCACGCCTGGCCATGGCCGGCCCTTGCCGTGAAATAACTGGATGCCACTGATTCCGGACCGCTGCACCGCTTCTAAATCGGTCGTCAGGGCGTTTCTATTGACGTTCCCACCGATCAGGTGAAACCAAGTTTCCGGATACGCCTGTCGCGGCGGCGTTTGGAATGCCGTTTCCAACGATCGATTGTCCTCAGGTGATCGATTGCTGCTAACCGAAGTCGTTTGCCCCATTAAGGAAGTGATCAGCGACGCCGTCAGTAACATCGTTAAGCTCAGGCGAACGAGTGTTTGAAGGTTTGATCGCATTTTCAATCGTTGGTATTTCAAGTTTCCATTCTTGCTTGTCGTTTTCGTAGCCAATCGCGGTTTGGCTAGATCACAGAAATCGTGCACTGGGCTTCCCTTCCGGCTTGTTCCGGCAAGCGAGCTATGATGGGAACGGCCTCCATGCCGGGGACCATGTTGAAGAGACGGCTCTTGCGGGATTCCTTGATCGTCAAAGGAACATTTGATTCGATTACCACAGTACCATTTGGCTTCGCAATTTCGATTCGATGGTCTGAAACTTTTTTGACATTTTCGCCATTGGGGGAAATGATCGGGATGACCAAGTCAGCGGCTCCAGCCGATTCGGTGCCTGCTGGCGATGCAGCTGAGATCGTGATTTTATCTTTTTCGAAACGATAATCGATGTGATGCTTTTCGGCTCCTTTCGTGACGGGATTGCGATCTTCGTCCTGAAGCGTCGTTTCAATACTAAAGTCGATGACGGAATCGCTGGACTGGTGCGTGACTGTGGCCTTAAGGTCGAACAGGTTGGCGTACCAAGTTTCGTTTTTGCGAATTTCGACGCGCGGTGTCAAGCAAAAATCGTCGTTGGGCTGCGGTTGCATGTTGAGCGGTTCGACCATGATGTAGCGAGCCATGCTGCCAGCCAAAAGCGTGCCGACTTTGTTGTGATGCAACACGGACAACGATCCACCGGTGGGTTGCTGTAAGTAATTCGCCGATTTGGTTTTGTAAATCGAATCGTAGGCCGACACGGTCGCTCGCCAAGGTCCTTTGGCAGCCAGCCAAACATCCAATTCGGGGAAATGTTTGACGCCTTGAGCTTTGACACGTGGCAGTGGCGTTGAATCATCGACCTTCGGCATCGAAGGAATACGGTCTTGGATCAATGCCATCACTTTGGCATGCGTGAAGGTATGGTGAATGCAGGGTTTGATACCGTGCGAAACGAAGTGCGGACCACCGTGCAGCAGACCATCGGCCGTGCAGCGTTTGAGCAGTTCCGCATTCTTGATCGCGGCGGTTCCAAAGGCCGGGTTGCGGTCGGCCATTAATGCAAATGCGGGTTGGCAACCGTCGGAGGTGCGACTGCCCCAGTAACACCACTTCTGCGAACGAGTGCCCCAGCTATTGTCCCAAGCTCCGTCTGGCAGCATAAATTCCAAATGCGAATTCAAAGATTTTGTCAGTAGTTCCAGCAGTTCGGTATCATTCACTTCCAGCGCATACAGGACGGCACCGTTGAGTGATTCTTCGACGTTGTAGCCAAGGTCCACCGGCAACAGGCCTCGACCGCTTCGATTGTTATTCGGTTTGCCTTCGCCCCATAGCAATTTGTTGGGTTCGGTGAAAAATTCTTTTAGGCGGCCGGCAAACTGTTCGCTGCGTTTTAAGTATTTTTCATTTTCCAGCAGTTCGCCAAACAAATGGAAACCATAGACGCCCGTCATCCCGTAGTTCAGATTGGTAAAGTCGATTTTTTTAAAGTCCCGATACAGGTAGCCACCAGCGGCTTTGTCCAAACGATCCATCCACGCCGCTTTGCGATCCTTGTCCAAAATTTCCCCGTGGTAATGGAGTGCTTCGGCCAATGCGATCGCACCAAAAATCGTGGTGCCTCGCCAAGACTTTCGTTTGACCGCATTGGTCCAACTGCCGTCTTCCCAACTGACGTTGTTTTCGGCCCAGTCGTAAACTCGATTGGCGGCGTCTAGGTATTTTTGTTCGCCCGTGACATGGGCAAGGTGCATGAACGGATAGAGTGAATCAGCACAGCGACCATGAATATGGCTGCAAGCCGGACAGCTCAAAACACCATGCTGCTTCAAATCGTCAGGCGCGATGACCTGTTGACGAATCATGCCGTCGCACCAATCGACCAACAGGTCTTTGGTCAGTTTGAAAAAGTCGCTGTCGCAAGCGACGTTTGGTGATTTAGCGGTGTCGCCTGCCAACAGTAAGTGAGTCGAGATCGCCATTCCAGCGCCGGCGGCGGAAACGGATCCAATAAATTTTCTGCGGTCCATAATAGGCTTTCTTGAAGTGGGGTTAATGTTTCGTTTTGAAATTTGTTCGGGCGATTATTTGTTCAGACTTACCAGTCGAGCGGTCAATGGATCGTTACTTTTCGATTTGATCGAGATTTGGCGAATCAAGTGACTTGAGCGAATCAAGTGAATTGAGTTTTACCGATTTGATCGACGACGTGGACTTCATCGCCTTTCGTACTTCGCTCAGAACCTTCGGGACTTCGGTGAAGGGGTCGTAATCGGGGCGTTGCAAAGGAAGTGTTTCAATCGGAATGTTGCCGCGGTAGCCGGATTTGCGAATAATGGTCAGCAATTTTAAATAGTCCATCGGCGTGGCGTCCGACTTGTGTCCCATCGCTTGCTTGATTTGCCAATTGACCGCATGCGGAGCTGTTAAAGCGATGTCCGCGTAGGGATCGTCCGAAAGGTATCTTCCGGTATCCACCAAAACTCCGCACCAATCGTGACCAACACGCTCGATCAAACTTAAATGTTCTTGGCCAGTTTTCAAAAAATCGCCATGGTTCTGAACGCCGACGATCACGCCGAATTTCTGTCCGTGTTCGCAGCACTCTCGCAAAGCGTCGGCAATTCGCCTTTCGGCAATCGGGCGATCTGATGTTCCTGCCGCTTGACGCCAGTTTCGAAACGGCGGCCATGTCTGAGCAAAAACGCGAATGACGGGCGCGCCGAGTTTAGCCGACACTTCGATCCACGATTTGACTCGTTGAATACTTTCTTGGCGAATTGTTTCATCCGCCACAACAAAGTCATTCCGGACACCAGTACCACTGATTTCCAAACCAAGATCAAAGGCATGTCGTTTCAGACGAAATATGTAGTCGTCTTTGGGCACGTCAGGGTAGCCCAGGAAGTAATAACCCGTCAGGTCGACGGCGTCGATGTTTAAGCTGGCACAGAAATCGCAGAGGCCGAACAGATCGATTCCTTTTTTGGAGTCTTTGGCGTTTTCTCGTAGCATCTTGTTAAACGAAAACGCGTTCAGTGAAACTCGCAGGTGCGAACCTGTCGGATTTACCCCAGGTTTTTCGGAAGCTTGAGAGACCGCTGATGGCATCAACGCTGATGGCATCAACGCTGCAGCGGCCAGTGGCAATGCAACTGACTTACAAAACTGACGTCGATCGGTAGGACTCATGTTATCTGGACCCAAGGAAGTTTTTTGGTCGCAACAGCCAGCGGTTGAAGCCGCGTGTTGATTGATTCGGTTCAGTTGTTCAATTGAGCCGATGGCGTTAGCCACGGGCTTGGTGCCCGGTAGTATCTCAATCGCCTTTTGCTTTTTGCTTTTTGTCTTTTGGCTAACGCTGTAGTTTTGCGGTCTGTGGGTTAGTCGGTTGCTCGGAGGGCCGAGCCTAGCGGCAACGGCTTAACGTCTTGCAGTTTC
>CAZROJ010000042.1:9100-27092 GCA_964601665.1 uncultured Pirellulaceae bacterium
GCAGTTTCGCAGTTTCGTTAATCGACGAACGAGCAACATGTCGTTCAAAAAATACAATCGCTGCCCGGGCTGAGCAGCGATTGCCAGTGAAACGGTTAATCAGCCGCCGCAGGACGACAGAACATGATAATGTTCTTGGACCTCTTAATCCCTTTGCCTTGGTCGGCGTTGCCAGGAATTCGAAGTACCTCGTCCTTCTTCAATCGCTTTTTGTACAGCTTCAGTTTGCCTCGATTTAGCAACAGCGTTGCATCCAGTTTTTGATACTCTTTCAACCAACCCGGCATGGGAACCTTGGGGTCATGAGCCACAAAGAAATCGATGTCACGGGCGGCCGTGGCGACAATGTAATCGTTGGCCCAGTACGCTGCGTCCAAACTGGCCGTGCGAATCACGAACGTCTCATTCAAGATATCCGGAATCGTTTTTAAGAAGATCCGAGCATCGTCCGAGTAAGCCAGCATCTCCGGCGAAAGCGGGTTTTGCATGCCGCCAGTACCGACGCCGGTGTAGGCAAACGTCGAAAACATTCGATCGGTATCGGGAACCTCAATCACCTTGATCGGAGGAATCGCTCGCAGTCGAGCCAATTCATCAAAGTCGTCGGCGTTGATCTCTGGCCGCTGCGGTAGCGACGTCGAAAACACCGGAGGCATCGACATCGCAACGCCGTTTTGTGCTTCAAACGTTTGAGATTTCAATCGCAAAGTCGCCGGCTTCAGACCCTCGCGAGCGGCAGTCAAAACCACTTCGCCCGCTTCAAAAGTCGATCGAATGCTAACACGGTTGATGCCACATTCGGTGTCCAAATACAGGTGATTGATGCTGTCTTCGTTACCGCTGTTGTATCCGCCCCGCCAAACGCCCGGCCCGGAGATTTCGAAGTTGACTCGAGCTTCATCGGTGGGGCAACGACGGCCCTGTGCATCGACGACTTCGAAATCAACCAGCGCGATATCCGAACCGTCCGCACGCCAACCTTTTGGAGAGGTCATCGGCGTCAACCGAATTGCCGCCGGTTCGCCAGCGGTTTGTTTCGATTGGCTTGCCACGGTCTTGCCATCGCGGTAAGCAACAACTTTAATCTCGCCGGGTTCGAAGGAAACTTCCGGCCACGTGAACAATGTGTTCAGGCTACGCTGCCCGTCGCCCAAACTTTCGCCGTTGACAAACAACTCGGCTCGATCCGCCTTAGCAACCGCGTACATTGGTTTCACGGTATCGGCAGGATAGTTCCAATGTCCAATCAAGTGAACGCGATCTTCCGCGGCCCAAGTCGCCTGCAACGCGAAGTAGGCTTCTTTGGGCAGACGGACGGCATCGACTTCGCCGGTCGCTCGAGCCACATCGGTGCGTTGCCGAGTGCCATGGGTGCCGTCGGAGAAAATCCAATTCGCACCGCCGGAGTGATCTGGTTTGCTACCAAACAAAGTCCACCATTCCTTGATCGCGTTCACGGCAAAACCTTCTTGGGCCAAGTCGTAAGTGTTCAAGTCCGACAGCTCGCCAAGGTTGCCAAAATCCGGAGGTGAAAACTTATCCCAGACTCGTCGAGGCGTCTCGGTGCGGTCGTACTCGGTTTCGACCACCGCCAACGTCGGCAACGCACGTGCTCGGCCGACCGTGCCCAGTTCCAAATCGATGCTATCCAGCATCGCCGGCGTGGACATCCGGAAACCAAAATAACGCTTGCCGCCGGGATCCCACTCACGCGTGATCGCTTTCATTTCCGCCGCGTGTTCCGGACTGACGTTGTAGTTGCCGCCTTCCCAAACGCAGACGGTCGGATGATTGCGATAATAAATGATCATGTCGCGAAAGGCGTTGGCGCGAGTCTTCCAAGCGGCTCCTTGGCAATCGCGTTCGCCGTCGACGCCGGGCATGATCGTGACAAAACCGTACTTGTCGCTGCTTTGAATACCTACGGCCGGACCCGCGCAGTGTCCCCAGCGAATCATGTTCCCGCCCGCCTCCTTCATTAGCTTCAAGGTGTAGTCGTGCATCCAGTTAGGAATGCCCGCACCCAGCCCTGCCCAACCGCCGATCGGCTTTTGCCCCCAGCCGTGCAGTTTGAGCGGATGGCCGTTGATCCAAAAGCCGGTTTTCGGATCGAAGCGATAATTTCGAAGGCCGAACGGAGTCGTCGCAACGTCCCGAGTTTTACCAGCCGAGCCGACGGTGACGCGGATGTTGTAGACGTAAGGATAGTTTGGCTCCCAAAGATGAGGATCCGAAACATCAAGTGTTGATTCCGCTTTGAGTTTGCCATCGGCCGGGATTTGAAGCGATTGCTTGGCCTGAGCGGCAACGTTCCCGTCGGCGTCGACCAGTGCAAAAGTGACCTCCGTGTCGCAGGCCTCTGCCAGCCCGTTTTTGATTTCCGCCGTCACGCCGATTGTCGCTTCGGCCTTGCTAAGCGACTTTGCCCAAGCATAAATTCCTTCGGTGCCGAGATGGGCATACAAAGGCAACGTGACATGGACGGGATCCAAAACATGCAGGTACACATTGCGATAAATGCCACCATGGGGCGGATGCCAGTTTTGATGGTTCCAAGGCGTATCGCCCGCGTACAGTTTTTTCTCGACACTGTTATTGGCCTTCACCGCCAAGACATTTTTTCCGTTGGCGTTTAAGTAAGGCGTCAGATCAAAACCAAACGGAAGGAAGCCCGTTTTGTCTTGTCCAAGGTGATGGCCGTTCAGGTAAACGTCCGCGATCTGCCGAACCCCCTCGAACTCGATAATTACTTGCTTGCCGGCACTCGATTTTGGCAACGAAAATTCTTTGCGGTACCAAGCCGTGCCTTTCCACAGTTCCGTTTCGCCTTGATGTCCACCGGTGCCGAAATTGTTAAACGTATCAACGTCGTTCCAAGTATGGGGGCAGCTCACCGTCGACCACTGGCTTGAATCAAAATCAGTCGACTCGGCGCCCTGCACATCGTCTTTGATAAACTGCCAGCTCGTATTGAAATTCAGCTTGCGAGGCGAAAGATTGGCCTGTTGAGCCTGCACGCTGGGGCTTGTTGAAATCAATCCGGCCGAAATGGCAAAGGCAATGACGGTCGCGAGAATCAACAAAGGGCGGAACACAGTTGAGCGACGGCAGTCGACTCGGCAGCTAATCGCCTGCGCTTCGAAAAGGCGTTTGCCAAATCGGATGAGGTTTGTCTGTGGTTGGGGCATTTCAATCTCGAAATAACTTGATGATGGTTTAAAGATTTTCAGGCTGATCTTCATTTGGAACTTCGGTCGACATTTCATTCGGAACCGCTCGCATGAACGTGCTTTTCTGGACATCTTCCGACTTGAGCTGTTGTGTTTGTACGGGCAGCCACAGCGACGTAGCGGGAATGTAGGTGATCATCATCAGCGCAACGATCATCGAAACAAAAAACGGCAGCATCGTCGCGGTGACTTTGGCGATGGTTGTTTTGCCAACTCCGCAGCCGATAAATAGACAAGTACCCACCGGCGGCGTGCACAGTCCAATGCACAGGTTGGCAATCATCATGATCCCAAAATGGACCGGGTGCATGCCCAGCGATTCTACCACGGGTAAAAAAATGGGAGTGAAGATCAAGACCGCGGGCGTCATGTCCATGAACGTTCCCACGCATAATAACAAAACGTTAATCGTCAGCAGAATCAAAATCGGATTGTCCGAAAGGCCGAGCAACGCGGCGCTGACATTTTGAGGAATATTGGCCATCGTCATCACCCAGCTCATCCCCGAACTGGCACCAACCAGCAACATAACGATCGCGGTCGTGATTCCTGTTTGCAGTAACAAATCCGGCAGCTCGCTAATCTTGATCTCTTGGTAGAAAACAACCGTCAACAAAAACGCGTAAACGACCGCAATCGCCGCCGCTTCGGTCGCCGTGAAGAAACCAAGCAAGATGCCGCCAATCACGACAATAATCAAAAACAGACTCAGAAACGCTCGTTTGAAGCTGACCAAGATTTCTTTCAGCGAACTTCGCGGTTCCGATTTAAATTGATTCTTGTAAGCGAACGCCGCACAAACGCTCATAATGCACAGCCCCGTGATGATTCCGGGAATCACGCCCGCCATGAACATCGCGGCGATCGAAACCGAACCCGCCGCGACCGAGTAGACGATCATGATATTGCTGGGCGGGATCAACAGGCCAATCGTGGCCGCCGTCGTCGTTACCGCCACATTGAATTCTCGGTTGTAGCCCTTGCGATTCATTTCTGGAATCATGAAACCGCCGACCGACGATACCGCTGCCGCCGCCGAACCCGAGATGGATCCGAACAGCATGCAAGTCACCGTGTTCACGTAGGCGAGTCCACCGGGCAAGAAGCCGACCAGCGTCGCCGCGAAATCGATCAAGCGGGTCGCCATGCCACCGCGCCCCATCAAGTGACCCGACAGAATGAAAAAGGGAATCGCCAGCAGGGCAAAACTGTTCACCCCGTTGGCCATGTTCGACGCAACCACGATCGACGGATCCGAGCCCTCGACAATAATCGCCACGAACGTCGAAAGCGCGATCGCGACGGCAATCGGAACGTCCATCACCATCAAAATGACAAACACGACCACCAAAACAAGTGCTACCGTACCCATTAGTCCGTGCCTCCGACCGCGGCGACTTCGGTACTGGATGGAGAATCGGGTTTTACGTCGGTTTCATCCATTCCGGCCAATTTGTCGGCCGGCGTTGCAAACGTTTCCAACAAGTTTTCGATCGTGAACAGCACCATGAAGACCCCCGAGATCGGCAGTGCGAGATAGACATAGCCCATTTTCCATCCGAGTGCGGGCGTCATCTGTTCGACCGCCAACGCATCCAAAACGACTCGGCTGCCACCAAAGACAAAAATGGCCACCGCAAAAAACAGCACAATCACGTGCCCAATCACCGCCATCAACTTTTGAGCTTCGGGGTGAAATTTGCTCACGAAATAGTCCACGCCCAGATGGCCTTTGGTGCCAAAGGCCACAGCCCCGCCCAGCAGCGTCACCCAAACTAGCAGAAACCGAGCGAGTTCTTCGGTCCATTCGGCTTGTTGCCCAAAGGCACGCGTGACCACGCCCCAGACAACGTCCAGCACCAAGGCTGCGACGGCCAAGATCAGGATGATTTCAAGAAATCGAGTCGTCCAATTTTTAATGTTTGCCAGCGACTTGCGCATTAATGGTCACTCGCCTTCGACGCGTCTTGAGAGTTTTCAGACGATCTGACCGCTGCAATTTTCGTTAGCAAGTCACGGACTTCGGGATTGTCGGCACTGGCCAACATCGTTTTGACTTTGGCTGCAAACGCCGCATTATCGACCTCGTGGATTTCAACGCCCTGGCTTTTAATCTGCTCCATCGCTTCGGCCGTCATGGAGTCAAATAGCTGTCGTTGAAAAACCGAAGATTCCTCGGCTGCTTGCTGGACCCAGTTTTGTACGCGTTCATCCAGACGGTCGAACACCTTGGTGCTCATGAAGAGCATATCTGGAATTCGTGTATGAGCGTTCAGCGTAAAATGTTTACAAATTTCATAGTGCTTGTTCACCGCAAAACTCGGCAAGTTATTTTCGGCTCCGTCCACGGTGCCTTGAGCCAGCGAAGAATAGAGTTCACCCCAAGCGATCGGCGTTGGCGCGCCACCCATCGCTTTGACCATGTCGATCGCGGTCGAGCTATTCATGACTCGGATCTTCATGCCTGTTAAGTCTTCGGGCGAACGGATCGGTTTGTCTTTGGAATAAAAGTTTCGACTGCCGGCGTCGTAGTAACACAGGCCTCGCAGGAATTTCTTTTCACCGTTTTTCAAAAGTGCTTGCCCGACTTCGCCCTCCAATACTGCCCAGCAATGATCTTCGTCGCGAAAAATATAGGGGTAACTTAAAACCGACATCGACGGAATAAAATTCTCGATCGCCGCGGCCGAAGTTTTGGTCATCGCCAGCGAGCCGTTTTGTAGCTGTTCGATGCATTGATTTTCCGAGCCGAGTACGGAACTGGGATAGATGTCGATGGTGACCGAGTTATTGGAGAGTTCCTCCAGTCGCTCTTTCATCTTCACCATGGCTTGATGGACCGGGTGTCCGGTGTCCATCGTGTGGCCCAGCTTCAGCACCAACTGTTGCGAGCTATCGCCGCCAGTGAACTGGGCCTGGTAACGCACAAACAGAGCGAAGCCCACCGTCGCGATCAGGCAGCCAACCAACAGTCCGCCAACGAATATCGAAAGAGATTTACTGATGGCAATTACCCCGATTCAATTGGCGAAGACTGTAAGTTTGCATGGATTGTCGTTTTTATTGTCTTGTTGGTTGCTTGCTGCTGAGCCACATCAGTCGTTTTTGACCCAGCGTTCAAGCGTTTTTGAAAGTTCGTTGACCTTGTCGGGATGTTCGGCCGACAGATCGGTTCGATCATCTGGATCCGATCGTAGATTGAAGAGTTCTTTTTTGGACGGGCTAGCGGTTAGTTTATCCCAGCCATCGATAACCACTCTGGCTCGTAAACCGCTGTTCAGATCATCGAGTTTATCAAGATCGCTATCGTGTTTGTAGACGTCGACGAAAACACGGTTGCGTTTTCTTAATTGATCTGGCTGGCGAAGATCCAAGCCCGACATCTCGGCCGGAGGTTTGATGCCGCAGGCCCTCAAAATCGTGGTGGCGACGTCGATGTTACTGGCCAGCGTTTCTTTGTCGCGCCGCGGCTTTAAGGTGCCTTCGTGTGAGACGAAAATTGGAGTGCGAATGCCGGCTTCGACCGGTCGTCGTTTGGATCGAATGCTGCGATTCTTTTTTTCCGGATCTTGGACCCAGCCGTTGTCGCAGGTGTAAACAAAGATCGTGTTTTCATACTGGCCATTCTTTTTCAGATGTTCGACGATCTGACCGCAGCCTTCGTCCAGCCATTCTACGTTGGCCCAGTAACGGGCCGTCGGTTCATTGGGCGCGATGTCTTTGTATTTGTTGTAAAGTCGGTCTGGGGCATCGTGAGGTGCGTGAGGCAGGAAGACTCCGTACCAGATAAAAAATGGTTGCTTGTTGTCTTTGGCCTGATCAACGAAATCGTAGATCGGTTTCATTGTCTTGCGGCCGATGTCCAACCCTTTGTCGCCGTGCCGACCGCCTCGTCGCGGATCGCCGTGAGTCATCGCGTCGGTGAATCCATGGTCCTTGGGGTCGCCTTCCCACCATTTGCCCGTTTGCAATGTCGCGTAGCCGTTGGCTTTTAGAAGCTTTACAAAATTTGGATGGTTTTTCATCGGAGCCGTCATCCGATCGCGAAATTTAATCGACGTATCACGGTGTTTTTTGTCTTTACGATTGACTCCTTTGGGCAGCAGCGGATCGTTGCCGCGGATGCCGGTCTGATGCGGATACAAACCCGTGACAATGCTGGCCAACGAGGGACGACAGAGCGGAGCGGTGACGTAGCCTCGCTCGTACAGAATGCTGGCTCGGGCGAGCCTGTCAAGGTTCGGCGTTTGGATGTGCGGGTGGTCCATGAAACCGTAATCGCCCCAGCTCTGGTCATCGCTGAGCAGGAAAACGACGTTCGGTTGTTGCGCTGCTGCGGATTGCTGGCCGAGCAGAATGAAAACCAAGAAGGCGAGCCAACGGAAGGAGCGGAGTTTTTGAAACATTGGGTTTCTCTAGTTTTATGATTGTTGGAATCGCGAGCGAACGAGGCCCTTGCCGAGATTTTTGTGTCGAGCGTTTCGTGTTGTAAGATAAAATTTGTGTTAGCTGTCGCGGGTGAGCCTTGCCTTCTCAATTTGAAATTGATGTTGCGGCAGAAGCCTTGACCTCCCAGCTAATGCTAATTCACTTAACGGTTGTGGTTTTTGGATTTGTTTTTTTGGGGCGTTTTCGTTTGCGAGGCACCCAAGTTTTTGGTGCATCGAGCATCAACGGCTCGTGAAAAACGGTTAGCTGATCGTCTTGCGTGGCAATCCACTTTTTCAGATCTTCAAACAACTGTTGCTGAATTTTAGATATCTCCGGTTGGCCCGCCAAGTTTTTTATCTCGTCCGGATCCTGTTGCAAGTCGTACAACTCGATCGACGGCCGGCCGTGATGCTTGGCAACCGTCGCCGCAGCCGCGGGGTCGGATTGGGCTCGTTCGGTCCACTGTTTGAAGTAGTCGCCCGATGTTTCACGAAGCAACATGTCAATGTGCGTCGTAAAGGCAAAGTCCGTATGCGGATTCCAGATCAACTTGTAACGATCGTTTCGAATCGATCGGCTCAGGTAGACATTCATCAACTGGTCACCGCTGTGCGTTGTGAAAATATTGCTACGATGCGAATCGGTGTTGCCGTTGAGCACATTGGTAAATGAGCGGCCGTCAAGTTTTTTAGGAACGTCGCCGCCGACCATGTCGATAAGCGTTGGCAAGATGTCAATCCAGCTAACCATGGCTTTTGTTCGCGAACCCGCTTTTATTTTTCCTTTTTGAGCCACGATCAGCGGCACGCGAATGCCTTCGTCGTACAACGTCCACTTGCCGAAGGGAAATTGAGCTCCGTGGTCGCTGGAAAATACAAACACGTGATCCTGCGAAAGGTGCTCGTCCGTCAACGCTCTTAATTCGCCAAGGAAAGCGTCCAAGTCTTTGACTTCTTGCAGATAACGCGATCGTTGAACTCGTGTTTGCGGCGTGTCCAAGAGTTTGGGCGGCAGCGTCATTTTTTCAGCATCGACCGTCGATTCGCTGGGCCACGGCACGTGCGGATCTGAAACACCAACAAACAAAGCAAGTGGGCGTTCGTCGGTGCGTGATTCCAGAAACTGATTAACGTTTTTTCGCACCTCGGGAATGTGCTGCTCGCGATTGTGGACCTCAAAATGGTAATCCGGCGCACTACGAAGATGAGCGACCTTGCCAAAGGCGGCCGTTTGATAGCCCAGCTTGTTCAAAACTTGGGGCAGCTTGAGAACATCCTTGCGCGGGTAGCTGTGGTTTTCTTCTGCGCCGTTTTTGGCCGGCATCAGTCCTGTCAACAACGCCGCGCGACTGGACGCACACGAAGGACTCGCCACAAACGCTCGATCAAACGTCATTCCGCTGGCTGCCAACGCATCGATGGACGGCGTTTGGATATTCGTACCACCGTGCAGCGGAAGATCAGCGGCTGACAGATCGTCAGCGATGTAAAAAACAATGTCGGGCCGTTTTTTAGCTGTTGAAGGTTTTGAATCAACGGCAGGTGTTCTTGCTGGCGGATTAAGTGCCTTTTCAATAACTGATTTTGCTTGATCGCCAGCCAATTTTCGCAATTGAATATCTTTGAATTCGACCTTCATCGGCGGACCGCGGTGAAGCTGCAACGCAAGAATGCCCGAACGTTTGGCCTCGGGGTGGTTGTCCGTCAAAACCATCGTTGTAACGCCATTGACTTGATGGATCTGCCGATCGCCGACCGCGATAATGGTGAGTTCATTCCACTGAGTATCGATCAATTTTTGTTCGCGATCGCCGACTTCACCGACGACCTGTGGTTTGCCGTTTTTACCAACTTCGACTTTTTGAAATCGTTTGGCCACGATGCCTCGCCATTTTTCGGCGTACAGCATGCCAAAGTATTCCGGCGATTTGTGCAGGTCTGCTTGGTAGCCTTTGACGACAAACTTCTGGGCGTCGACCAACTCGCTGCGGTACTGAACGCCGCTATTGTTGCCGCGAAAACGAACTTTGGTTTTGAAAACAAAATCGCCGACATCGCCACCCTGCCAAACTAAAAACGTATTGGCCTTGGTCGGATTCTGCTTCGTCGTTTCACCAACAATCGTACCGTCCTGCACGGACCAAAAACCGGACAAGCCTTGCCAGCCGGAAAGGTCCTTACCGTTGAACAGACTTTGGAACTTGTCGTCGGCACTGGCAGTGGCGGCCAACAACAAAACGAAACAACCAATCAGGCAATGTTGAAACTTAATAGTCATTTCCTTGCGATAAAACACAGGCAGCTTGATTAAAAACAGGCGACACTACTTAACTTCGACGACTACTTAACTTCGATGACTGACGAACCTTGAACCGGTTCGGTAACAATCCAGCGATCGGCCTTTTTAGTCGCAGCGACTTCGGCTCCGTTGACCAATACCTTGGTGCTGCCTTCGCCGGCGGGAACGTCGATCTGAGCCGTCATCTTTTCCGGAAGTTTCAAAGTCATCTTGAAAGAAGACTCGTTGGTCCAGTCAATTTCAATGGCACCCATCGGTGTCGGGACTTTCCCCCGAGCGAATTTAAGGTCGCCAACACAAGGCCGGATTTTGGCCGACTTCCAACCGGGTGAACCGGCTTGAGCACCCAGAATAAATCGAGGGAACAGGTTGGCCGGAGCCGCGCCCCAAGCATGATTCCAGTCTTGGTTGCCTTTGTACTTCATGCCCCACGCTTCCCAGCTGATCGTGGTGCCGCTGTTGACCATGTGTTTCCAGCTTCGATCACCGTCGTCCAAAATCAACTCAATTGCTTTTACGTCGCAGCCGTTGGTAAACAAGGCGTCCATGAAATACTGCGCCGCGTAAACGCTGCACTGCATGTCTTTTGTTTTCAGCCACTCGATCACGCCGTCACGTTTGTTAGCGGGGATCAACCCAAATGCCAACGGGAAAAAGTTGGCGTGAATGCTGCTGTGGTCCGTGTCGATGCCGTCGCGGTAGATGCCGGCTTGTTCGTCGAACAGTTTTTTGTGAAACGACTTGCGAGCGAGCTGGGCTCGATCCGTAAATGCGGTGGCGTCTTTTTCTTTACCAATCGCCGTCGCCATTTCCGCCATTTGCTCGAGTGCGGCAATGTGAAACGCATTCACGACGGTGTTAATCTCAGTAAACACGTAACCATCGCGTTCTTTTTTTGGCCAGTCGACAATGTCGTGTCGTTTGCGATCCATTTCGGCACTGCGAACCAAGCCATCATCGGCGGCGCGGTGGATCAAGGTTTTGGACTTAAGAATTTCATAGCGATGCTTGAGCCATTCCGTTTCGCCAGAATATTTCCACTGGTCGTAAGCCATGAAAACCATGTGCGGCGACCATTCCGACGGCCAAGTTCCGTTTTCCATCAACCAGTCAAAAGTTCGGGCCGCCATCTGCACATCGTCATCCGTAAAGTAATGGCTCAACTGGTTCAAATAGGCATCCGCTTCGTACGGAATTCGCTCGCGATCGCCATCGACGTAAACGCCGGCAAACGTCGTGGCTTTGATGCTGTATTTGCAAAGATCCCAGATTCGATTCATCGTTTCATCCGAGCATTCGAAATGGCTGGCATCTTCGTTCCAAGTGGATGACCACGCCGCGCGGCGACGAATCTGATCAAACGGATAGTCCTCTGGGACGCCTTCGATTTCAACCCAGCGAAACGGAATCACCGGCTGCCAAGCGTCAGGAGTCAGTACGGCCGGTGGGTTGGCGTTCATCAAGCCCGCTTGTTGCACGGTACGCGGAACAACGGGTGCGGGCACAATGCAGTTGCCCAGCTGTTGGCCCACGCGAATCGTCGACAAACCATAACGCACGGTTCCGGGCGGTTCTTGGTCGATGCGATCGCCTTTGAGTTTTTCGCCGTAGTGAATTTTGGCAACGCCGCGACCGCCTGGAAAAGGCATCACAATGTTTCCAAAGGCCGCTTTACCAAAATCGATTTGCGTGACCTTGTCGTTGATCCGCTTAATCGCAACGGGAGCTTGTTCGGTTAAGCCAACGTGTTGTTGGGCAGGAATATAGGGCAGCTCTTTGATAAACAAATTACGAAAACGATACGTTTGACCTTTTTCGCCATGATGCTGAATGCCGATAAAACCACGCGCGTCGGTGGCATCGCGGAAGCGAACCGTTTTTACGCCGTTGACTTCGATCGTAATCACATCCTTGATGCACGTGACCACGAATCGATTCCAGTCGTTTCGGTTTAACGCGTTCGCGATGGCGGGGGCGGCAAAAGCGGCCTTGGATTCTTTTTCGTGTTTAGTGAAATGGTCGGTCGAGCGACCTTTGGTGCTGGGCCAGATCCAGCCGCGTCGGCCTTCGTCGTAAAGTCCACCCGACCAGCGTCGATCCGAACCGTCGCATTCGGCTTGGTAACCGAAGACTTTCTTTTTCTCGGCGTCTGGATCCACGTGGCAGCGAAACATGACTCCCGAGTTGGCTTTGCCTTCGGGCAAGTGAATGTCGACGGCCAAGCGAAAATCGCCGTACTGTTTTTCGGTGACTAAAAAGAACTTCTTGTCGGCCAACAAATGGATCTCGCCATCGACCACTTTCGCTTCGCCATACGGATATGGATTTCTCCAACCGGTCAGGTCTTTGCCATTGAACAGCGGCTGATAACCGCGACTTTGAAGTTCCGCAAAACCAGCGCTGCCGTCGGCTTCCGGCTGCGGTTTCGAAATAGTCGCGATGGACGCTTCTTGCGCTCCGCAGTTCGTGTTTAAAAAGAGAGTTATTGCCAAGAGACAGACAAATCGCAGTACCATGTTCAAAGCCTTTAGGTGTGAAGGTGAACCCTAGATCGTAACAGATGTAGTTATATTTTTCGATAACTCGATCGTACCAAGCAAGAATCAAAACAAGAATCGGTCGATGGCGTGGGAATGTTAAGAACCAGCCAAGAAAGCTCGCCGTGTTACATGGGCACGTTTTGAGGCTCGGCTGGCGATCGTATGAACGTCAGCCAGTCGACCTTTGCTTTTTGGTTGTTTTTTTGCGACAGGAAAAGCGATGCGACTACGACCCAATGAATTGGCTCGTATGACTCGATTCAAATCATGCTCATCAAATCCAAAAAAGCGTTGGGCTACTTCTTGTTGAAAATCAAAAAGTAGTTTTCTTTAAAGCCTGCGATTTGTTTTTCTTCGACCAGCGTGAAACCTGCGGCTTCTATTTCGGCACGAAAAACTGATTTGCCCGCGCGAAGATGATTCAGAATCCACTCGCGACTCTGGCCTTCGATGCGATCGAAGTCAATCAACACCAACCGACCCTGCGGCTTCAATGCGCTATGAATCGATTTGAGCGTTGATGCTGGATATTCGAAGTGATGGTAAGTATCACAGACGAAAATTAAATCGCAGGTGTTTGGCGGGATGTTGATGCTGTCTTGGCCACCCAAAACACAAGTGACATTCTTTTGGCCAACTTTCTGGCCTTCGCGATTAATGTGTTCTAGGAATCGCGGCGCAATATCGACGGCGTACACCCAACCCGTTTCCCCGACCGCGTTGGCGAAAATTCGCGTAAACAAACCCGTGCCCGCACCGATGTCGCCGACCGTGTCGCCAGGGGAAATTTTGCAAGCGGATAAAATGCGTTCGCGCGCCTCATATACTTCGCGACTCTCCATCTCAAAACGTTTCACGAACGCGTCGACGTCCAAGTCCTCGGCTAAAAACGATTTGTTAATACCCGGCCTTACACTCGACTTTTCTTCTGCGGCCTTGCGAGCGGCGATTTTACGTTGAATGTAATCGTAAGCTTTTAATTGGATGAACGGCGTTCGTAAACCAATTTTTTGAGCCTCTTTGGTTGCCGTCTCAAGATCGACGCCTTGGTCGAGCACGCGATAAGTCAACCAGACGCCTCCCACGCGATTGGCCGAACCGCAATGAAAGAGCGTTCGTTGGTCATCGTCGGCCAGCGTCTTGCGAACGGAGTCAAATACTTCGTCCGTTAAGGTGTCGGGCTTGCCAAAGGGAATCTCGATGTATTCAATTCCCTTCGATTCGACGGCCGCTTTTTCGTCCCAGTCAATTTCGCCAGGCGTTCGCAAAGTGATGACGCGTCCAAAACTGTTTTCTTTTAGTTTTGGAATATCACTCTCTGGAATTTGTCCCGCAAAATAAAGTTGGCCCAGCCGATGGACGTTTCGCGTGTTGCCCAGCGTGGTGGCTTCGATCGATTCGACGGGTGAATTTGATGGGCGGGTTTGCTTTGGAAGCGTCGTAGATTCTTGTGCGAAGGCCTCAGCGGGCAGCATCGCGGAATACAGTAAGACAATTCCGATAAGGATTTTATTCATGATTCTCAATTCAAAAGATTTTAACGGATGCTTTGCCGTTCAAATGTTAGCTTGAAAAATGCTACGATTGAAATGCGATTCGGGAAAGACGCCGATCGGATTGTCGACATCGTTTTCCAACAGTTTCCAAAATATAATTTGAATGCGATTGATGAAACCAGATAAACGCTTTTGGGACAAATGCTACGCCGAAGGAAACACCGGTTGGGATCGAGGGGCCGTCCACCCTGCCCTGGTCGAGTGGATTGATGAAGGTTCGCTCGCACCCTGTCGGGTTTTGGTGCCCGGTTGTGGGCGAGGTTACGAAGTCGAGCAGCTGGCGAGGGCGGGGTTTGAGGTGATGGCCGTCGATTACGCTCAAGAGCCGCTGGAGAATTTAAGACAACGAATCGCGTCGCTTTCGAATCAACCGACGATGATCCAGCAGGATATTTTTGAGTACGTTCCTGAAAGTCCCTTTGACGCGATTTACGAACAGACTTGTTTGTGTGCAATCGCACCCGAGCAAAGACGGGACTACGAGCGGCGAGTTCACGGTTGGCTGAAACCTGGCGGGATGTTGTTCGCTTTGTTCATGCAATGCGACCAGCTACAACGATCCGAAGGCAGTCCCGGCGGTCCGCCGTTTCATTGTGCCGTTGATGACATGCGAAAATTGTTTCCGAGCGATCGCTGGGAGTGGCTGGACGAGCCGAACCAAAAATTTGATCATCCCAATGGCGTTATTTTTGAAGTGCCGGTGCGATTAAAAAGGCGGTGCGATTAAGAAGGCGGTGAAGTTTTGTTGTGGGATGGTTTTTGTTGGCAACAGCGTTTTGTGACTCGGCAACGTTTGGTGCCTCGACAACCTGTTTGTTGACGGTGCCGCAACCATCGATTTCAAATTGCAGCGGTAACGTCGCGTTACTTAAGACGACCAGAATCCGCGCGGGGTTGGTCTCTATCTGCGTTTTATCTGCGTCTCATCTGAAGTGAGGAGTTGAAATTAACTTGCGGCTTTTACCGGCGATGAATTTTTTCAAACAGCCCGCGAAACATGGCTGGAATGCCCTCGAATAAGGCGAATGCCAAGGCATTGCCAAGCGCTCGTTCACCGACTTGCTCCGCCGTTGATTCAAACGTGTTGGGAGTTCCATCAAAGTTCAACGGTAACTCGCGATCTCTGATTCGGTCGATGTTTGGATTGTCTTTGCCGTAGCCCTCTCGCCAAAGCTCGTCGATGCTTCGTTCATGTTCAGTTTTAAACAACGAATAATCAGGTTGAATCGCACGACAACCAGAAAGCGACAGGCAGACTGCAAGCCAGAGGTATGTAAATTGTGTCACCGCAAACTCCAACAACGTTTGAAACCAAGCGAGAGGAATAATAGAGCAATCATGCACACGCAGCAATCACGATTAACTACACCCAAATAACACCAAACATCGATACTCTGTGGACTTTGATGGAGGGGAATTGATTACGGGCTGGCGTTGGTTCGCAGCACCCAATGTCGCTCAGCTTTCCAAGTTACAAGCGTGAACCGCGGAAACGTTGTCCCCAAGAACCGGGCGAAAAACTGATTTGTGTGCTGCCGCTTCAAGATTTCGATTCGCAGAATCCAGTGACAGTGGCCATGAAGGATTACGCTTTATGTATTCCGATCACTTGGGCCTGAGAGTCAAAACCGGTTTGGTTTTTAATGTCTTTACGCGCCGCAGTTAGGTACAATTTTGGCTGAAGCGATCCAGCTACAAATAACCGAATACTTGCAAAGCTCTGAGGAATCGATGAACCGCATTTTAAGTTTGCTTGTCTTGGCCAGCGTTGCCTCCGTTTTCACGCCCAGCACCTCGATTTATGCTCAGCAAGAACAACTGCGGCTGGCGAATATTTTCAGTGACCACATGGTGCTGCAGCGGGATGAACCGATTCCCGTGTGGGGCTGGGCGAAGCCTGGCGAAAACGTCAAAGTTTCGATGGCCGAGCACACGGGTGAAGCGACGGCTGATGCCAACGGAAAATGGATGGTCAAACTCGATCCGCTGCCTGCCAGTGGCCCGCATGAAATGCAAGTCCAAGGCAGTCGTGAACTTTCAGTGTCGGATGTTCTGGTAGGCGAAGTCTGGCTTTGCTCGGGACAGTCCAATATGGCCTGGACGGTAAAACAAGCCAAGGATTTTGACAAAGAAGTGAAGCTGGCCGATTTTCCTCAGATTCGCATGATGACCGTCGCCAGAAATTCGATCGGCACCGTGGCTCAGGATTGCAAAGGCCAGTGGAAGGTGGCGTCGAGCGAAACGGTTGGTCAGTTTTCGGCTTCGGCATGGTTTTTTGGCCGAAAGCTGCACAAAGAATTGGGCGTGCCGGTGGGTTTAATTAATAGCTCTTGGGGCGGAACGGACGTGGCAGCTTGGACCAGTCGCGATGTTCAACTGGCCAATGAAACATTGGCCAACCAAATCAAAGCTTGGGATGATCGCGGTAATAAATTTGACGCCGCCAAAGCAAACGCAAACTATGCCAAAGCATTGAAGACTTGGGAGGCCCGAAAGGCGGAAGGCAAAAAAGTAGGACGCAAACCTCGTTTGCAAGCCGACCCAGCAAAGAATCAAAATCGTCCCGCAAATTTGTTCAACGGGATGATCAACCCGCTGGTCCCGTACGGAATGCGAGGAGCGATCTGGTATCAGGGCGAACGAAATGCGAAATCGATTGAAAACGGTAAACTGTACGCGACGCAGCTTAAAATGATGATCAACGATTGGCGCGGGCGATGGGGCATCGGCGACTTCCCTTTCATTACGGTTCAACTGCCTAACTTTCACAAGCCAACCGACGCACCGGTTCAAAACACAGGCTGGGTGATGGTCCGCGAATCGCAAGCGAAATCACTGGAGCTGAAAAACACGGGATTGGCGGTCACGACCGACGTGGGCATGGCGAATAATATCCACCCCACAAACAAACAGGCCGTCGGCAAACGTTTGGCGCTGTGGGCGTTGGGCACAACCTACGGCAAGGACATGGTTTACTCGGGGCCGATGTTTCGCGCTGCGCAAATCGAAAGCAATTCGGCTGAAGGAAATGGCCGAATCACCATTGTTTTGGATCATGTGGGCGAAGGCTTGATGACCAACGACGGCAGCAAAGAGCTCACCGGCTTTGCCGTGGCCGGAAAAGACCAAGTTTTTCATTCGGCGAAAGCGATTTTCGACGACGAAAATGGGACGCTGCAGATCTCCAGCGATAACGTTCCTCAGCCCGTCGCGGCTCGTTACAACTGGGCCGACAATCCAAGCGGCAATGTTGTCAATTCAGCCAGTTTGCCGATGGCACCGTTTCGAACTGACAATTGGAAAGTTGTGGGAACGAAAAAATGAAATTAAAAATCCATGACGAATGACCAATACGATCAGCTCTTGCGAATTTGTAAGCGCCCGGGCATGTACGTCGGAGTCGCCGACTACGATCAAGTTTGCGCCTACCTTGACGGTCTGCACGCAGCGACTGGGTGCCTGACTGGCTTTGGCGAGTGGTTAATCGTTCGGGTAGGGACCGGGGACAATTTGATGTGGGTTCGGTCGACAGCGCAGCTTATTGCAACTGGATGCCAACATCGCTCAAAATCTTAGCGGCTTGGCAAGGCTTACCGAAGCAAATCCCTACGGCAAATCGAGGCAAGTCCGCAAACCAATCAGCCGGCCTTTTTGAACATCGGCTACGTTCCTACGTCACTACGCGATGTCAAATGCTTATTTGTTATCTGCGGATTTCCGGGGCTGTGCAAGTGTGAAGTTCGTGTTCTGCGAACATTTTTCGTCAATATTCGTTAGATTTAGGACATTTTGTGCAATTCTTAAGTTCGCATGCCGAAAATGAGTTTGACATGTTCGTGTTTTGCGAACATATTTGAGTATATGAGAGTCATATCCAAAGCCAGGTTAGTTGAATTTTGGCAAGAACATGCGAATGCCAAAACACCATTAACGAATT
>CAZROJ010000043.1:0-1276 GCA_964601665.1 uncultured Pirellulaceae bacterium
AGATTCGCAATCGTTGCAAACTTCAGCGGTAGAAATTCAACTGCCGATCGCCTTAGGCGGCGACGGGGATTGTAAAGCGAAAGGTTAGGCCGCGGGTTTTGTTGGGCTGGACGGTGAGTTTTCCGCCGTGCGATTCGACAATGTTTTTGGTGATCGAGAGGCCGAGACCGAGGCCATCGGGTTTATTGCGAGTGAAAAAAGGATCGAAAAGTCGTTCGAGGTTTTCTTGCGAAAGGCCGGGGCCGTTGTCTTCGACTTCGACGACCAAACCATCGTTGTTGGTTGTGGTTCGCAGCGTGAGTTCGCAGGACGCGTCGTCGCAATCCTTCATTGCTTGCACGGCGTTTTGGGCTAGGTTCAAAATGACTTGCTGCATTTGAATCCGGTCAACGTTAGCACTTGGAAGTTCTTCGGCCAGTTCCATTTTGATTTGAACGTTCAGGCCGGGACGTATAAGGTCAACGGATTCATTGACGACTTCGTTGATCGCGACGGGTTCGCGTGCTGGGGTGCGTTTGCTAACCAGTCGGCGCATTCTTTTGATGATCGCGCCGGCTCGTTTGGCTTCGCGCGAGGCGTCTTCTAGGATATGGGTTAGTTCTTCGGGGCGGGCTTGATCAGTTTCGATCGAATGAATGCAGTGGTCGGTGAAGCCGATGATGGCGGTGAGCGGTTGATTGAGTTCGTGGGCCAAACCGGCGGCCATTTCTCCCAACGTATTAATGCGTTCGGCATGGGCCAATTCTTGCTGGCGAACGACAGCCTCGTCTTGCATCAGACGCAGTTCGCGGGTTCGTTCTTCGACGCGTTGTTCAAGTTGTTCGTTGATCTCTTTAAGACTCAGTTCGGCTTTTTTTCGCGAGATCGAGTAGCGGATGGAGCGAGCCAGCAGGTCACTGCCGATTTCGCCCTTGACTAAATAGTCTTCGGCGCCGTGTTCTTGGGCTTGGACGACGGTGGTTTCGTCGTCGGTGCTCGACAGAATAACGACGGGCGTTTCGGCGGCGGCATCGCGTGTGCGGAGGTATGTTTCAATGCCGCTAGAATCAGGAAGATTCAAATCGAGCAAAATCGCGTCGACGCTTGACTGGGACAAAAAAGCAAGGCCGTCGCTGAGCGTATTTTTGGCGATTAGTTCGAAGCTAGAATCTTTCGCCTGAGCCAGCAAGTTCTCGATGACACTTACTTGAACTTCGCTGTCTTCTACAATTAAAACCTTAACCATTAGATTCTCTATGTTAACTGGGGCGACGACTCGTAGCGTGCTATTTTCGAT
>CAZROJ010000043.1:1376-10372 GCA_964601665.1 uncultured Pirellulaceae bacterium
CCATTAGATTCTCTATGTTAACTGGGGCGACGACTCGTAGCGTGCTATTTTCGATGGACAGCTTTGATACCGCTTCGGGGTCTTCCGTCGTATGAAGGAATTGTGGCAGCAAAGGTTGGCGTCGGCAATAAACGTTTTGACTATAGCCTGCCAAGGTAATTTTTTGGATGATATTTTTTCTGAGGAAACATTACGACCAACTTGAGATTGGGGCCATGGCGTGCATCGAAGAATGCAGTCGTGTTCCGGTTTGCGAAAGTGAAGTTAAAAAATGAAACAAGATCGTACGTTAGGCGTTTTATTGGCTGGTGGAGTTGGTTCGCGACTGGCACCGTTGACTGAGCACCGCGCCAAACCGGGGGTTCCTTTTGGTGGCAAGTATCGCATTATCGATTTCACGCTGAGCAATTGTTATCATTCCGGGCTGCGGCAAATTCTTGTTTTGACTCAATATAAATCTCAGTCGTTGCAGCGTCATCTTCGCGATGGTTGGTCGATTTATAACCCTGGGATTGGTGAGTACATCACCGACGTTCCACCGCAAATGCGTACGGGAGAATCTTGGTATGTCGGCACCGCGGATGCCGTGTACCAAAACCTGTACATGCTCGAACGCAGCGATGCCGACCGTGTGATCATTTTGTCGGGGGACCACATTTACCGCATGGACTACGCGGCGATGATCGATTTCCATTGCAAGAATTTTGCCGACGCGACGATCGCGTGCATGAAGGTTCCGATCGAAGAGGCTAAGGAGTTCGGCGTGATGGATGTCGACGATTCGGGCAAAATTGTTGGGTTCCTTGAAAAACCAGAAAACCCGCCGTCGGTTCCTGGCGATCCGGACCATGCTCTGGCTTCGATGGGGATTTACGTTTTTTCAAGAACGCTGTTGTGCCGCATCCTTCGCGAAGATCACGAGAACCCTGAATCGTCACATGATTTCGGAAAAGATATTTTGCCCAAGCTAATTAAAACGCATGAGCTTTACGGCTATGAGTTTGCTGATGATGCGGGGCGAGTGCGTGGTAAGGCTTACTGGCGAGATGTTGGAACGGTGGATGCTTTTTTTGAAGCGCACATGGATTTGCTGAAGCCGGTCCCGCCGTTGGATCTGTACCAAAAAGACTGGGGCATTCGAACGACTGAAAAGCAATCACCGCCAGCTCGCACGGTTCCCGGAGAATCTGGAGTACGGTCGGAGATCCAAAATTCAATTCTTGGTTCGGGCGCGATCGTGAGTGGCGGTACCGTCGATCACTCGGTTTTGTTTCGCCGGGTTCGAGTGGCGGAAAATGCATCGGTGGAAAATTGCGTTTTGTTCGACCATGTTCGGCTGGGGGCGGGGGCGAAGATTCGGCGCTGTATCGTGGACAAGCATGTCCGAATCCCGGCTGGTGAAGTGATTGGTTACGACCTTGAGGATGACAAAAAACGGTTTACGGTTTCCAGCGGCGGGATCGTGGTGGTGCCGCGAAATTACCGGTTTGAAACAAATTCGGTCGAACGTCGGCGAAAGCAGAGGTCTGCTGGCGGCGTTGCTGGTGTCTAATGTCAGGTATTTGGCCGCTAGTGCGTTAAATTTACGTTTTGTGGTGCTTTTCTTGCTTTTGTTGAGGTAAGCTGGGTTCCAGTTGACGATGTTTTTGTAGAATTACAAAACATGACTTGGGGCCAATGGCGGGATGAAATTGGGAAGCTCTGAAACCGAGTTCAACAAGTTTTTGATTGGCTCGATATTGCTTAAATGGACGTTGGTTCCAAGGGAAGAGTGTGATGCGAGAATTTCTAGATTCGGAAAACAATAAGATGAACACTGAAAACGATTATTCCACCGAAGATCTCCAGCAGGAACTAAAGCGTCATTTGCTCTGCACGTTTGGGTACGGCGGTCATACTTCTGAGCTGAACGATACGAACTATCTATACCGCGCGACTGCGACGACGGTCCGCGATCGCTTGAGCCAGAAGTGGCGCGAGACTCGAAAGCGGTTCGCGGATTCGCAAGATCGTCGAGTGCATTATTTGTCGCTGGAGTTTTTGCTTGGCCGCTCTTTGAACAACGCCGTGCTGAACATGGATTTGGAGCAGCCGTTGCGACAAGCGATTCAGAACATGGGGCTCGAACTGGAAGAAGTTGTCGAGCAAGAACATGACGCGGGGCTTGGTAACGGCGGCCTCGGTCGACTGGCAGCTTGTTTTTTGGACAGCTGTGCGAATTTAGCTCTGCCCGTGGTTGGATATGGCATCCGCTACGAATACGGAATGTTCCACCAGAAGATTAAAGACGGGCGGCAGGTCGAGGCACCAGATCATTGGTTGCATCACGGGAACCTGTGGGAGATTGAGCGTCCCGAAGATTCTAAGATTGTTCGGCTGTACGGGCAGACGCAGCGCTATTTGGCCGACGATGGAAAAATGAAAAGCCGCTGGGTTGGCGCAAATGAAATTGTGGCGATGCCTTACGACATGCCAATTCCTGGTTTCAAAAACGAAACCGTGAATACTCTGCGTCTGTGGAAATCAGGTGCGACCGATGCGTTTAATTTGGAAGAGTTCAATGCAGGTAGTTACCCAGAAGCGGTAGCGGCTAAGACGCAGGCTGAGAACATTTCGATGGTGTTGTACCCGAACGATTCGAGCGAAAACGGTAAAGAGCTGCGGCTGAAGCAGCAGTACTTTTTGGTTTCGGCAAGTCTTCAAGATGTGCTTGAGCAATGGGTGCGGCAGTACGGCAACGACTTCACGGACTTCGGCAAGCGAAACTGTTTTCAGCTGAACGATACTCACCCGGCAACGGCCGTGCCTGAGTTGATGCGGCTGTTAATGGACGAACACGATCTCGATTGGGATTCGGCGTGGGAAATCACCACCGAGTGCATGGCGTACACGAATCATACGTTGCTGCCGGAAGCACTTGAGCGTTGGTCGGTTGGTTTGTTTGGCAATCTATTGCCGCGCCTACTGGAAATTATTTTCGAGATCAACGAACGCTTCCTTGGCGAGGTTGCTGCGAAGTTCCCTGGCGACAACGAATTGATTAAGCGAGTTTCGCTGATTGAAGAAGGGCATTCGCCGCACATTCGCATGGCGTATCTGAGCATCGTGGGTAGCTTTTCGGTTAACGGCGTGGCTCAACTGCATTCGGATTTGCTGAAGTCGGGGCTGTTTGAGGACTTTTACAAAATTTGGCCCGAGCGTTTCAATAACAAGACCAACGGTGTTACTCAGCGACGCTGGTTGTCGCATTGCAATCCGGGCTTGCGCGATCTGCTGAATGAAACTATTGGTAGTGACTGGGAATCAGATCTCGAAAAAGTCGAAGGGCTCGCACCGAAAGCCGATGACGCGGACTTCCGAAAGAAATGGCGAGCGGTAAAGCAAGCCAACAAAGCGAGGTTGGCTGACTATGTGTTGGAAAATACGGGTATCAAGTTCGACACGGCGGCTTTGTTCGATGTCCAGGTCAAGCGGATTCACGAATACAAACGGCAATTGCTGAATGTGTTGCACGTGATTCATTTGTACGATCGTATTCAGCGAGGCGATACCGAGGGGATGGTGCCTCGCTGTGTTTTGATTGGTGGCAAAGCAGCACCTGGCTATTTTATTGCCAAGCAGATTGTCAAACTGATCAACAATGTGGCTGATGTTGTCAACAACGATCCCAAGGCCGATGGGTTGCTGAAGTTAGTCTTCTTCCCCAACTACCGAGTGTCGGCAATGGAAATCATTTGCCCGGGGACCGAACTGTCGGAGCAAATTTCAACCGCCGGTAAAGAAGCCTCCGGAACGGGTAACATGAAGTTCATGATGAACGGTGCGTTGACGATCGGAACGCTGGACGGAGCCAACATCGAAATTCGTGAGAAGGCGGGCGAGGAAAACTTTTTCTTGTTCGGTTTGGACGAAGTTGGCGTTGGTCAGACTAAGAAAAATTACGATCCAAATGCAATCATTGCGGCGGACGAAGACATCAGTCGAGTCATGACGATGTTAGATTCTGGGTTGTTCTGCAAGGATGAGCCCGGGATTTTTGAAGTCTTGACTTCGGGACTGCGAAACCCTCATGATCAATGGTTGACCATTGCGGACTTCCGCAGCTACATCGATGCTCAGCAAACAGTGGCCGAAGTTTATAGCGATCAGGCCAAATGGGATAAGATGAGTATTTTGAATACGGCCCATAGCGGTTGGTTTTCAAGCGATCGTACGATCCAACAATACGCGGATGAAATTTGGAACGTCCAAGCGATTGAAGCTCCGTCGGCTTAAGTCGTCCGTTGCGTTGGTTCGAAAACTTGGGGCTGACAAAAGTCGCTGTCCTGCCCAATAGGTATAGGTTCTTGGTTGGTGGTTGTTTGCCGTTGTTTGAAGTTGGAACAAAGCAGGTCGAGGGTTGGTTGGCTTGCTTGGTTCGCCGTACAATCGGTGCAAGCGACAGAAGCAAAAACATAGGGTGCGCCAGCCTGATGATCTCTCGATTGGAATGCCTTGTTTTGTTTGCTGGTCCAACCTCCTGCAAATTCCTTTGACGATTTAATAGAAATGCGAAATCAACGTTCCGCTGGCATTTTGCTTCACATAACGAGCCTTCCCGGCCCTTACGGTATCGGCGATTTTGGTCCGGCCGCGTTTGAGTTCGTTGATTATCTGGCGAAAGCTTGCCAGAGCGTCTGGCAGATTTTACCGCTGTGCCCGACGACATTTGGTAACTCGCCCTACAGTAGCTATTCGGCATTTGCGGGAAATTGCAATTTGATCAGCCCGGTCGAATTGGTGAACGAGGGTTGGCTGGAGCAATCGGATTTAGACGCCGTTGTGGCCGAGTATGGTCAGGGTTTGGACGAACCGGGCGATCAAGCCAAGTTTGATCAGGCGGCGGTGTTGAAAAATCGAATGCTAGAAATTGCGTTTCGAAATTTTATCGGCCGAAGTCATCAGGTTGAGCAATTCGATGAATTCGGCAAGCAGCAGGCTTGGTGGCTCAATGATTTCTCAAGCTACGAGGCGTTGCGAGAGCAGCTGAATGAGAATGATTGGACTCGTTGGCCGGAGCATTATCGTCAGGCGACGATGCCTGAGAATTTACAAGAGGCAATGGGTACCGCGATTTCGTTTTCCAAGTTCAAGCAGTATCTGTTCGATCAGCAGTGGCGAAAATTGAAAAGCTACGCGAATCAAAAAGGCATTCGGATTTGTGGTGACATGCCCATCTTTGTGGCTCACGATAGCTCGGACGTGTGGGCCAATCAAAGCCAGTTTTTGCTGGACTCGCAAGGCCGACCGACCGTGGTTGCGGGCGTTCCGCCGGACTATTTCAGCGAAACCGGTCAGCTTTGGGGGAACCCATTGTACGATTGGCCTGCAATGTCCGAAAACGGATTTCGGTGGTGGGTGGATCGTTTCCGCCGCGCGCTCGAGCAATTCGATTTGTTGCGGGTAGATCACTTTCGTGGTTTTTCTGCTTATTGGGAAATCCCTGCTGGTGCGGAAACCGCGGTGGATGGGAATTGGAAAATGGGCCCGCGCGAGATGCCGTTTATCGCAGCGGAAAAAGCGTTGGGGCAGCTGCCGATTTGGGCCGAGGACCTTGGCGAGATCGATCAGCCAGTTCACGATTTGCGCGACCGTTTAAACTTCCCCTCGATGCGGGTGATGCAGTTTGGGTTTGATAATGAACCCGACGACATGCACCGGCATACGACCTATGCCGAAAACTGCATTGGCTACACGGGCACGCATGACAACGACACGCTGATGGGTTGGTTTGGCTCGCGCCGCGAAGGTGTCAGCGAAGAAACAACCGATGTCTTGGCCAAGTATTTGGATGGCGACGTTGACGTCAATTTCCAGATCATCAAGTTGCTGTACGAATCCCCCGCGCGGTCTGCCATTGTGCCGTTGCAAGACGTTATGGGGTTGGGGACGGAGGCAAGGATGAATGTTCCGGGAACGGCAAGCGGTAATTGGGGCTGGCGTTATCAGTCGGCCGATTTGTCGGCAGCGGCGGCCGAAAAACTTCAAGTGCTCGTGATCGCAACCGGAAGGCTGCAATCGCTAGTGATGCAATCGGCCTGAGTGGACCGATGAGAAATTTGTTTTAATTGAATTTTGGTCGGCAAAACGAACCGGAGCCTCAGTCAATTTAATTTGACGGTCAACGATTGTCTGCCAAGATTTTAGGCGAGAAGAGTTTATGTACGACGATTTAGGCGCACACCTTGTTGAACAAAACGGCGTTGCGGGAGTTCGGTTTGCTGTTTGGGCTCCCAACGCGGACGAAGTTTCTGTTCTGACCAATCAAAACGCTTGGTCGCACGGTAGCGATCCGCTTTTGCCCAGCGATTGCGGGATTTGGCGAGGGTTTGTTGAAGGTGTCAAACACGGTGACGCGTACAAGTTTGGCGTCAAGACCAAAGAGGGCCAGCTATTTGAGAAAGCAGACCCGTTCGCTTTCTATGCCGAAGTGCCGCCACGAACGGCGTCGATCGTTTATGACTTGGAAGGCTTCGGCTGGCAAGACGGCGATTGGGTGGACCGTCGCGCGAAGACGAACTGGATTGGCCAACCGATTTCTACTTACGAAGTGCATCTGGCGTCATGGCGTCGGCCGTCGCCCGAGCGGATGGCGCGGGGTGAAAAGTATTTGAGCTACTGCGAGTTGGCGGAACAGTTGAGCGAGTACGTTAAAGAAATGGGGTACACGCACATTCAATTGATGCCCACTTGCGAGTATCCGTTCGATGGGTCGTGGGGCTATCAGACGACCGGGTACTACGCCGCGTCGAGTCGCTTTGGTGAGCCGCATGATTTTATGCACTTCGTCGATCACATGCATCGAAACGGCATTGGCGTGTTGATTGATTGGGTCCCGGCCCACTTTCCTGCCGATGCTCATGGCTTGGACAAGTTTGATGGCACTTGTTGCTATGAACACTCCGATCCGCGAGAAGGTTTTCATCCGGATTGGAAATCGAATATTTTCAATTACGGCCGACACGAAGTAAAAGACTTTTTGATCAACAGTGCAAGATTTTGGTTCGACAAGTATCACGTCGACGGGATCCGTGTCGATGCGGTCGCGTCGATGCTCTACCGCGACTATTCGCGTAAGCATGGCGAGTGGATTCCAAACGTGTTTGGGGGGCGTGAAAATTTGGAAGCGGTTCAGTTTTTGAAGGATTTCAATTCGACCGTGCATGGTGAATTTCCTGGAGTGCTAACGATCGCGGAAGAGTCGACATCGTGGCCCAAGGTGACCGAGCCGGTTTACAACGGTGGGCTGGGTTTCAATCTGAAGTGGGACATGGGTTGGATGAACGACACGCTGCACTATATGCGGCACGAGCCCATTCATCGATCGTTTCATCAGGGGCAGCTTTCGTTTCGAATGGTCTACGCGTTCAGTGAAAAGTTCGCTCTGCCGCTGTCCCATGACGAAGTCGTTCATGGCAAGCGATCGTTGATTTCGCAGATGCCGGGCGACGATTGGCAGAAATTTGCCAACTTGCGTTTGCTGTACGGTTACCAATATGCCACGCCTGGTAAACCGCTGTTGTTTATGGGCGGCGAGTTTGGTCAGTGGGAGGAATGGAATTACGAAGGTCAGCTCGATTGGGAGTTGACCGGGCAGGATAATCATGATGGCTTGCGACGGTACGTGGGCGATTTGAATCGAATTTATCGCGAACAACCGGCGCTGCACCAACTGGACGCATCGCCGAGCGGCTTTGAGTGGATCCAGTGTGATGATTCCGAAAACAGCGTTTTCGTGTTCGCTCGGTTTGCCGAAAATCGTGACGACCACGTTGTTGTATTGATGAACTTTACACCGGTACCACGAGCGGATTATCGAGTCGGCGTTGATAGTAAAAACGACTACAGCGAACTGCTGAACAGTGATTCTGAGCTATACGGAGGCACTAACATCGGCAACGCAGGCTTCGTTTCCGTGGACCCCGTTCCCAAGCATGGCAAAAAACAAAGCATCTCGGTGCAGCTTCCACCGTTGAGTATCGTGTTGTTAAAGTCCAGCTAAAAGCTGCCAGTCGCCATCGCTGTTTTTGCTGGAGCACTTTCGAGCGGCCGCTTACAAGGCAGCTAGGCATTTGGCCATGGCGACGCAAGCGACTTGCCAAAGTCTTGGATCCAGTCGAGATAGGCCCGCGAAAGTTCCTCGGGCACGGGGGTGTCGTGGCCGGCGAGTGGGATTTCAAAACGCTGTTTGGTTGAGCTTCCCAGAGCATTCCAGATTTGCGTTTGAAAATTTATTGGGACGACTTGATCGTGCATACAAGTGACCATCCAGCAGGGGCAATCGCACTTGCTCGCGTTCGCCACGCTGTCCAGAAAAGTTGGGATCGAAGATGCGACCCATTTGCTAAATCCCAAGGTTGGCCAGACGTATCTTGGGCGTTGGCCAATCAATTGGTGCAGCGGCACCGGGTTGCGAAGGAGTATTCCGGCGACTTTGAAATTGGCGGCCAGTGCCAGTGCGGACATGCCGCCAAGGCTGTTGCCCGTCACGACGATTCGTCGATCGCCGGCTTGATGTTTGGCGTGATTGCCGATGGCGCGAATCATCGCCGGAAAGCGTTGGAGCGATGCCGGGCCCGTGCTGCCGCCGTATCCGACTGGGTTGATTGTCCACGTCAGCGTATCGTAATCCCAGCATTCTGCCGGATGAACGGAAGCTCGCTCGGCCCGGCCGCCAGTTCCTGGGAATTTGATGAGTAGAAATTTGTTTTCGTTTCTGGCGGTTTGCTCAGACGATCGCACATGGTCAACCCAGTATTCCAGCTGCCCGTTTTCAAAATCAAATGCGTGTCGGAGGGATGACTGAGATTGGATGGTGTGGGTCGAGGGGCGAAGTACTGTTAGGTCAGCGATTCGAGCAAACATAGGTGGTGTTGTTTGAAAGGAGAGACATTGGCCCGGGCCGCGTGGTTCCCGATCCGCGTGGTTAGTTGGTTTGCGGAGACGCAGATGCGGAT
>CAZROJ010000043.1:10472-26949 GCA_964601665.1 uncultured Pirellulaceae bacterium
GGATTTGGATTTGGATTTGGATTTGGTCGCGATCGGTTCAGCGACGCCGTCGACGTTTTCCTCCGCCTTCCTTTCGCTCGTTTTTCTTTTCGCGAAAGGCAGCTTTTCGTTTGCGGCTGCTGGCGTCTTTGGTTGCTGCTTTTTCGGCAATGCGAATCGCGGTTTCGGCGACTTCTCGTTCCATCATTTCGGGCGATTCAAGCGTGAGCGGCCCAAGTTTTCCGGCTCGAAGTTCGGTCACGAAAATTTTGCTTGCTCGATCGATGTCCACAATTCCGGCTCGGCCTAAACAGCCGCGTCGTCTGCCGATCGCTTCGACCAATTCGTTGGCATCGTGCGGGCGTTCGGTCAACCCGTATCGCTCGGCCAGACGGTCGAAGTAAGTCTGCACGATAAAATCGCCGATGTAGTAAGCCACATCGGCGTAATCCATGGCGGTTTCTTTGATGGACCCGATCGTTGCCAAGCGGTATCCGCTGGCGATGTTTTCGACGTTGGGCCAGAGGACGCCGGGTGTGTCCAGTAGCGTCACGCCATCGCCAATGTTGATTCGCTGCTGGCCTTTGGTGACGGCAGGTTCGTTGCCCGTTCGAGCCACTTTTTTGCCGGCCAGCATGTTGATGATCGTTGACTTGCCGACGTTTGGGATTCCGGCAATCATTGTCGTGATTGTGGTGCCTTCGCCTTTGTGGGGAAGCATGGCGATGCAGATTTTTGCCAGTTGGCCGATCGTGTGATAGTCCGTGGTCGTTGTTGCTCGGGCTTGGACGTGCTTTTGCTTGTGGAAGTAGTCCAGCCACACTTTGGTCATTGCCGGGTCGGCGAGGTCGGCTTTGTTTAAAATTTTTAAGCACGGTTTATCGCCACGCAGCTCTTCCAGCATCGGGTTTTCGCTGCTGTAGGGAATCCGCGCGTCCAGTACTTCGATTACCAAATCGGTTTTGGGAATCGTCTCTTTCATTTGGACCCGAGCTTTGTGCATGTGGCCGGGGAACCATTGGATTTGCATTTTTTGCCTGTTGAAGTTGGACGGTTCGTCGGTTGCAAATTGCAGTATAATTTATGGTAAAGAAACAGTGTGAGTTAATGCATGGAATGAGCGTGATAGTTTCAAAACAATTCAATCAACAGATTTTGATGATGGTCGTTTCCGCGCTGGGGTTGGTTTTGTTCGCGTCGATTGGGCGAGGGCAAGGTGCGGCCGTAACAGAGTTGGCCGGACATGCTGCGGTTGGAAGCCGCCAAGTCGCCGACGATTTGCCACCGATTCCTCGCGGGATGGTGGTGAAATTCACGGGTAAGGAAACCAAGATGCTGGCGGGGGATTCGCTGAGGGATTGGAGCCAAGTCGATTTCGCGGGCGGGCGCGGTTCGTTTGTAAAGTCCAGCGTGTTGACCATCGAAGCAGGCGAAATGCTGTCGGGTGTTTACTGGGATGGTGCTCGGTTGCCCAAGCATAACTACGAGCTTTCGTTGGAGGCCAGGCGGACCGGTGGCATTGATTTTTTTTGCGGGGCAACGGTTCCGGTCAATGACAGCCACTGTTGCTTGATCGTTGGTGGTTGGGCGGGGGCAACGGTTGGGCTGTCCAATATTGACGACCAGGATGCATCGTCCAACGCGACGACGATGTTGATGGCCTTTGAAGATCATCGCTGGTACAAGATACGATTGCGCGTGTTGCCGGATCGGATCATTGCTTGGATTGATGACCAGTGTGTGGTCTATCAAAATATCACCGGCAAGAAAATATCGCTGCGAGGCGATACCGAATTGCTGACGCCGATGGGGTTGTGCACCTTTGCGACGACGGCAGAAATGCGTCACATCGTGTTACGCCGAATTGTTCCTCGAGTAAGATCGTCGAAAGAAAAATCGAACAACAAAAACGCCAGCACTCAGCCGAAGTCAGTTCCCCAATGAATCTTGAAATTTTTCCGCACTCCTATTTCATGCAGCAGGCGTATCAGCAGGCTCAGGCGGCGTTTGCGATCGACGAAGTTCCTGTCGGTGCGGTGGTCGTGCGTGACCAACAGATCATCGGCGCGGCCCATAATTTAAGCCGTCAGCTTCGCGATCCGACGGCTCACGCTGAAATGATTGCGATCACTCAGGCGGCCGAATCGGTCGGCGATTGGAGGCTGGAAGGGTGCACGTTGTACGTGACGCTCGAGCCGTGCATCATGTGCTCGGGGGCAATTCTGCAGGCCCGAATTCCTCAGGTTGTCTTCGGTGCCAGCGAGCCCAAGGGGGGCGGGGTGGAGTCGATGTATCAGCTGCTGAGCGATGGTCGGTTGAACCATCGTTGCGAGGTCGTAAAGGGTGTATTGGATACCAAGTGCAGCCAGGTTTTGACTGAGTTTTTTAGTCGGAAACGTGCGTTGGGAAAAAAGTAAGCTGCGAACTTTCTGGCGGTCTGACAAGGGTTCTTGAAGCGTAATTTGAATGTTACGATGTCGCCCTGATTTGTCAGTGGCGAAAGCCTGTCTTTTGAAAGTTTACGATGTTTGAACGTGCGCCGCTTAACCCGCCCGATGCCATTTTTGGTTTGATTGACGCTTTCAAGAAAGATACCAATCCTAGCAAAATCAATTTGTCAGTTGGTGTTTATCAAAACGAATCTGGCGTGACGCCGGTGATGGATGCCGTTCACCAGGCCGAAAAAAAACTGCTGGCCGACCGGGGCACCAAAAGCTATTTGCCGATCGATGGTTCGCCGCGATATTGCGAAGCTGTCGGTCGACTGATTTTGGGCGACGAACTGTTCGGCGGTGACGCGGTGCACGCCTGTGTCGCTCAGACACCGGGAGGAACCGTTTCGCTCAGGCTGGCTGCAGAACTGTTGCGACGCGTTTTCGATGTCAAATCGATTTGGGTCAGCGATCCGACTTGGGCGAATCATACGAAGATCTTTGGTATGGCCGGTTTGGAGATCAAGAAGTACGACTACCTGGACGACGCTGGAACGGGGATTGGCTTTGACGGAATTTTGGCTTCTCTGGCGTCAGCTCAGCCCGGCGAAGCGATTTTGTTGCATGCGGTTTGCCATAACCCGACCGGAGTCGACCCAACGCCGGAGCAATGGGAACAGCTTTTCCAAGTCATTGGCGACAAGGGATTGGTTGCCGTTTTTGACTTTGCCTACCAAGGGTTTGGCGAATCACTTGAAACGGACGCGGCACCGATTCGCAAATTCGTGAGCGCGGGCAATGAGGTCATTGTCTGCAATTCGTTTTCCAAAAATTTCGGTTTGTATGGCGAACGAGTGGGCGGTCTTACGGCGGTTTCGAATTCGGCAGAAATTTCGACGGCGGTGCTCAGCCAGATCAAGTTAATGGTTCGCACGATGTATTCGAACCCGCCGCTTCATGGGGCGTCAATCGTGGATGCGGTTTTGAGTGATCCTGATTTGCGAAGTCGTTGGGAGTCTGAACTAAACGAAATTCGCGAACGGATTATTCAGTTGCGGAGTGACTTTGTTGCGGAGATGAGCCAGCGACTGCCGGGTCGAGATTTCGAATATATCAACCGCCAGCGAGGCATGTTTAGCTATTCCGGGCTGTCGCGAGAGCAGGTTGATCGTTTGCGAGACGAGCATTCGATTTATGCTCTGGGTAGCGGACGTATCAATATCGCAGGAATCAATTCGGCCAATATGCAGCGTCTTTGCGATGCGATTGCTTCGACGTATTAAGTGCTTATCTCAAACTCAAAATGCCCGCGGCTCGGGCCGTCGGCTCAAAAGTTGTGGGGTAGGCTTTAAGGTTCGTTACTGGCGGCGTGGCGGTGAGCTTGATTGAATCGGGTGATCGCCGGGTTGGTTCGATCAGTTTATCTTTTAAACGAAAAAACGGAACGGATTCAATTTGAACCCGTCCCGTTTGGTAGTTTTCAAGTTGATTCGATCCGAGCCGTTTTTTCAAAAATCCGGATGGCCTGAATCGCTTGAACTACTCGGTCAAAATCGTCGGCAGGTTGTTGGCGATTTCTTCAAAAATTGTCACCAATGCACTCCCGTCGTTATCGTGGTAGTGGCGACCGCGGCCGGCTTTTGCCACGGCTTGCATTGCACTTTGGTCGGCTCCTCGCGTGAACGTCACGGTGTGAATCGTAACGTCCGCTTGTCCGACGATGTTTTTCACAGCTTGTTCAGGAGAAGTTCCGGAGTTGCTCACTCCGTCGGTCAGGACGACGATCGTCTTGGCCGCGAACGGTCGGGCTCGCGATGTTCCGTTTTCTTCGGGGATCAGTGGAGGCAACCCAATCAGCATTCCGTCGCCAACCGCCGTACCACCGTCGGGCGTGATCGTTGCAATTTTTCGGCGGATGTTGGGGTAGCCGTTTGTCAGATAGGGATTGGAGCCATCGTCGTCGACTGATTTTTGGAGGTCAAAATCGAGCGTAGCCGAACTGTTGAACGTTACCAGCGACACGAGTTCTTCTTGGTCGGTAAGGTCAAGGACGTTGAGAAAGGCATCGACACCCTCTGTTAAAAATGCCCACCGGCTGTGGCGAGGCGAACCAACGCTTCCATTGCGGTATTCGTTGTCATAGTCGCGGCAGTATTGAGCCATGGGGACGGTCAGTTCACCGCGATCGCCGTTTGAGCTTCGCTTGTCTTGCGGGTCGTAGTCACTTTGCGTGGAACTGTGTTGCCAGCTTTCGCTGTACTGCAATCCAAGCGTGTGGGCCGAATTGTCCCAACGTTCAAGTTGATAAATGAGATTGTCACTGTAACTGCGATTGTATATTCCCCTAAGTGCTTCGGTCCGTTCGGAGTTCGAGATTAGAGTCTCGGACTTCCAGCTGTAGGGGCCATCCCAGACGCTTGAGGTGGGCATGCCGTCTTCAACCCATTGGCCTCGCCAATAGTCAGGGCTGTTGGGGTTTCTACTGTAGTAGTAGTAGCGAAAGCTGCGAGACGTATTGTTCAGTAAATTAATTCTATTCGTCAACTCGGTCTCGTCGCGGTAATACAACATCGACCCGGAGCGATCGAGAACCAGAGCAACGTCACGATTAACCTGTGTTGCGATCGAGGTGCGAGTCGGAGCAAAAGTCGAAATGTTTCGTGCCGGCGCGCTTTCGGTTGCCGGGTTATTCATGACACGAAATACCAGTGGCAAGTTCAAATTACCAGTGACGCGAATACTGGACGGTCGCGTATCGCCGGTCAAAATATCGGCCGTTGGCGTCTCAGTGTAGTCGTACATTCCGTAACCCGGTCCGTACTCGTTGTCACCGCGAATTGATTTGCCGAAGCCGATTTCAATTTCACTGCCGCTGCCCGAATTGCCGACGGAAATCGTTCGTCCGGCAACTTGATTGAGCGTTGCAATTTCTTTGGCTTTGGAAATTCCCTCTTGAATTGCCAAGTCGCGTTTTTGTTGGACAGTCAGAGTGTCGTCCGCCTGAGCGATGCTCATCGCGCGACCACCGGCGTGAGCCGCGCAGTCGGTCGAGATTTTCAGTTCGGTCGTGACTAGTTGCATGTAAGCTAAATTGATTGCAAATCCGCAAAGGATCAGCAGTGCCGGTAGCAAGATTGCAAATAAGGGAACAATCGCCCCTTTTCGACTGGAGTGCCAACGGGCTCTCCGGCGGAATCGCGTTGTTGGGTCAAACATCGTCGTCTCCAGAAAACGTAATTTTTTTAGGTAAAACAAAGGTGTACGTCGTAGGGGGGTCAATTGGCGTCTTCAGCGTCGAAGAAGCCTTGGTATCTTTCGGTGCGCATCGACATTTGGGTGTTGATTGTTTTGTCGCCAAACATTGCGCCGGGCAAAATGACGGTGTTGTCGGCCAGCCGAATGGTGATTTCGCACGAAACTTCTGTGTTGTCGAATTGCAGTTCACCGATAACGTTCCCGTCGGAATCTCGGCTTCCATCGGCTTCGTTAATCAAAATGTCTGCATCAATGGTGCCCACGCGGTCCAAAATCGATTGGGCTCGTGTTTGTCCGTCGGCTATCGTAGCGCCTTCGGAAAGGATGAATCGGCATGTTTCGTAGCAAGCGTTTTGCGATAAATTTCGCAGGATACTCAGGCGAGCGAATTCCGCGCAGATCGTGATCACAATCAAAAATGCTGGAGCCACCATGGCGAACTCAACCGCGGTAGCGCCAGATCGACGTAGGCCATTTCGCCGGCGTCGGCGTCGATTTCGAATTGGATTTAATGTTGAAAACATATTGATATCTAATCAAGCGAAGATGAATGTTGTGAGGTGTCGTTTTCGGCTCAGCGGTTGGGCAGTTAAAACGCTACCAAAACGCTACCACAGCGCTACCCTAGGGGCTCGGCGTCGCGGTGGACTGGGGCCAAGTTGCAGGCGGATTCTGATTTGTCTAATCATCAAATTCGCGAATCATCGTGACCGACGAGGTCACATTTCGGTTGGCAAGGTTGTCAAAAATGAATATCGAGTTACCAGCGGTGGGAGCGGTGATCTGCACGTTGATGGTGTCCAGAGCGCTGAGTGAATTAAAGTTGGGTGGTGTGATCTTGATCTCGCCTGTCGAGCCAAGGACGACTCCACGATCGGCCAAAACTTCGACCGCTCGCGCTTGAACATCTGCGGCCGTTGCACCTCTTCGCGTGCCGATCCGGCAGGCTTCGAAGCAGCAAACCGAAACCGATTCTTTCAGGTACAGTCCTGCCGTAATTTCGAGTGTTCCCATCATCAGCAAAATGATCAGCGGAAAGCAAATTGCGGCCTCGACCGCGGCAGCGCCAGATCGATTTGAGCTGGTGGGGCCGAATCGTCGGCGTCGGCGATGGGAGCGTTTGTCGGTTGAGCGACGGTTGCCGAAGGGTTGACGTGAGAACATGGGATTGGGGATTTTTGAAATCAGGGTGAACGTTTGCAGTGCTCATGGAAGCAATGCCACACAAAAACCTATGTCACGTAAGGCTCGCCGGAGGGTGGAAATTCGGTGATTTGCAAACCAACGTCTTTGCTCAAGCGGCACAGGCGTTGTTTTCGTTGGAGTCGTTCGCATCGCAAAAGTGGGTGAAAAAGTTAAATCCATTACAACCGAAAAAATGGGAGCGGCGTGGGTGTTGCAACTGAGCGTCTTCGACTACGATCGGCGACTGTAGTGTGGTGATTCGTGACAACTCGGTGACGAATTAGAGGGAATCCAGTGAGAACCTGGAGCGGCCCCGCCGCTGTAACCGATCCAACCGTTTCAATCTTTGCCATTGCTGTCGTTGCCCATTTGCGTGGGCAGCACGAGCCACGATTTGTTGGCTCAGGCGAAAGGCAGTTAAGAATGAGTGCAAGCCATGGTGATTTTCACTTTGGTTCGCAGATTCTTTTCCGCCAGGGCCTTAAGCGAGAAGGCGAAACGTTAAGCCAATTTGATTGGCCGTTCGGGAGCCAGAATACCTGCCACAGTTACTTTGCCTGCCGGTTCTGCGAGGGACGAACCCAAGGAATGCGAGGAAAATATGTTCTCATTGATTCGAAAAGAACTGCGCCCTTTTTGCGCTTTGGCCAAGGGGCGAAGCGCTAATTCAAGGCCCGGCCGTACGCAGCGACCGGGATTCACGCTGGTGGAATTGCTGGTCGTGATCGCAATTATTGGCGTCTTGGTAGGAATGTTACTACCGGCGATTCAAATGGTGCGTGAGTCGGCGCGGCGAACGGTTTGCGGCAATAATCTGAAGCAGATCGGTTTGGCCCTCCATTTGTATCACAATTCTAATTCGGCCTTTCCTGCGGGGACGACTGAATGGCGTCCGTTTCGCAGCACTGACCCGAACCAAAGGCAACTTGCTTGGAGTGCTTTTTTGTTGCCTTTCATCGAGCAAGACAATGTATTTCAGAAGCTGGACATCGGTCAAGCTTTTGACGCAGTTGATAACCAAGAGGCCGCTGCCGAAGTGATTTCCGTCTACCTTTGCCCCAGCAGTCAACGCGATTCAGATCGCGTTGAGGGGCGCGGGGCTTGCGACTATGGCGGTATTTTTGGCGAGCGAATTACTGGGAGAAACTCGCCGCCCAAAGGAACAATGTTAATTGGTGTTCCTGTTGCCATTGGCGAGATTCGCGACGGCACTTCTAACACGCTGATTGTTGCTGAAGACTCTCGTTGGCATGAAGGTCAATGGATCAACGGGAGAAACATTTTTGATCAAGCTTTTGCAATCAATCAAGCACCCGGATTTGAAAACGACATTCGTAGCGAACATCCGGGAGGTGCGAATGGAGTTTTTTGTGATGGAAGCGTTCGTTTTTTAGACGAGTCAATGTCCCTGCCGGTGCTGGCTGCAATTTGCACGCGGGCGCTGGGCGAGGTCGAAGTTTATTAGGTATTTGTTACATCGAGAGAGCCAAAAAACTGGCATGTGTTATGTCGGCTTGAGGCGATGCAATTTTTTTACGAGAGAGACATGAAACATTTTATTTTTTGCTTTGTATTTTTAGCGTTCGTCAATTTGTCTACCGCCGTTGATGCACAGACGGTGGTGATTGATTTTGAAGAACTGGATGACTTCGATAGCAGTCTGCCGAATGTGTTCGGTACTCAACTCTTGGGAGCAGGCGACGTGTTTAATGGCTACGCAAGCACAGCACCAACAGGTGAGTTTGTTAGTCAGGGGGTCAGCTTTGGGACACGTGAATTTGGTCCGGGATTTTCGTACTCGCGATATGTAAATACGACGACGCCGGGCTTTGGTAATCTTTTCGCTGCGTTTCCTGGTGGAGGATCGGGAGGCAATGGAACGACGGTTGCTGGCCAAACGTATGGAATGGTGGCCACGGGATCCTCGACAACGTCCGAGGGTGTGTCGACTTCTAACGCGGCCTTGGTTTTCGATCGTTTGGCTGACTTGGATTCGATCGACATTGCCAATTCGACCTATGCGGCGCTCTACTTCCGCGATGGACTGGACGGTTTCGCGCCCGAGCCAGATTCAAGCCAACAGTTTTCTGAAGGTGACTTTTTGATGCTTGAGATTGCTGGTTTTGATTCGGCAGGGTTAGCCACGGGGGCAGTCGAAGTCGATCTTGCTCGGTTCGAAAATGGCAGCCTGCAGTTTTTGGAGCAGTGGGAAACGGTGGACTTAACCGACTTTGGAGATACGAAGTCGCTGGCTTTCTCGCTTTCCTCGAGCGATTTCGATCCAGATTTTGGTTTGAACGTGCCAGCGTTTTTGGCAATTGATAATTTGCAGTTTGTCGCTGTTCCGGAACCAAGTGCGGGCGTCTTGTTGACGATCGCGTGTGGCTTGGCCGCGATTGGTCGACGTAGAAAATCGAGCGTGGCAGGATAGTGCGGTGGAGCGACGGCTTGAGAGAGGTTTTGGCTGGATGTGTTTTCGAGTACGTTGTGAGCCAAGGTAAACTCGATCGTGGCGTGGCCAGAGCGAGGTTCGATTGGACGGCGCGCGAGTAATCGCCCGCTTTTTGAATGGATTAGAGATCTCGCATGTCTGATAACTCGTCAGTTGAAATTTCCCAAAACATGGATGGCATTGCGGTGCTGAACTTGCGCCCCAACGCCGCGGGTAGCGTCGTTTTGACGGCTGACGTGTTGAGCGAAATTGACAGGGCGATGGAAACGTTGTCTCAACAAGACGACGTCGCCGGGTTGGTTGTTAAATCTGCCGGACGCGCGGGTTTTGCGCAAAGTTTAGACTTCGATCGTGTTAGCGAAAATTTTGATTGGCCGGCGAAAAAAGTACACCATTACTGTCAGCGGGGACGCGCTGTTTTGGCTCGGTTGAGCCGTTGCCCGTTTCCAACCGTTGCCTTGATTGAAAATCAATGTTTCGGAAATGGACTCGAGTTGTCGCTTTGGTGTGACTATCGGGTCGCGGCGAGTTCTGGCCGAGTCAAATTTGCGTTCGACGAGGTCAAGTTCGGGTTGATGCCCGGCTGGGCTGGCACGGTGTTGCTGCCGCGAGTGATTGGATTGGACGACGCGGCCGAATTGCTGACGTCTGGAGATGCGATCGGTGTCGAAAAGGCCCGAGCGATCGGACTGGTGGATGTTGTTGGTGACGCGATAAATTTACAAGACGCAGCCTTGGCTTTGCTGCAACGAGTGAAAGTATCCGAGGCGTTTGTTCAGCATCGAGTGTCGACAGCTGGCCCGGTTCCCGGTGTCACGCCACCGACGTGGCAAGATATCGCTCAGCCGGTATTGGACCGGTGTGCGAAACAAATCGTGGCGAACGAATCCGTTTTTCCCTACGCACCGACGGTATTATTGGAGCACTTGGTCCGAACCTGCGTGATGCCTGCAAAAGAGGCTTGGCGATCTGAGTCCAAGGCCGTGGCTCAAGTATGGGGCAGTCCAGCCAGCCGTGGATCGATGTACTACGAAGCGGCCGTCCGACGAAATCGAAAATCGCCGGGGTTGGTTGATCTCGATTACGATGTTCCCGAAATTAAAAAAGTGGGAATCGTGGGCGCTGGTTTGATGGGAAGCTCGATTGCCAAAATTTGTGTCGACGCGGGGCTGCATGTTTGGATCTACGATGCGGATGTGCTGATCGCTGAAAATGCAGTGCAAGCGATTCAGTCGCAGCATGAAAACGAGGAACTGGCGGGCTCTGGCGGAGCAGTCAAAATCGATTTGGCGTCGTCGTACGAAGCGTTTGGCGAGTGTGATTTGGTGATTGAGTCGGTTGTGGAAACGATCGATGTGAAAAAGATTGTTTTGCAGAAGATTGAATCGGCTGTCAAGGATTCGGCAATCATTGCGTCCAATACGTCGGCGATCCCGATCGAAAAACTGGGTGGTTTTTTAAAAAGCCCCAATCGTTTTTGTGGCATTCACTTTTGTCATCCCGAATTGATGTCGCTGGTGGAAGTTATTTGCGGGCCTGCGACTGCCGAGCAAACGGTGACATCGGCGGTTCGGTTCGTTCAAAAAATCGAAAAAATGCCGGTGGCGATGAACGATAGTCCCGGCTTCGTTGTGAACCGATTGCTCGCCGCGATGCTGGGCGCCGCCTTGGACCTTTATTCTTCGGGGATTGAAATTGTGCAAATCGATTCCGCGATCAAAGAATTCGGATTTCTCGGCGGACCCTTCGAGATCATCGATGTGATCGGCGTCGATACTTGTATGTACGCGGGCCGAACGATGTGGGAATCAGGCTTGGACTGTGTGGCATTGTCGCCGGTGCTACCCAAGCTAATGAAAAACGGACGGCTGGGACGCAAGGTCCAGAAAGGCTTTTATGACTACACCGGTGGCAGCCCGATTGGGACGGTCAGCCAACAGACCGAACAGTTAATTTCTGGATACCGTGAAAAGAATTCAGCTTCGGTGGATGACGATTCGATCGTCAAAACGATTTTGGAGGACGTGGCGAAAGAAGCCAAAAAGATTTTAGCCGAAGATATGGTCGCCGACCCGATGGATATCGACCTGTGTATCGTCAACGGTTTTTCGTTTCCACGGCACCGCGGTGGCATCTTGTTTTGGGACCGAAATGCGGACAGACGCAAGGACTGAAAAGGGGCTATTTGATCGCGTCCAAAAGTTCTTGACGATAAAGTTCAAGGCTTAAATCGTCGTAGGTGCGGAGTGCTTTGCGGCGATGCTTTCTGGCCTTTTTCTTGCCGCCGGCAATTTTTGGTCCTTGGGCGATTTTCTTGAGCTCGCGACCGTTTCGTGTCTGGATTACTTCGGTACGGTTGAGTTGTTTTTGCACCGTGTCGATCTGTCGGGTGTATCGGTTTTGGGTGGCAATCAATTGATTGCGTAACACGGCTAGGTTTGAAGCGGCATTGATTGCCGAAGTTCGAAACTGGTTCAATTGGATTTCGGTGCGAAAAATTTGGTCCTCTAGAGCGAAGGTGTCAAATAGCAAGGGCCCTCGGAAACGTCGATTGATGCTCAATAAGTCGGCATACAGAAACGCTAAATCTTGTTCGGTCCTGAAGGCAGCTTGGTTGGCGAATTCCAGTTCGCTGGCCGCACTCAAAATCTGTTGCTCGAGGATGCTTGATTCTGAGTTTGCCGTTTCGTTCAGTTGTTCCAGTTTTGGCTGCAGTCGTTCGCGGGTCTGCTGGATAAGTATGTTGTCCTGTTCCAATCGCTTTTTTTCGACTTCATTGGCTGCTGCAACGCGAGCTAATTCGACACTTTCAAATTTTGCCAAGTCGTTGAGCAGTTCCTTGAATTGGATCAACACGGACGTTCGATTTTTTGAATACGCGTTTTGAGCCTGGGGAGATAGGTCTGCTTGTAATTGTTGGCTGATTTGAGCCACCAATTGGGGACTCAGTTTTTCAGCGACTGGACCTTCGAAATATCCCATGAGGCGGCCGAGGCGACTGTAGAGTTTTAGTTCGGCCGGCTCCGAAACCAGGCCGCGATCGCGGGCTTGGGTCAAGCGTTTTTTTAGATCGCCAATTCGAACGATGGCGCGTTCGTAGTTGTCGGTGAGTGCAAGAAGCCAGATTTCTAGCACGGGGCCATCGAGATTTGTTTCGAATCGTTGGCGTGTTTCTTTGGCCGCTGCGAGGGCGTCGCTCGTTTTGCCATGCTGGATCCGATTGATTGCGTAGGCGACCAAAACGTGGGGGTTGTCTCGTGGTGCATTTTCAAAAATGGACTGCGACTTGCGATGGTTGGCGGAGTTTCGTTGCCAGTTGGAATCGAGAAGTTGATCGATCGCGTCAATGGTTTCCGCATCTAATTTTTCTGTCGGCATGCTTAGCAGTTGCGGCGAAGCGAGCAATGCAAGCGACGGCATCGCCACGTAACAACAGATGAATCCTATTACCCACTTCATGATTTCAGCTCGGCTTTGAAAGGTTTGCCCGGTGCAAGTATTGCAGAATATTCGCAAACGTCCAATTGTTTTGATTGTTTGGGCTGGAAGTGGCTGGTTTAGCGGGCGAGCTGAGAATTGAAGGCAGTTGAAGGCTTCAAATCCATCAAGCGGCAATATCAGTTCGATTGGTAGGGAAGTTGGCTGAGACACTTGAGTTTTGAATAAAATTAACGTGTCGCGGTACCGTGCCGTCCGCCTACTCGCCGACTGAAGCGTTTGCTGGGCCAACTATGGGCCAACTAAAAACGCAGTTTTTTGCCGAATCTTGCCGTGTGGGGCAAAACAAAACCTAGGCTTCCAACCAACGGTTCTCGTTTAGGGGTTCGTTCGAATTCCTCCCCCCACTTTAATAGCCTCGGCACCCTCAAAACTATGAATGCCAAATCTGGATGGTTGACATTGATACTCATTACAGCCGTGCAGCTCGCACTGCTGCTGATCGCCGTTGTCCTAATGTTCAGTTGGTTCGGGAACCGAACCCAAGAAACCTTGGCTGCTGATGCTTACACCAATATTCGTCTGATTAGCCGACAAATCCTTGCTGAAGTAAACGACCTTTCGATCGCTGACGTGGGCTCCGCTAATGAAGAACAGATTGAACAATTGCAGAGCGTCTTGGTGGCAGTTCAAATGCCGAACTACGGCTTTGTGTGTATCGTCGATCCTGAAACAGGCACTTCGATCTGCGGCAGTCCAAAGTTTGCCGAACTGACTCAGGCAGGCACGTTTGCAAAAGTCAAATTCGATGACTCACACGGCGATGATGCGAGCTTGCTGTCGGTTGCCGATTCCTCCAAACATAATTTAAGCCGCAGCGGCGAAATCATCATCAACGAGCGGCGTCACTATGCGACCGCTTGTTTCCATTCTGAATTTAATGGAATTCTGGTCGTGGCCCAACGTCCGAGTATGGCAGCGATGAAGGTGGGCGACAAAATCAAAACAGCACAGCAAGTTTTCTTTGCGGCTACTCTGCTGCTGGGATTTGTTGGCTTGGCTGCGTCGTTGATGACCGTAAATCGAATTACGGCCAACGTGGAAACCGAACACGCGAATTTCGAAAAAGAAATCGTCGCAAGTGGCCTCCAAATTTCGCGAACGCAGAACGCCGTCATTTTTGGATTGGCCAAGCTGGCCGAATCACGAGACAACGACACGGGCGAACACTTGGATCGGATTCGTAGTTACGTTTTGCTGTTGGCAAAGGACTTGCGAGAAAGATTGCCGGAGCTGCAAACGCATGATTTCGTGCACAACTTGGCACTCGCATCGTCACTGCACGACGTGGGTAAAGTCGGCATCCCCGATTCGATTTTGCTCAAGCCGGGAAGATTGACCAAGGCCGAACGAGACGTGATGGAACTGCACACGTTGATCGGTGGCGAATGCTTGGAAGCGATTCAAGTTCGACTGGGCGAAGACAATCCGTTTATGCAATTGGCCATCCAAGTCGCATTTTATCACCACGAACGATGGGACGGCCAAGGCTACCCGCATGGTTTGGCTGGCGACAGAATTCCACTGGCGGCACGAATTGTGGCAGTGGCAGACGTGTACGATGCATTGACATCTAAACGACCCTACAAAAAACCTTTAAGCCACGCCGAAAGCAAAGGAATTATCCTGGCAGGATCAGGAAGCCAATTTGATCCTGAAGTGGTCGCCGCATTTTTGCGTCACGAGGATGAATTTGAGGCGATTTCTCGTGGCCAGAGTACGCTTTCGGATGACGACGTTCGCAGTGAATTTCACATGCTTTGCGAACGAGCTCAAGCAATTGTCGTCGAAGATGCACAGCTGGTTTCAGCAGATGCTGTTTAGATCCGATAATTCCCTAATCGGCAATTTTCAATTCTGAGTCTTCGAAGTTCAAAGCAATCACTTTGACTCGCCCCGAGTTCTTACCGACGCCTTGAACGAGTATCGTTTTGATTTCCGGATGGTCATCGCAATAGGCCTCGATCTGGCCGGTTTCCATCACAAAGAACGCCGTCGCCAAGGCGTCCGAAACCGCTGCGGAACCCGAGACGACCGTGGTCGATAAGTGATGGCTGCTGGGCCATCCCGTTCGCGGGTCGATGATGTGGCCGTATCGTTTTCCGTGGTGAAAGAAACCCTGCCGAGCCGTTCCGGAAGTCCCAAGGGCTTGATTTTTTAAACGGACCATGCCCAAGCGAACACCTGCGATGGACGGATGAGAGAGACCCACTAGCCAGCCGGCGTCTGTTTGATCGCTGCCTTTGCCCCGAGCCAAAACGCTGCTTTGGCCGCCGTGAATCGAAAAGTCGTGGATGCCACGTTCTTCGAAAAGTCGGGCCACTCGGTCCAACGCATAGCCTTTGCCAATTCCACCAAGATTTATTTTGACGCCTGCTTTGGTTCGCGATGCTTGCAGGTTGGGTTCGTTCAGCTTGAGCAAATGACTATCAACGTTGCTGAGAGCCTCCTCGATTTCCTGTTCACTTGGCAGCTTGCCGCGGCGAGATTCGAACCCCCACAGGCGACTCAATTCGCCCGCCGTAATATCAAACGCTCCAGCGGTATCGCGATGGAGTTGTTTGGCGAGCTTCAGCAATTCGAACAAACCAGATTCAACGTTCGACCAAACGCCGGCGGGTTGTTGGTTGATTTGGCTGACTTCGCTGTGGTCGCGGTAGATCGTTAGCTGATCCTCGAGGTCGTCAATCAATTGGAACGCCAGCATCGTCGCGGAGGACGCTTGGTGATACTGATGTAGGTTGAAGGAAATTTCGAACTGGCAAGCCATCGCCGATTTTGAATATTGCTCCCACAAACCGTCCACTTCGGCAGAGTGGTTCCACGAGTCCGGTTGGGCTGGAACTTGGATTTGATCCCGAGCAGCCTTGATCGCTCCCATACCGGTGATGAATTCTCGCCGGCTACTTTGACTTGTTGGTCGGTGCGTCCGGGAGGTATTCAGATCGGGGATTTCATTATTTTGTGCCATTGAAAGTCAACGTTAAAACGAAAGTGGCCACGGAGAATTTCCGGTAGTCAGAGTGAATTCAGGTATCAAGTTGTTAGTCATTCAGGGATTTTGGGACGAATGCGTGTTCGTTGTTCGTGCAACCGAATGAATCGGTTGGGTGTGGTCTCTGCGAGGCGCAATTTGCCAGCACGTTCGAAGAGGTTTTCGTGTGAGATTGGGCTAAGTTGCCGATCTGAGTCAACCGGTCATCATTGATCTGGAAAATGAGAGACATCCTGCCGAAATTTTGTTGCTAAACTTTCAACAACAACTGGAATGCCGCTCATGGTTGAGCTTAACAACTGGGGGCACCATCGTGCAACCAACTCAAGCCGAAACAAACTGGCCGAAACGATTGTCAATCGTTCGCTCAAGTCAATTCGACCACGACTCATTGCCTGTGTCAGTGAACTGCTCGGCTCGCCGAATGGCCCACGAGCACTGCTTCCATTTATAAGCGTTCAGTAAGCGTTCATGAGCACGGTTATTGACGTGTGTCATAAAATTTTTGATTTTCCTTTGGAGATCAAAATGCCTGGAGTTTCTCAGTCGGCCCGCGTTTCTATTTGGCTTGACCGCTTGAATCGTTTTTCAAACAATCATCAAACCGTCGCCGAGTTTTGTTTGGGCGAAGGTATCTCTGAAGCGTCCTTTTATCATTGGAAACGTCGCTTGTCTCCGCGA